>NZ_JBHXVO010000025.1:0-112792 GCF_042672265.1 Nocardia sp. NPDC127526 | reverse complement strand
TCGGAGTTCTCCCCCTCCCGCGCGTCGTGGTCCGGCTCGCCACCCCGGGTGGTGTGGAGACACCGACAAACCCCCACGCCGGGATGACAAGAGGGGTTCCCGCCGACAGTCGAAGACGTGGCGACAGGGGTGGCCTGGATGTCCTTGGGCAGCAGGAGGACCGCGGGTCCGCCGGCGAAAGCCGCCGCGATCGCATGGTCCAGCGCGCCGGGTAGGTCCCGCGCACGAGTGATCTTCGCGCAGAACCGTGATACCGCCCCGAAGATCCGCTCGGCATCCAGCAGCCCGGGCCCACCGCTGGTGTCCTGAAACGCCCCGCACCCTTCCAGCCCGGTCGGCGGCTGCCCCACCAGCGCCAACACCGGCACCCGCGAGTCGTAGGACTCCGCAAGGGCGGCAAGCAGATTCATTGCCCCGCCGCCGGAGGTGGCGGCCACCACCCCGAGCCGGTTGGTGGCGCGCGCGTATCCGTCCGCCATGGTGGCGGCCCCGAATTCGTGTTTGGCCACAATGCCGGTCATGACGTCCGGCCGCCGCTGCACCGCGTCGTAGACGTCCTCGATATTCGCACCGCCCACCCCGAAGAGGTGATCGGTGTGCTCCGCCAGCCGCGCGATGATGACGTCCGCGACCGTCCGGGTCACCGGTCCGCGTTCGGACATGATCCCCCCTCTCGAATTGCATTGTGCGCGATACATCGCACACAAGGTATCCAGGCCCTCGTCGCCCGGGCAATGTGTCCCGGGTCACGTTCTTGCTCGAAACATGCTGATAGACAGCACATTTGGGTGCACGAATACCCTGCCGCGGAATCCCGGCGGGGCAGCTGCTCATCCGGTAGAACGGATCGCGCGCCCGCTCGGTTCAATGCACTGGGGCAGGCGGCGCTGACCTGCGGAGTTGGCCGACATTTGCCCTGGTGTTGCCCGAATCGCAACCGCTAGCCCCCAAAATGGGCGGGAGGACGCAAAACGGTGGTTCGCCATATCCTCGGGCCATGGGGCTTTCGTGGCATTCCGCCGCGCCTCGTTCGATGAAGGGTCACCAATGCCACGCACGACACGGATCACCGTCATGCTGCTGTTCGCGGCATGGGTCGTCGACTACATCGACCGGACCGTGATCAACTTCGCGCTGCCGGCCATCGGTGAGGATCTCGGTCTCGACCACACCCAGCAGGGACTGCTGGTCTCGATCTTCTTCGTGGCCTACGCGGCCATCCAGGTCCCGGCGGGGCTGCTGGCCGATCGCTACGGCGCCCTGCGGGTCGGCGTGGTCGGGCTCGTCGCCTGGTCGATCTTCACCGGATTGACCGCGGTGGCCTGGTCTTTCGCGGTCCTGCTGGCCATGCGGTTCCTGTTCGGTCTGGTACAGGGCGTCTTCCCGGCGGCCGCCATCAAGGCGCTGGCCGAACGCAGTGTGCCCGAACAGCGCACCACCGCGACCGGATGGATGAACTCCTCGAATGCGGTGGGGATCCTGCTGGCCTCGGTGATCGCGGGCATCATGCTGCCGACCATCGGGTGGCGATGGATGTTCGCCATCATCTCCGTGCTCGGCGTGGCGGTCATCCTGGCCTGGCGCAAGTGGATGCCGGAACCGCTCACCCAGGACGTGCAGCCCGTCACCATGGGCCTGAGTTCGGCGGAACGGCGCAATGTGCTGTTCTCCCCGGCCATTCTGGGCTTCGCCGTCATCTTCTTCGGTTACGACGTGCTGGTGTGGGGCGTGACGGCGTGGACGCCGACCTTCCTGCACGAGGATCGCGGAATCTCCTTCGCCGCCATCGCCTTCGCCGCGGTGCCGTCCACGCTCGGCGCGGCGGCGGGCGTGGTGATCGGGGCGCGCATGTCCGATCGCCTGGGCGGGCGGCCGCGGGTGATCGTGGTGCCGTCCATGGCCTTCACCGCCCTGATGCTGTTCATCCTGCCGCGCATCGAGTACTTCCCGCTGTTCGTGGTCGCGGGCACGGCCATGACGCTGGTGGCGGGCATGGCCATGATGCCCGCCTTCTCGGTGCCGCTGCGGGCGCTGCCCAGCGCGTACATCGGCGCGGCGACGGGCGTCATCATCTTCGGCGGGCAGCTCGCGGGTGCGCTCAGCCCGTTCACCTTCGGCGTGGTGACCGACCACTTCTCCTACCAGACGGCCTTCGCCACCATGGCCATCGGACCGGCGCTGGCCATTGTCGCGGCCGTGCTGGTGCCGCAGACCGCCGAAGCGTTCCGGGCCTCGGTGGCGGGCCGCAAAAGACCCATGAGCCTGCCGCTCTGAGCCGGGTCAGGCCGCCCGGACGGCGGCGGCGCGGCGCGCGTAGCTGCCCGCCGAGCGGGTGATGGTGGGCAGCAGCAGCGAGGTCAGGATCATGTCCACGGGGAGCCGGAACAGGTCCAGCCGGTTGTGCACGAAGCCCACGGCCAGACCGGAATCCGGATCGGCCCAGCCGCCGGAGCCGCCCAGGCCGATGTGCCCGAAGGCGTGGGGCGCGCCCAGGGTGGGGAACGGATGATAGCCCAGGTGCCAGAAGGTCAGCGGGTTCGAATCGGGGCTGAGGCCGGTGCGGCGATCGAGGGCGCGCACGGTATCGGGGGCGAGCAGCTGCTGGCCGTCGAAGGCGCCGTCGCCCGCGATGAGGGCATAGATCCGGGCGATGGCGTCGGCGCTGAAAACGCCGGTGGCCGCGCCGTTGCGGGCGGTGCCGAAATCCGGGAAGGGGCCCAGCAGGGCGGCTTCGGCGCCCGCGACATGGGCGGAGCTGATGAGTGTGCCGAGCACCGGGATGCGGGTCACGGCGGCGGTGAGCGGCCGGCCCAGCCGGGTGCCGGTGAAGGACAGGGCCGGGCCCACCATCTCGGCCACGGCGGCGCCGGCCGGGTGGCCCAGGTGCAGGCCGGAAAGACCCAGCGGCTCGGCCAGTTCGACGCGGTACAGCTCCTCCATCTCCTGGCCGGTGATGGCGCGGGTCAGGCCGCCGAGCAGCCAGCCGAAGGTCACCGCGTGGTACATGGGCAGACCGCGGGTCCAGTCGGGCGTGGCCGCGGCCAGTCGCTGCTCCATGAGCGCGTGGTCGAGGACATCGGCCGGATCGTCGAGCAGCCGCCGCAGATCGCCCAAGCCGGCACGGTGCGCCAGCACGTCGCGCACGGTAATGGAATGCTTTCCGCCGTCGGCGAATTCGGGCCAGTACTCGGCGACCGGTACGTCGTAGTCGATCGAGCCGCGGTCGGCCAGGCGGTGGATCACCATGGAGGTGATGCCCTTGGTGGTGGAGAACGAGAGGGCGGCGGTGTCGGCCTCCCACGGGATTTCACCGGCGGCGTCGGCCGTGCCGGTCCAGATGTTCACCACCGGTTCCCCGCGCAGGTAGACCGCGAGCGCGCCGCCGGTGCGCACATAGCGCGAGAACAGCAGCGCGAAGGCGCGCACGGCGGGAGCGAAGGCGGGATCGGCGGCGCCGTTGATCCCGGTGGGCAGTGTGAACATGGCAAACCTCGTTGTCCGGCCGCGCGGGCGCGGCGCTCATTCGTCGAAGGTTATGTGCAGATCATCGGATTCCGGCAGGGTCTGGCAGGCCAGGGTGTAGCCCCGGGCGAGCTCCTCGTCGATCAGGGCCTCGTTCATGATCATGCGAGTGCGGCCCCGCCGGACACGGCACACGCAGGTCCCGCACGCGGATTCACGGCAGACATAGGGTGCGTCGATGCCGCGATCGAGCAGGACATCGAGCAGTTTGCGGTGCCGCGGCCAGGGCAGTGTGTGCGTCTCGCCATCGATCTCGACCTTCACGGTGGCGGTGTCGCCCGCCGGCCGCGCAGGGACCGGATCGGGAGCCGCCACGGGTTGGTGGTGCTCGAATGGATTGTCGGTGAGCGAGCGGTATTCCTCCTCGCGGATCGCACGCTCCGGTATCCGCAATTGTGCCAGTGCGTTCTTGGCGGCGGTAGCGAATCCCGGTGGGCCACAAAGGTATACATCAAACCGACGATATGGTTTGGCGAGCGTTCCGAGCCCGCGCGCGGTGGGGACGCCGCGTTCGGATTCCAGCCAGTGCAGCACCGTCAACCTGCGTGGATGGCGGCGCGCCAGCTCGCGCAGCTGGGCGGCGAAGATGATCGACCGCCGGTCGCGATTGGCGTACAGCAGCACGATCCTGCCCTTGCCGAGGGCGAGCGCGGACTTGAGAATCGAGAAAATAGGGGTAATCCCGCTGCCCGCCGCGCACAGCAGGAAATCGCGATTCCAGCTGCGCGGCACGAAGTTTCCGGCCGGCTCCAGCACGGTGAGCAGGGAGCCGGCCGCGAGGTTGTCGCAGATCCAGTTCGAGGCATAGCCGCCGGCGGTGCGCTTGACGGTGACGGTGGGACGGTCGCCGCAGTGCGGGCTGCTCGACAGCGAATAGCAGCGCGCCACCGAACCGGTACGCGCGCTGGGCACCCGCAAGGTCAGGTATTGCCCAGGCGCATAGGCGAATCGGCTCACGAGGTCGTCCGGAATGTCGAAGACCAGCGAGACCGCATCGGCGGTCTCCGTGACGACCTCGCGCACCTTGATCTGATGAACGCGGCTCATCCCGGCACTCTCCTACCGAGTAGATACTCACCTGCCGCCTGGATACGCTCCATCGAGAGAGGTTGTGTCATACGGCGATTGACGCCGGGCGCGAGGCGCAGCATGAAATAGCCCAGCCAGGCCTCGGCGCGCACCGGGACGACGGCCAGGTCGTAGCGCACCGCGCGCACCACGGCCCGGGCCACCAGATCCGGGCTCAGCGGCGAGAACGGCAGGCGGGCCGCGAATTCCTGGATCTCCCTGGCGATCTCCTTGCCGCGCGCGACCAGATCCGGGTCGACGCCGACGGTGACGGCGTGCTCGCCGATATTGGTATTGATCACGCCGGGGCAGATGGCGCTCACCCCAACCCCCTTCGGCGCCAGCTCCAGCCGCAGGCATTCGGTGAGCATCTTCACCCCGGCCTTGGACACCGAGTAGGCCGACATGACCGGGGTCGGGGTGAAGGCGGCCGCGGAGGCGATGTTCACGATGTGGCCGCGGCGGCCCTCGTCGATCATGAGCCGGGCGAAGGTGCGGCAGCCGTAGACCACGCCGAGCAGGTTGACGCTGAGCTGGAGCTCCCAATCCGCGGGCTCCAGATCCAGGAAGGCGCCGCTGACCAGGATTCCGGCATTGTTGACCAGGATGTCGGGGACGCCGTGGTCGGCGTGCACGTCCCGGGCGAAGGCCGTCCACGCCTCCGGATCGGTCACATCCAGTTGCATGGCCACCGCGCGCCGGCCGTCGGCCTGGATGGTGGCGACCGTCGCCAGGGCGGCGTCCTTGTCGATATCGGAGACGACGACCTGTGCGCCCATCCGGGCGAAGCGCTGGGCGACCGCCCGGCCGATGCCGCTGCCCGCCCCGGTGACCACGACCAGTCGCGGATCGATGTCGTTGACCTTCATGATGCTTCCTCCGACAGGACGGCGGGCGCGGGCACGGGCGCGCCCACGGTGTAGCGGTAGACGTCGAGATCGAAATGGCGGTTCTGCCAGTACATCTCGCCGTGGGTGGACGGCCGGAACGGGGAATCGCCGTGATTGTCGATGTAGTAGGTGTTGGAACCCGCGCACACCGGCGTGAAGAGGAAGTTCCGCTGCTGCCGTTTCAGGCAGGCGGCGAAGTACTCGTCGTGTACCTCCTGCCGGATCTCGATCTCGGTGGCGCGCCGGCGTTTCGATTCGGCGATGACCCGGCTCAGATGGGCGGCGGTGGCCTCGATCATCCAGATATAGGAGCCGAGCACGAAGCCGTAGGGGCCGGTGATGGTGAAGGCATTGGGGAAGCCCGGCACCGAGACGCCCTGATACGACTGGTAGCGGTGCTCGTCCCAGAACCGTTGCAGGTCCTTGCCATTGCGTCCGCGCACCGGGAACGGCGGCACCGCGCCCTTGTCCCAGAGTTTGAAGCCGGTGGCGCAGATGAGCACGTCGATCTCGTGTTCGCGGCCGTCGGCGGTGACCACGCCGCGCTCGGTGATGCGCTCGATGGACTCGGTGACGAGGCTGACGTCGGTGCGGTTGAACGTCTTCAGGTAGTCGTTGGACATGGACGGCCGCTTGCAGCCGAGACCGTATTTCGGCATGAGCCGTTCGCGCAGCACTGGATCGGCGACCTGCCGCCGCATCCATTGCCGCACCGGGATTTCCGCGAGCTTCCGACCGGTCTCGGTGAGCCAGGGCGGTCCGGCGACCATCCCGCTCATGGCCAGTTCGGTGCCGAGATTCCCCGCCAGCCGCAGCACCGATCGGATTCGCTTGTTGCCCAGCACCTGCCGCCCGAACCGGCCGATGGCGGCATCGGTCTTCGGGAACACCCAGATCGGGGTGCGCTGGAAGACGGTGAGATGGCGGGTCTCCCCCGCGATCGCCGGAATCAGCTGCAGGGCGGTGGCGCCGGTGCCGATGACGGCCACCCGCTTGTCCCGCAGCTCGACGTCGTGATCCCACAGGGCGGTGTGCAGGAGCGCGCCGCCGAAGTCCTGCAAGCCCGGGATATCCGGCATCTTCGGCCGTTCCAGCCCGCCGACGGCCAGCACCGCATAGCGCGCGGTGAGCTCCTGCCCGCCGTCGGTGGTCAACCGCCACAGGCTGTTCCGGTCGTCGAAGTCCGCGGCCACGACGGTGGTGTTCATGCGCAGCTTGTTCCGCAGACCGTACTTGTCGACCATGCTCTCGGCGTACTCGCGAAGTTCGGTGCCGGGCGCGAAGACTCGCGACCAGTCGCCGCGCTGCTCATAGGAGAAGCTGTAGATGAACGACGGGATGTCGACCGCCACACCGGGATAGGTATTGGCGTGCCAGGTGCCGCCCACCCGATCCCATTTGTCGACGATCACGAAGTCGTGGATGCCTTTGCGCTGTAGTGCGATACCGGTGCCGATGCCACCGAATCCGGCGCCGACCACGATGACCTCGTGGTCGGCCCGGCCCCCGGCGGGCGCACCCCAGCCGACGACGTTGCTCATGTGATTCCTCGAATCTAGTTACGGGCGTATTCAGCTCATGCGGTCGAGCAGCTCGCCGTCCGCCCCGAACAGTTCCCGCCGCCAGTGCTCGAGCAGGGCATCGGTATCGATGTCGTCGGGATGGAAGCCCGGCCGCATATAGGGCCGGATCTCCTTCATGAACCCGCGCACGATCGGGCCGCGATACAGCCGGATCGATTCGCGCAGCACCTTGATCGGCCGCCAGCTGTGCGGATCGCCGAGGATCGACGCGGCCACGCCGAGCGAGACGACCGGAATGGTGAAGGCGTAGGTGCCCGCCATGAGCACGATCCGCACGACCTCCGAACCGCCCGTGGCGCGGTACACGTCGAAGGCCACCGACTTGTGCTCGAGCTCCTCGAAGGCGTGCCAGTTCAACAGGTTCCACACCTCCGGGTCACCGGGGATGGCCTGGATATCCGGATTACCGAGCACCCGATTCGCCAGGGTGGAGGTGTAGTGCTCCGCCAGCGCCGTCACGGCCAGGTGCATGTGCCTCGGCACCAGGTTCTCGACCATGATCAGCGCACGCTCCCGCAGCGCGCCGGGCTCGAAGGTGAATACCCGCACGATCGGGAAGCCCATGTCGATGAGCTGCTCGTTGAGGGCCCGATGCTGGTTGCCGTGCATGGCCTCCTGGCCGATGAAGCCCGCCACGCGCTTCTTCAGCACGGGATCGGTGATCTCACCGGAGAATTTGCGCACCGAGCGGATGAAGGATTCCTCGCCCGGCGGGAACGCCCCCGACAGCAGCGCCACCAGATGCGTGAGCGGAATATCGTCCTGGACGAAGTGGTGGGCCATGGGTTCGGGCCGGCCGAACCGGAAGCGCATGCGCCGCACCTTCGGATAGGGGGTGGGGGACGCGGTGTCCTGACCGATCGCCATTGGTCGGTCCTTTCTCGATGGAGTTGTCCTACTTCAGGTGGTCGACGAGAGCGCCGTCCGCACCGAAAAGCTCGCGCTGCCAGCGCTCGAGCAGCGCGGTGGTGTCGATGTCGTCCGGGTGGAAGCCGGGCCGCATGTACTTGGCCAGGTCACCCATGAGCCCGCGGAAGATGGGGCCGGTGAACAGCTGATACGCCTCGCGGGCGATGCGCACCGGCTGCCGCCGCGCCACCGGATCGCGGGCCAGCGAAACCGCCAGGGAGCCATAGGTGAACGGGATGGTGAGCGCGTACAGCACCGCCATCACGCCGATCCGGGTGCTCTCGGTGCCGCCGACGGCGCGGAACACGTCGAAGGCCACCGACTTGTGCTCGAGTTCCTCGAGCGCGTGCCAGTTCAGCAGGTTCCAGAATTCGGGTGAGGCCGGAATGGCCTGGATCTCGTCACTGGAGAGCACCCGCTGCGCCAGCACGGCGGTGTAGTGCTCGGCCGCCGCGGTGGCCGCCAGATGCGCGAGCGGAGAGAGCCGGTTCTCGATCCGGCGGGCGCGGTCCTTGGCCTTCTCGGTATCGATCCATTCGATGGGATAACCCATTTCGAGGAGTTTGTGATTGAGCCGGCGGTGCTCCTGCCCGTGCATGGCCTCCTGGCCGACGAAGCCGCTGACCCGTTTCTTCAGGTCCGGATCCGTAACCTGCTCGGCCACCCGGCGGACCGAGCGGATGAAGGATTCCTCGCCGGGCGGGAAGCCGCCCGAGAGTCCGGCCACGAAATGGCTGAAGACCATATCGCCGTCGACGAAGTACTTGTCGTTCGAATCATGGTGCTCGAAGCGGAATCTGATCCGCCGAGCCTTGGGGTAGCTGAAAACGGTGCTGGCCATCTTGCCCATCCTTGGTGCAACACTGAGTACCTAGTACTGCGTGTTCGATGTGAGCTCAGTGTAGAATTGTCCCAGACAGATAGGCAAGGGGTGCGCCGTAACGGATCGAATTACAATCTGCCGCATGGCCTCCCACCCCAATCGCGACCGCCCGGCCGCCCCGAAGGGTGATGCCCGCTACGACCGCTGGCATTCGCATCGCGCCTCGGTGCGGGCCGAGCTCATCGAGGCCACCATTCGCGCCATCGATGAGCACGGACCCGATCTCTCCATCGACGATGTGGTGAAAACCGCTGGTATACCGCGCCCCAAGCTGTATCGCTTCTTCGGCGACAAGGTCGAGTTGCTGGCCGCGGTGAGCGGCCGGGTGCAGGAGCTGATCGTCGAGCGCGTCACCCCGCTGTTCGACCCGGCCGCCTCGGCGCGCGAGGCCATCCGCACGGCCCTGGCCGCCTATATCGATCTTGTCTCCGAGCGCCCCAACCTGTTTCGCTTCATTGTGAGCTCACACGTGGTCGCGGCCTATGGCGCGGCCCGTTTCCTCGAAGACGGGCGGCCACTGTCCGATACAGTTTCCGAGTTCCTCGCCGGCATACTGCGGGTCCGCGGCGCCGATGGGGACCATCTCCAATACAGCGTGGACGCACTGCTCGGCGCGATCGGCCTCGGCGTGCTGCGCTGGCTGAACGAACCGTTGATCAGCGGCAAGGAACTCGCCGATCAACTGGCCGCCTTCGCCTGGGGGGCGCTCTACGCCACGGCCGAATCCCGGGGGCTCACACTCGATCCCGACGAACCCCTGACCGCGTTCGCCGAACTCGCCGCCCCCGATCAGGCCTGACTCACGAACCGTCGGCCGCCATTTCGCGGCGCACGGTGGTGGTGATCTCCGAGGCGGTCATGATCATGGCAACCAGGAAGTCGACCAGCTGGGCGCGCTCGATCGCGAGATCGCCGCGCAGCCATTCGGTGATCAACTCCAGGCCGCCGTGGGCGATGGTGCGGGCCGCCAGTTCGGCGTGGATGCCGGTGACGGCCTCCTCGCCCAGCAGTTCGCGGCCCTGGGCGAGCATGGTCCGAGCAGCCAGATCGACCAGTTCCGTACGCCGGCGGCGCAATTCGTCGCCGGACTGGAATTCGACGACCAGGCGGCGGCGCACCGGATCGTCGGCGAGGACGGCCACGCCGTGCTCGACGACAGCGCGCAGGCGGATCCGGGTATCGGCGGGGGCATTGGCGATGACGTCGAACAGTCCGGCCATGAGTTCGGCCAGCTGGGCGTCCACCAGCTCGAACAACAACTGGTCGGTATCGGCGTAGCTCTCGTAGAAGTAGCGGTCGTTCAATCCCGCGCGGGTGCACAGCGCGCGCACCTTGAGTCCGGCCAGGCCCTGCTCGGCAATCAGCTCCCGGGCGGCCGCGCGCAGCTTCTCGCGCCGCTGGGCGCGCCGCTCATCGCCGCTCAGTCCGGCATATCGCCCCCGGTCCGATGCCATGTCACCACCACCTGTTGCCATGCCGCCGACTTTGGTGAAGACTATCACCAAATAGTCTGGTGAAGTCATTCACCAGAGTGGGATGCCTAACAGGAGGCACGCAATGGCGCGTACCGAGCAGTTGCCCGAACCGGTCGTCTTCCAGGAGCCGATGTTCAAGCTGGCCATGAAGATCCTGGCCCCCGGCGATATCCGGCCCACGCCCGAACAGCGCGACGCCTATCGCCGGTTCACCGAGCAGGGCGATCCGCTCGCCGACGCCGTCGTGGACATGTTCCGCCGCCTGCCCACCGGCCACGGCCGCAAACTGTTCGAGATCGCCCTGGAACGCGGCATCGACGCGGTGCCGGACGCGCCCGCCGAACTGCGCGCCTTCTTCGCCCACCTCGATGCCCCGCCCTTCTGGCTGGACCAGGCCAAACTCGACAAGGCCGCGCGGGTCTGCGGCCGGGTCAGCCCGTGGGCGACCAATCTGGCCCTGTCCATGTTCTCGCTCAATGGCGGCTATCTGGCCTCGCGGGCGGACAAGGTGCTGATCGGGACCGGCGGCCTCTCCGCCGAGAACATGGCCCCGCGCCGCGTGACCGAGACCGCCACCTGGTGGATGGATGTGACCGCGGCCGGCGGGATGGGACGCTTCCAGCCCGGCTTCAAGAACACCGTGCGGGTGCGGCTCATGCACGCCCAGGTGCGCGCGGGCATGAACCGCCGCGCGGACTGGGACTACGCGAACTGGGATCACCCGATCAACCAATCCCTCACGGCGGGCACGCTCATGCTGTTCTCGCTGGCCACCATTGCCGGCTGCCAGGCGCTCGGGTTGCAGTTCACCCGCAAGGAGAAGGCGGCCGTGTACCACCTGTGGCGTTATGTCGGCCATGTGATCGGCCTGGACCCGGAGATCCTGCCCGCCGACGAGACCGACACCTGGCGGCTGCTGTGGCTGCAGGCGGACTACGAATTCAAGCCGGACGCGGATTCGCGCGCCCTGTCCGCGGCGCTGGTCGGCGCGCTGCCCGCCATCTACGGCCTGGATCGCGGCGGCCCGGCCGGCCGCCTGGCCGGTCGCGCCTTCACCCTCTACTCGGTGTCCTACAGCCGAATCCTGCTGGGCCACACCAATTCCGACTTCCTCGGCATGCCCTACAGCCGCGTCTTCACCGCCGCCGTCCTGGCCACCGCCGCACTGAACGGCGCACTCGAGATCCCCCGCCGCGTGATTCCCGGCGCGACCCGGCTGGCCGAGCGACTCGGCCGCCGCACGACCGAGCGCATGATGGCCCGGTCCGTGCTGGCAACCGGCCCCGACCGCAGCTACGGCCGCCACGACCGGCTCGCCGAAACCCGCGCCGCCTGAACCACTCTCCCGCTCGGCGCCACGCGGGGCCGAGCGGGAACTCCGGTCAGGCGAGGCGGCGCAGATCCTTCGACTGCGCCTGCTCCAGACATTCGCCCAGGAAGCGCAAGGCGGGCCGGGCGAAGGCGAAGGCGCCGGTGACGTGTTCGCGGCGGTGCATGGTGTGCATGGTGACGTCCGCGCCGAGGGCCTTCCAGCTCTCGGCCAGGGCCACGGCCTGCGGGAACGGGATGATCTGCTCGGCGGTGCCGCCGGCGACCAGAACCGGTGCGGCCGGGGCGATTCCGCCCAGTTTGTTCTCTTGCAGGCGCGCCTTGACGGCCGGGACCTGGAACGGCGGCGTGTGACAGAAGGTGTCGACGTGGGTGGGGATCACCAGGCCGCCGGCAATGCCGACCACCGCCGCCGCGGCGGCATGGGTGCGGCGGAAGAGGGCGGCCAGGGCGCGACCCTGGGGCTTGAGGTATTGCAGGACATCGAGTTCCGGGTAGGCGGCGTCGAGGCCGAGCACGCCGTAGAACAGCAGGAAGGCGTAGGGGGTGCCGTCCAGGAAGGCGATCATGTCCTCCAGATCGGCGGGGGCGGAACCGATCGCGCCGCCGGCGAGCTCGAGGTCGGGAGCGTAGCCGGGCTGGAGTTGCAGCGCCCAGCCCGCGGCATTGCCGCCCTCGGAGTAGCCGTAGATGCCCAGTGGGCCGTCGGGGTCCAGGCCGGCGGCGGGCAGGCGGCGCGCGGCGCGCATGCTGTCCAGCACGGACGGGCCCAGCGAGCGGCCCATGACATAGGGGTGCGTGCCCGGATTGCCCAGTCCCGGATAGTCGGTGATGGCGAGCGCCCAGCCGCGGCGCAGGGCGGCCCGGATGAACAGCGATTCGTATTCCACGCCGAAGCGCAGCTGCCACGAGGAGGCGGCGATTCGGTCGGCCAGGCCCTGGGTGCCGACGGCGTAGCCGATGAGCGGCTGCGGGCCCGCGCCCCGCCAGGGTGCGCGCGGCACCAGCACGGTGCCGGTGACCTCGACCGGGTCGCCCGCGCCATTGGTGGAGGTGTAGGTGATGCGCCAGGCGCGGGCGGGAAGTCGCAGGCCGGGCAGCATCCGCGCGACCATCGGCGATGCCGCCAGCAGCCGGCCCGGAGCTCCCGCCGCCGCTTCGTCGATGCGGTGGGTGTATGCAGTCATCATTGCCTGCCCTTCTTGCACGAACGCGCCTTATGCAGTTGTCGCGCAATCGAATCCGGGCGTTAACGACTGTCCGGGACAGCGCGCATGATCGTTACCATACCCAACGCGAGAAAAAGTGACACCTCGTGTTGCAGTAACTCTCACTCACTGAGACAACACTGTGAAATACGCTCTTGCACCGCCATGTTGCCCACGGGGTGAGCACACCTCAGCGAATCCTGTTGATCTCGGGCAGCACCCGCGACACCTCCACGAATACGGCCGCCCTGCGGACCATTGCCGACCTCGCACCGGCGGAGATCGAAGCGCGGCTGTACGACGGACTGGTCGGACTGCCCGCCTTCATTCCCGGTGACCAGGCCGCCCCCGCCGCAGTGGCCGCGCTGCGGGCGGAGATCGGCGCGGCGGACGCCGTCCTGATCTGCGCGCCCGAGTACGCGGGCATGATTCCGGGCAGTCTGAAGAACCTGCTCGAATGGACCGTGGGCACCGGGGATCTGTACGGCAAGCCCGTCGCCTGGATCAATGTCGCGCACGAGGGGCGCGGCGATGCGGCGGTGGCCACCCTGCGCACGGTGCTGGGCTACGTCGGAGCCGATATCGCCGAAGCCGCGTGCGGGCGGATCACCGTGCTGCGCGACATGGTCGGCGCGGACGGGACGGTCGCCGATCCGAGCGTCCGGGAGCGATTGGCCATCGCGCTCACGGCATTGGCCGAACATGCGAGCATCGCCGAACCATCCGAGATCTAGATACCCCCATAGGGTATGACATGAATCACTAGGCGGAGGCATTCCGTCCAGATACCCCCCATGGGTATACAAATGGGACCGGATTTCCCTCTGCCAAGGAGTGATTCACATGTCCACCGCCAACCCGGCGCCACCGTCCTCGCGACGGTGGATCGCCCTCTCCCTCATTGCCCTCGCCCAGTTCATGGTCATCATGGACACCTCGATCATCGGCGTCGCGCTGCCGGAAATGCAGACGGCCCTCGGGTTCTCACAGGAGAACCTGTCCTGGGTCTTCAACGCCTACGTCGTCGTCTTCGGCGGACTGCTGCTGCTGGGCGGCAAGCTGTCCGACATTCTCGGCGCGCGGCGCATCTTCCAGCTCGGCTGGGCCGTACTCGGCGCCGGATCGCTGGTGGCGGGCATCGCCTCCACCGCCACGGTCGAGCTCATCGGGCGCGGCATTCAAGGTGCGGGCGCGGCGCTCATCGCGCCCTCGGCATTGACGCTGCTCATGATGCTGTTCGGCGGCAATCCGCGCGAGCTGACCAAGGCGTTCGCCGTCTACGGCGCGGCCGCGCCCGCGGGCGGCACCGCCGGTGTCTTCCTGGGCGGCGTCATTACCGAATACGCTTCGTGGCCTTGGGTTTTCTATATCAACATCCCCATCGCCCTGCTGGCGCTGATCGCCGCTCCCGCCCTGGTTCCCGGCGGCGCGCTGGCCCCGCACGGCTCGGTCGACCTGCTCGGCGCGGCGACCGCCACCCTCGGCCTCGGCGCGGCCGTGTTCGCCGTGGTCCGGGCGCCGGAAACCGGCTGGCTCTCCGGTGAGACCTGGGGCGTGCTGGGCCTGGCGGCCCTGCTGCTGATCGCCTTCCTCGGCATTCAGCTCCGCCGCAAGGATCCGCTCATGCCGCTGGCCATCTTCCGCTCCCCCAACCTCGGCGCGGCCAACCTGGCCCAGGTGCTGCTCGGGGCGGCATGGGTGCCCATGTGGTTCTTCCTGAACCTCTACCTGCAGCAGGTGCTCGGCTACTCCGCCTTCCCGTCCGGCGCGGCGCTGCTGCCCATGACCGCGCTCATCATGGCCGGCATGATCGCGCTGTCCCCGAAGCTGTTCGCCCGCTTCGGCGCTCGCACCATGATCATCACCGGTCTGCTGGTGCTGGCCGCCGGCCTGGCCTGGCTGTCGTTCATCCGCCCCGACGGCAATTTCTGGATCGACGTGCTGCCCGGTTCGCTGGTCGCCGCCCTGGGCATGTCCCTGGCGTTCGTCCCGTCCCTGCAGACCGCCATCTCCGCCGCGCCGCCGGAAGAGGGCGGCCTGGCCTCGGGCATCGTGAACACCGGCTACCAGATCGGCTCCGCGCTCGGCCTGGCCGCGGTGACCGCCATCGCCTCCGCCGCGGGCGCCGAAAAGCTCGGTGACACAGTGGCTCTCACCGATGGCTTCGCCGCCGCCTTCCAGTCGGCCGCCGTCATCGCCGTGGTGGCCGCCGTCGCGGCCGTGGCGACCTTCCGCCGCCCGGCCCGCACCGCCGAGGAGGTGAGCGTCAACGCCTGAGCACTGTCCCCCGCAACCCCGTGACACGACCCGGCGGAGATTTTCCGAATGGGGCCACGCACGGGGTTGCCGGGTATTTACTGGTGTAGACCGAACCGGCGCCGATCCGAGGGATGGTGCGGGATGGATGTGGGAATCTTCGGCGCGGGCCTGATCGGCCTGAGCCTGGCGGGACTGTTCGACCGTGCCGGGCATTCCGTGCACATCGCCAGCCGCCACCTGGAGGAATTAACGGCGACCCTGGCCGACAGGGGACTACGCCATACCCGGGCCGCCCCGGTGGACGAGGTCACCGACGCCGCGTCGCTGCTCGTCGGCGCGGTGCAGTGGAATCAGCTGGCGGCTCTCGCCGCCGAATTGCCGCCGCTCGACGGCAAGATCTGGATCGACCCGGCCAACCCGTTCGAACGCGATGCCTACGGCAATGTCACCGTCGTCGACACCGACAGCCGGCCGACCAGTGCGATAGTCGCGGAGCTGGTGCCGAAGGCCCAGCTGGTCAAGGCCTTCAACAACTTCACCACGCCGATGTACCGTTCCGGCCCGCTCACCTCGCTGGGCCGCATCGTCGCCCCGATGGCCGGTGATCACCCCGCGGCGCTGTGCCGCGTCGCGGAACTCGTCAAGACCACTGGATTCGTTCCGGTGGTCATCGGCAATATCGACGACAGCGTGGTGCTGGAACCCGGCGGCGCGCTGCGGCAGCTGAGCATCCCGCTGATTGCGCCCTAGGCTCCCGGGGGCCGATCAATCCTTGCGGGCCAGCCCGCCGAAGGCGCCGGAAACCTCCGGATGCTCGCCGACATCGGCCGGATTCTCCGGCCGCCACAGCGGCAGCAGCACCAGGCCGGGCTCGAGCAGCGTCCAGTCGTGGAAGTACGTCGCGATCGCGTCCTTGCTGCGCAGCGTGATCTCGGTGGAGGTGCGCCCGGACAGCTTCTGCGCATCCAGCACCTCCTGCGGCTGCCCATCGGCGGTGGCGTGCGTGATCGCCACATAGCTGCCGGGCGCGCACACCTCCAGCAGCCGGGCCACCGCCCCGGCCGGATCGGCCTCGTCCGGCACGAAATGCAGGACCCCGAGCAGCAATACGGCCACCGGACGCGAGAAATCCAGCAGCCGCACCACATCCGGCGCGCTCAGGATCGAATCCGGTTCGGCCACATCGGCATGAATGACGGCGGCATTCGGATTGCCGTCGAGAATGGCCTGGCTGTGCGCGACCGCGACCGGATCGATATCCACGTACACCACGCGGGCGTGCGGATTCCGGGCCTGCGCAACCTCGTGCACATTGCCGACGGTCGGAATGCCGGAGCCGAGATCGAGGAACTGGTCGATTCCGGCATCGGTCAGATACCGGACACAGCGGCGCAGCAGATCCCGGTTGGCGCGCATGGTCTCCGCGACATTCGGGGTGAACTTCTCGATCATGTGCGCCAATTCGCGATCGATCTCGAAATTGTGCATGCCGCCGACGAAGTAGTCGTACACTCGCGAGGCACTGGGGCGATCCAAATCGATGCCCTCGGGAGCCCAACTCGGTCTGGTCATCGCTTCGCAACCCTTCTGCACCAAGCTGCTTCACGGCCAATCATGAAGCGCCGCAATGGTATCGCAACCCGGACCGGCAAGGCGGCGTTCGCGGCCCGAGACTGGTCGGGCTACCATCAACCCCCATGGCGTCGGATCCCGGGGGTGGGCCGGAGCATGGCGGCCCGCACGCCGACTTGGTCGAACAGTGGGCAGCCGCGCTCGACAGCGGAGTCCGCGATCACGTGGTGCCCATGAGCCGGGCCGAGGCCCACGCCCTGCTGACCCGGCTCGCCGCGGGTTTCGCGGCCGCCGCGCGGGATGGCGCAACCCCGGATCGCGTGGCCGAACTGGGCGCGGAACTGGCGCGTGCGCATTTCGTCGGCAACGAGGTGCTGGGCCGCAGCGTCAGCGTGCTCGGGTCCTTCTTCGCCCGGGATGGCGCGGTACCGACCGACCGGATCGCGGAACTGCTGGGCGCATTCACCGCCGGCTATGTGCGCGCCTTCCGCACATGGCTGCTGGCGGAACAGGAAAGCGTGCGAATCGCCGAAATCACCGCACGCATGCGGGTGCAGGAGAAGCTGCGGGCGAGCGAGGCGCGGTTCCGGGCGGTGTTCGCCCAGGCCGGAATTGGGACCGGATTGTCCGATATGTCCGGTCGCATTATTGAAGTGAATACCGCCTTCGCGGAAATGCTCGGCTATACGCCGGCCGAGATGTGCGCCCTGGCGGTCACCGATCTCGCCCATCCCGAGGACGATCCGGGCATGTGGCCGCTGTACGCGGCGGTGCTGCGCGGGGATGTCGACAATGCCCAGATGGAGAAGGCGTATCCGCATCGCGACGGGCGCACGGTGTGGACGAATATCAATGTCTCGCTCATCCGCGACGATCACGGGGAGCCGCGGTACACGCTGATCCTGGTGGAGGACATCTCCGAACGGCGCGCACTGCGCGAACGCCTGCACTACCGCGCGCATCACGATCAGCTCACCGGGCTGGCCAATCGATCCCGGTTCTTCGACGCCCTGACCGCCGCCTTCGCCGAGCCGGATGCCCGCATCGGCCTCTGCTACGTGGATCTCGACCGGTTCAAGGCCGTCAACGACACCTTCGGCCACGCCATCGGCGACGAACTGCTGGTCCAGGCCGCCGGCCGGCTCACCGCCTGCACCGCCCCGGACCAACTGGTGGCCCGCATGGGCGGCGACGAATTCGTCATTCTGGTCCCGGATTCCGGCGGCGAGGTCGATCAGCTCGCGCACTGCGTGCGCCGCACCTTCGCCCGCCCGTTCGAGGTGCACGGGCACCGGCTCACGGTCACCGCCAGCGTCGGCACCGCGGCGGAGTTCGCGGCCCACACCACCGCCGACGATCTGCTGCAGGCCGCGGACTACAGCATGTACTGGGCCAAGGCCGCCAATCGCGGACCCGTGCGGCCGCTCTCGGCATCGCGGCACACCCTCGGCCGGGACACCCGGCACGCCGACGGCGGCGCGGTGCCCGCCAAGACCACCGAATAATGGCGCGAACTCGCCTCACAGCGCGCGCAACTGCGCCAGCACCTCGAATGCGACTTCCGCGGAATCGGACAGCGCGGCGATCTCCAGCACGGTGGCGTCGTGCAGCGCCGGATCCTGCAGCGCGAGGCCGTTGCCGAAGATGACCACATTCGCGCCGAGATCGGCGGCGATCAGCAGCTGCCTGGTGGCGACGCCCTCGCCCACCAGCAGATCCAGGCCCTCGCCGAGGAAGTAGAAGCGCCACGGCGGGCCCAGATCGGCGTCGTAGACCTGCTTGGTGCGCTCGACGATCACATCGCCCGCGGCCGCGATGGCGGCGACGATCTTGAAGTAGTCCGGCCCGTTCTCCGGCTTCGTCCCGATGGCGGCGAGGGAGTACGCCAGATCCACCGTGAGGTGCGCGTTGTAGCCCGACATGGCCGCCCGCGCCCCCGACAGCTCGCAGTTCGCCGCCAGCGCGAAATACCGCGCCCAGTGCGGTTCGACCACGCCGCCGGTGAATTCGGCGTGCAGATTGTCCAGGTAGCGGCGCAGCAGCTCGAAGCTGATGGCATGGGCGAACCGCCGGTCGGCGAAAGCGAGCGGATCGCGTTGCAGCGGCATGACCGCCACCTCCTCGACCCCGTCGAGCCCGATGCCGAACAGCCCGCGCCGGTCGCGATGCTCGGCCAGGATGCGGGTGATCCGCTGGTTACGCTGCACCGCGACCTCGAGCCGCTCGAGAGCCGCACCCGGCAGGTCCGAGGTATCCGATAGACGGGCTATGGTGGCAATCTCGCCGGTGGACAGTGGCGTCCCACAGGCGGCCGGCGCGGGTGCAATGCCCGCCGGGGCCGCGGCTCCCGGCGCGGCCGCGGAAACCGCCAGTACCGCAGCGCCGATCGCGATGAGGAGCCCGGGCCGGGCGGATGTTCGCACGGGCAAAAAGTGTACGGACCGGTCGGAAAATCAAGTGATTGCCGACATGCCTCGTCAGGGCACCTTGACAGGAAATCGTTCATAACTCCGCAACGGTGCGAATAGGCTCGGCTCGCTCATGGCACATTCGCGTCAGCGCAACAGCAAACATCCGGCGGTAGCGTCTTGGAGAACCATGACATCGCGTGCAAGACATATCGACAACACCCTGCTGGTGGACAGACCGGGCGAACCCCTGCTGTCCGAACTGGTCGAACATCTGCGCCAGAACCGCACCCTGCTACGGGAGGAATGGGCGCGCCGCATTACCCATGCTCAGCTGCTCACCGCCATGACGCCGGACGAGATCTTCTCCGAGGCCACCTCGGTCTACGACAACTACGTCGACGCCCTCGAGACCGGCAGCGTGGAGGCCCTGCAGAACTACGCCCGTGATCTGTCCGAGCGCATCATTCCGCGCGGCGTCGAGACCGACGAGGTGCTCGGCATCGTGCTGCTGCTGCGAGATGTGCTGGCGCGCTCGCTGTTCGAGAAGTACCAGTCCGATTTCGAATTGCTCAATCGGGTCCTCGACGCCTACGAGCCCGCGGCCAACCGCATCGCCAATACCGTCGGCGTCTCCTTCGTGGAGGAACGCGAGCGCATCATCCGCCAGCAGCAGGAGGCCATTCGCGAGCTCTCCACCCCGGTGCTCCAGGTGCGCGAGCAGCTGCTCATCCTGCCCATTATCGGCGTGCTGGACTCGCAGCGGGCCCGGCAGCTGACCGAACAGCTGCTGGGCGCCATTCGCGGCAATCGGGCCAAGGTGGTGGTCATCGATATCACCGGCGTGCCGACCATCGACTCCACGGTGGCGAATCACCTGGTCCAGACCGTGGACGCCTCCGGGTTGATGGGCGCCAGCGTCATCATCACCGGGCTGTCCTCGGAGATCGCGCTCACCCTGGTGGCGATCGGGCTGGACCTGTCGAAGATGAACGCGGTCGGCGACCTGCAGGGCGGTATCGAAGAGGCCGAACGACTGCTCGGCTACGAGGTGAGCCGCACCGCCGACACGCTGTGAGATCGCGTCGGCGGCACGGCTTTCCGGGCTTGCGGGCCTACTCGGCCACGTCCGGGAAGGCCTGCTGGCGGTGCCCGCCGCGCAGGGTGCCCTCCACATAGGCCGCCTTGCAGGCCCGGCGCGCGATCTTGCCGCTGGAGGTGCGCGGAATCGAGCCCGCCGGCACCAGCAGCAGATCCCGCACCGTCACGCCGTGCCGCTTGGCAATGGCGGCGCGCACCGTCTCCGCGATCGGCTCCGGATCGAGTTTCGCCGCGCCCGTGCCGCGTTCGGCCACGATCACCAGCTGCTCGGTGCCGGCCTCGGCGCGATCGCCGGCCTCGACCGGCATCTCGTCGGCCGAAACCGAGAAGGCCGCAACGAATCCGGGCCGCAGCGCGGTGCTGGACTCCTGGGCGCTGTACTCCAGATCCTGCGGATAGTGATTGCGGCCGTCCACGATCACCAGATCCTTGACGCGGCCGGTGATGTAGAGCTCGCCGTCGTAGTAGGCGCCGAAATCGCCGGTGCGCATCCACTTCGCGTCCGGCTCGGTGCCTTCGGCGTGACTGCCGTGCGGCTGGCGCGAGGTGAGCTTGTTGTGGAAGGTCGCCTCGGATTCCTCGGGGCGGCCCCAATAGCCGATGCCCATGTTCTGCCCGTGCAGCCAGATCTCGCCGACCTCGCCGTCGGGCCGTTCCGCGCCGGTCTCCGGATCCACGATGGTCGCCCACTGCGACAGTGCGACATAGCCGCAAGAAACCTGTGCCACAGCGTTTTCCGCGTCCGGATTCACCTCGGTCATACGGCCGGCATTGAGCTCGCCGCGGTCCACGTAGACCACCCGCGCCTCGTCGTCGCGCCGGGTGGCCGAGACGAACAGCGTCGCCTCCGCCATGCCGTAGCACGGCTTGATGGCGGTCTTGGGCAGCCCGTAGGGCTCGAAGGCCTCGTTGAACTTCTGCATCGAGGTCACCGAGACCGGCTCGCTGCCATTGATCAAACCGATCACCCGCGACAGATCGAGTTCCTCACCGGGCTTGGGCTTGCCCCGCACCGCCGCATGCTCGAAGGCGAAATTCGGTGCGGCCGCGTAGATCTCGGCCCCATCCTCCTGCGCCGCCAGCTCCTTGATCCAGCGGTAGGGCCGGCGCACGAAGGCACTCGGCGACATGATGGTGATGAACTTGCCGCCGAGCGAGGGCAGGATGACGGTGAGCAGGCCCATGTCGTGGAACATGGGCAGCCAGGTGACGCCGCGCGCCTTCTCGTTGATGCCGATGGCGCTGATCATCTGGAACAGGTTGGTGCCCACGGCCCGGTGGGTGATCTCCACGCCCGCCGGCGTCCGGGTGGAACCCGAGGTGTACTGCAGATACGCCACGCTGTCGATATTGATCTCCGGACGCACCCAGGTCTCGCCGACGCTGTCCGGGATCATCTCCACGGCGATGATGCGCGGGCGCTGCGGGGCGGGCAACTCCCGGAACAGTTCCCGCACCCCGGCCGCCGCCGAACCGACCGTGAGGATGGCGGCGGGCTGGCAGTCGTCGAGCACCGCGTGCAGCCGATCGGAATGCCCGTGCTCATCCGGTTCGAACAGCGGCACCGCGATATTGCCGGCGTACACCGCCCCGTACATGGCGACGATGTACTCCAGCCCCTGCGGACAGAGGATGGCGACCCGGTCGCCGGGCTGCGTGACCTGCTGCAACCGGGCGGCCACCGCGCGCAGCCGGACGCCGAACTGATTCCAGGTGAGTTCGAAGTACTCACCGTCGCGTTCGCGCGAATAGTCGACATAGCGGTAGGCGAGTTCGTCGCCGCACTCCGCGGTGTGATGGTCGACCAGGTCGATCATCGTCTTGTTGTCGGGGAGCGAGATGTTGCCGTGCTCGTCCAGAAAGTCATCGAAAGTGGTCTCGCCGATCATTCCCTATCCTTTTTCAACTCACAGCCATGACTGTGCAGTGACACCGAACAAAGATCGACACAGGAGCCCGGGAATTAGCTGGGGCTGAGGAAGACTAGCAGGTGCCACGGTCCCGGATACTCAGTACCGACCGAAGGCGAGCGCGACATTGTGCCCGCCGAAGCCGAAGGAGTTGTTCAGGGCGTAGTCGTAGGTGCCCGGCCGCGCCTGGCCCTTCACCACGTCGAGATCGATTTCGGGGTCCTGATTGTCCAAATTCAGCGTGGGCGGGATGATTCCGTCGCGCACCGCCAGCACGGTGAGCACCGATTCGAGCGCGCCCACGGCCCCGATGGAGTGCCCCAGCGCCGACTTGGGCGCATAGACCGCAGCGTGATTG
Source organism: Nocardia sp. NPDC127526 (assembly GCF_042672265.1). Lineage (NCBI taxonomy): Bacteria > Bacillati > Actinomycetota > Actinomycetes > Mycobacteriales > Nocardiaceae > Nocardia > Nocardia sp. NPDC127526. The sequence goes on along the minus strand of NZ_JBHXVO010000025.1, from coordinate 90,317 downwards.
CCGACCGCTTGCTGAATGGCATTGGCCTCGGCGGTATCCCCGATGGGCGTGGCGGTGGCGTGCGCATTGATATGCGTGACATCGGATTTCGAGATTCCGGCGTTCTCCATGGCGCGGGTCATGGCGCGCGCCGCGCCCGTGCCCTCCGGGTCGGGGGCGACGAGATGGAAACCGTCGGAGGTGATCCCCGCGCCCATGAGCCGGGCGTGAATGGTCGCGCCGCGGGCCTTGGCGTGCTCCTCGGTCTCGATCACCATGAGGGCGCCGGCCTCACCGAAGACGAAGCCGTCGCGGTCGCGGTCGAAGGGGCGCGAGGCCGCCTTGGGATCGTCGTTGCGGGTGCTCATGGCGCGCATCATGGAGAACCCGGCGATCGGCAGCACGTGGATGCCGCCCTCGACGCCGCCGGTGACGACCATGTCGGCATCGCCCATGACGATCATCTGCCAGGCATTGGCGATCGCCTCCGAACCGGATGAACAGGCCGAAACCGGCGTTCGCACACCGGCGCCCGCGCGCAGCTCGGTGCCGACCACGGCGGCCGCGCCATTGGGCATGACGGTCTGCACGGTCAGCGGGGAGACCTTGCGGTAGCCGCCGGTCTCGAGCTTGTCGCGCGCCACGATCAGGCACTCCGCGCCGCCCAGGCCGGTGCCGATGGCGACGCCGAGGCGGTCGCGATCGACCTCCGGATTGCCGGCGTTCTTCCACACCTCGCGCCCCAGCACCAGGGCCATCTGCTCGATGTAGGACAGGCGGCGTAATTCCGCCGGGCTGACCTGATCGCGCGGCGAGACCTTGAGGTGGCCGCCGATGCGCACCGGCAGTTCGAAATCCTGGACCCAGCTGTCCTCGAGGACGTCGATACCGCTCTCGCCGTTGAGTAGGCCCTTCCAGGTCGAGTCGACGTCTCCCGAGATGGAGGTGGTGGTCGCCAGGGACGTGACGACGACGTCGGGGAACTTGCGGCGGTTGGGCGTCTGCATGATCGTTCACTCTCCGTAGCAATGCTGCGGCGAACCTGATTTCGATCCGCGTGGCTGTCAAGGACTGTTTTGCAACTCGCGAACGCTCCCGGCCGCGAACACTGCGGCGGGTGTTGAAGCCAATCTCCGGCGAACTGGGCTAGATTATCCGAGGCTAAGCCGACCAGTCTCCTTGTGCGACACGCGGGACCCCGAAACCGTTCCAGGTGGTCCCTTTCGCCCACGGCGGCAATCGCCGGATCTTTCACCATCATTCCGCAGCGCCGAGCCATTTCGAGGGAGGCACACGAACGTGGCCAGGAATCTGACGCAGCTCGAGTTGCTCATCGAGTTGGAGCCTGTTGCCGAACAGAATGTGAATAGGCATCTATCCATGGCCAAGGACTGGCATCCGCACGACTACGTGCCGTGGGATGAGGGCCGCAACTTCGCAGCTATGGAAGGTGAAGACTGGGACCCTCAGCAGTCCAAGCTCAGCGAGGTCGCCAAGGCGGCCATGATCACCAATCTACTGACCGAGGACAATCTTCCCAGCTATCACCGGGAAATCGCCGAGAACTTCTCCCAGGACGGCGCCTGGGGCACCTGGGTGGGCCGCTGGACCGCCGAGGAGAACCGGCACGGCATCGTGCTGCGCGATTACCTGGTGGTGACCCGCGGCGTGGATCCGGTGGCCCTGGAGCAGGCCCGCATGATTCACATGACCAACGGCTACAACGCCATGCATCTGGTCCGCGACCGCGTCGGCCACAGCCACATCTATGCGGCTGCCGGATTCATGTATTCCGTCATCTATGTGACATTCCAGGAATTGGCCACTCGCGTTTCTCATCGCAATACCGGCAAAGTGTGCAATGACCCCATAGCGGACAGGATGCTGCAACGCATTGCCGCCGACGAAAACCTGCACATGATCTTCTATCGCAATATGGTCGGCGCCGCCCTGGACCTGTCCCCCGACCAAGCCGTCGAAGCCATCGCCAACATCGTCCAGCAATTCCAAATGCCCGGCGCCGGCATGCCCAACTTCCGCCGCAATGGCGTCCTCATGGCCAAACACGGCATCTACGACCTCCGCCAGCACCTCGAAGAGGTCATCCAACCGGTCCTCAAGAAGTGGAACATCTTCGACCGCACCGACTTCACCCCCCGCGGCGACTACTACCGCAACGTCCTGGGCCAGCACCTCGAAAAACTCCGCAAGGACGCCGTCCGCTTCGAAGAACAACGCGACCGCTCCCTCGCCCGCGAAGCCCAACGCCGAGAAAAGGATTCAGCCCTCATCAGCTGAACCCCCAGCTGGACAACCGATCACCGGGAACTGATGGCGGCATTTCGCGAGTAGCCCCCGCCACCAGTTCCCGGTCGGCGTTGTTTCAGAACAAGGTCATGGGATCGGTGGGGAGCGGCTCGGGCAGGGGCTCCAGGTCGGGGAGGTGGGTGCGGACCTCGGCGTGGAATTGGCGGGCGAGAGTGCGGGCCTGGGAGTTGTCGGGGGTGTGGATGAAGACGGTGGGAGAACGGCCTTCCCGGAGCCAGGCGACGACCGTGCGGATCCAGGGCTGCCAGCCGGCGATGGTGGCTTTGGGGTCGTCGCGGCCGTGGTAGCGGACCATGGGGAATTCGGTGAGGGCCCGGGTGCGGCGGGGGACGCGGGGCTTCTTGGACCAGGCCTCGTTTTCGGCGGCGCTGATGGGCGGGGTGGCGAACAGGACGGTGGTGTCGAAGGTGACCCATTCGGCCGCGGCGGCATTGAGGATCGATTCCAGTTGCCCGATGGCGCGGTCGTTCTGGAAGAAGGCCGGATGGCGGACCTCCACGGCGGCGCGGTAGTGGACGGGGAGGCCGTCGAGCAGGCGGGCCAGGGCGGCGAGGTCGGTGAAGGAGGCGGGGAGCTGGATCCACAGGGCGTGTAGACGGCGGCCCAGGGGTTCGACGGCGTCCAGGAACGTGGTCATCTCCTCGTCGATGCCGGTGAGGCGGCGATCGTGAGTGACGGTGCGCGGGAGCTTCACGACGAATCGGAAGTCGGGATCGGTTTGGCGGGCCCAGGATTCGACGGTGCGGCGTTGCGGGGTGGCGTAGAAGGTGGTGTTGCCCTCGACGGCATTGCACCACGAGGAGTAGGTGCGCAGGCGCTCGGCCGGGGGTAAAGGTCTCTCCTGCCAGTCCGGGTGTTGCCACATCGCGCATCCCACGTACAACCGCATAGCTGCCACGTTAGGTCAAGGACTTCTTCGGTCGCAGCCAACCGAAGGTAAGCTCCACCGCTCGCCGCCAGTTGTCGTATTCCTGCGCGCGCAGGCGCGGGTCCATGCGCGGCAGCCATTGGGCCGCCACCCGCCAGTTGTGGCGCAGCCCTTCGAGATCCGGCCAGTAGCCGACGGCCAGGCCCGCCGCGTACGCCGCGCCGAGGGAGACGGTCTCGGCGACGATCGGTCGCATGACCGGTATGTCGAGCACATCGGCCACGATCTGCATGAGCAGGTTGTCGGAGGTCATACCGCCCGCCACCCGCAGCGCCGCCGCGTGCAGGCCGGAATCGGCGTTCATGGCCTCCACCACGTCGCGGGTCTGCCAGGCGGTGGCCTCCAGCACGGCCCGGGCGATGTGTCCCTTGGTGACATAGGAGGTCAGTCCGATGATCAGCCCGCGCGCGTCGCTGCGCCAATGCGGCGCGTAGAGCCCGGAGAAGGCCGGGACCAGATAGCACCCGCCATTGTCTTCGACTGTGCCCGCGAGGGTTTCGATCTCGGGCGCACTGGCGATCAGGCCGATGTTGTCGCGCAGCCACTGCACCAGCGAGCCGGTGACGGCGATCGGCCCTTCCAGGGCGTACACCGGCTCCGGGCCGATCTGATACCCGATGGTGGTGAGCAGGCCGTGCTGTGACCGCACCAGCTCCCGGCCGGTGTTCATCAGCAGGAATCCGCCTGTGCCATAGGTGCATTCGGTCTCCCCGGGCGCGAAACAGGTCTGCCCGAACAAGGCCGCGTGCTGATCGCCGAGCGCGGCCGCGATGCGCACGCCCGGAACCACCCGCCGCGCCGTGCCGAACTCGCCGGTCGAGGGTTCGATGCGCGGCAGCATGGCCTTCGGAATATCGAAGAACCGCAGCAGTTCGTCGTCCCAGTCCAGGGTTTCGAGATTCATCAGCAGCGTGCGCCCGGCATTGGTGACATCGGTGACGTGCACCCCGTGGTCCGCGCCGCCGGTGAGATTCCAGATCAGCCAGGTCTCCATGGTCCCGAACAGCACCTCCCCGCGTTCGGCGCGATCACGCAGTCCCGCAACGGAATCCAGCAGCCAGCGCAGCCGCGGCGCGGCGAAGTAGGTGGCCAGGGGCAAGCCGCACAGCTCCCGAATGCGTTCCGCCCCGGGCGCTTCGCGCAACCGGTTCACCAGCTCCTCGGTGCGCACGTCCTGCCACACGATGGCCCGCCCGATGGGCGTCCCGGTGCGCCGGTCCCACACCACCGTGGTCTCGCGCTGATTGGCGATCCCCACCGCCGCCACCTGCTCGGCCGTGATCCCCGAATCCCGCAGTGCCGCAGGGACGACGCGCTCGACATTGCGCCAGATCTCCAGCGCGTCCTGCTCCACCCACCCGGGCCGCGGATAGTGCTGCCGATGCTCGCGCTGCGCCACCCCGGCCAGCCGGGCGCGCTGATCGAACAGGATGCACCGCGTGGAGGTGGTGCCCTGATCGATGGCGAGCACATATCGTTGCGTCATTCCCGGCCGCTCCCGTCCCGCGCGACATTCACTGTGCGCCACCAAGATCTCGTGAAACCGCCTGCGCCGCATCGCGAACCTGGCCGACGAATCCGGGCCGGAACCGCAGCTGCCCGTCGCAGAGCTGATCGATCGGCCCGCTGATGCCGATGGCGCCCACCACCAGCCCGCCGCGCCCGCGCACCGGCGCGGCAATGCTCGCCTCCGCGGACCGGTACTCGCCGATATCCCCGGCCCACCCGGTCCGGCGCACCTCGGTCAGCGCCCGGCCCAGCACGGCCCGGTCCACGATGGTGCGGTGGGTGAAGGCGGGCAGCTCGCCCTCCCGCACGGTCGCCGACAGCTGCGAGTCGTAGGCCAGCAGCACCTTTCCCAAGGCGGTCGCGTGCGGCGGCAGCGTCGTCCCCACTTCCAGGGCCTGCTCGGTGTTGTCGGGCCGGAACACGTGGTGCACCACCGACACCCCGTTGCCCACCGGGGCGGCGATCCGCACCGACTCCCCGCTGCGCGCGGCGAGCGCGTCCGCCCGATTGATGGCACGCGATCGCAACTCATTGGCATCCAGATATCCCCCGCCGAGCTCATGGATGGCCGACCCCAGCTGATATTTCCCGCTGACCGGATCCTGCTCGACGAACCCCACCCCCTGCAGCGTCCGCAGAATGCCGTGCGCCGTCGGCTTGGCCAGTCCCAGGGCGGCCGCGATCTCCCCGACGCCGAGCCGCCCGGACCCGCGCGCGAGCAGCTGCAACATGGCGGCGGCGCGCTCGATCGACTGAATCGAACCCGGCATGCTCGTAACCTATCAGCAAACCGTTCGGCATTGTCGAACGCCTGCCCTGGAGTGGAACGCGATCACTTCGTAGCGTGGACGTCGGGCCCGGCCGCGACCGCGCTCACCAGGGCAAACGGACTCAATGACGAGGTTCCGGAAAGGATCGCGATGACGCAGTACGTCGGGGCCATTGATCAGGGCACGACCTCCACGCGCTTCATGGTTTTCGACCACGGCGGCAATGTGGTTGCCCGCCATCAGCTCGAACACGAGCAGATCATGCCGCAGGCCGGCTGGGTGGAACACAATCCGGACGAGATCTGGGAACGCGCGCGCACTGTGATCAAGAGCGCCCTCGCCGGGGCCCGCCTCACCGCCGCCGATCTGGCCGCGGTCGGCGTCACCAATCAGCGCGAGACCACCATTGTGTGGAACCGCCGCACCGGACGCCCCTATTACAACGCCATCGTCTGGCAGGACACCCGCACCGACCGCATCATCGCGGAGGTGGAGAAGGCCGGGCACGGCGATCTCATTCGCGAGAAGGCCGGTCTGCCGCCCGCCCCGTACTTCTCCGGCGGCAAGGTCAAGTGGATCCTCGACAATGTCCCGGGCGTGCGCGAGGACGCCGAGCAGGGCGACGCGCTCTTCGGAACCCCGGACTCCTGGATCATCTGGAACCTCACCGGCGGCACCCGCGGCGGCGTGCACATCACCGATCCGACCAATGCCTCGCGCACCATGCTCATGGACCTCGAAACCTTGGACTGGGACGAGGAGCTGCTGGCGGTCTTCGGAATTCCGCGCGCCATGCTGCCCGCCATCGCGCCGTCCTCCAATCCCGAGGGCTTCGGCATGACCAATCCCGACGGACCGTTCAAGGGCGCGGTCCCGATCGCCGGCGTGCTCGGCGATCAGCAGGCCGCCACCGTCGGCCAGGTGTGCTTCCGCCCCGGTGAGGCCAAGAACACTTACGGCACAGGGAATTTCCTGATGCTGAATACCGGTACAGAGATTGTGCACTCCAAGCACGGCCTGCTGACCACCGTCGCCTACCAGTTCGGCGACGACAAGCCGGTGTACGCCCTCGAAGGCTCCATCGCCGTCACCGGTTCGGCCGTGCAGTGGCTGCGCGATCAGCTCGGAATCATCTCCGGCGCATCGCAGATCGAGAATCTGGCCCGGCAGGTGCAGGACACCGGCGGCGTGTACTTCGTGCCCGCCTTCTCCGGCCTGTTCGCCCCGTACTGGCGGCCCGATGCCCGCGGTGCGATCGTGGGCCTGTCCCGGTACTCCAACAACGCCCACTTGGCCAGGGCCACACTGGAATCCATCTGCTACCAGACCCGCGACGTGGTCGAGGCCATGCAGCGCGATTCCGGGGTCAAGCTCGAAACCCTGCGCGTGGACGGCGGTGTCACCGCCAATGAACTGGCCATGCAGATCCAGGCCGACTTCCTCGGTGTCCCGGTCTCGCGCCCGGTGGTCGCGGAGACCACCGCGCTCGGCGCGGCCTACGCCGCCGGCCTGGCCGTCGGATTCTGGAACAACACAGACGAACTCGTCGCCAACTGGCACGAGGACAAGCGCTGGCAGCCCACCTGGGACGAGGCGAAGCGCGAACGCAAGTACGCCCGCTGGCTGAAAGCCGTTTCGCGCACCCTCGACTGGGTCGATATCGATGAAGACGACGAGTAGCGCTGCCCCCGATGACTCAAAACCCCGATAACAAGGAGCATTCCGTGTCCGCACAACTGGATCCCGCCTACCGCGCCCGGGCCATCGATGCGCTCGGCGACACCGAAATCGACGTTCTGGTCATCGGCGGTGGAGTGACCGGCGCGGGCGCCGCGCTGGACGCCGCCGCCCGCGGCCTGTCCGTCACCATGGTCGAGGCGCGCGACTTCGCCGCCGGCACCTCGAGCCGGTCCTCCAAGCTCATCCACGGCGGCCTGCGCTACCTGGAGATGCTCGACTTCATCCTGGTCCGTGAGGCTTTGAAGGAACGCGGCCTGCTGCTGAGCAAGCTGGCCCCGCACCTGGTGCACCCGGTGTCCTTCCTCATCCCGCTGCAGCACCGCGTCTGGGAGCGCGCCTACATCGGCGCCGGCGTGGCCCTCTACGACACCCTCGGCGGCGCGCGGGCGGTGCCCATGCACCGGCACATGTCCCGCACCAAGGCCCTGGAACTGGCTCCGGCGCTCAAGGACGACGCCATGACCGGCGCCATCCGCTACTACGACGCCCAGGTCGACGATGCCCGCCACACCATGATGCTGGCCCGCACCGCCGCCCAGCACGGCGCGACCGTGCTCACCCGCACCAAGGTCACCGGGCTCATCCGCGAGGGCGAGCGGGTCGTCGGCGCGAAGGTCGAGGACCTGGAAACCGGTCTGGAGCACACCATCCGGGCGCGCACCGTGATCAGCGCGACCGGCGTGTGGACCGACGACATGATCAAGATGACCGGCGTGGAGTTCCCGTTCCACGTGCGCATGTCCAAGGGCGTGCACATCATGGTTCCGCGCGAGCGCCTGGACATGGGCACCGGCCTGATCATGCGCACCGAGAAGTCCGTGCTGTTCGTGATCCCGTGGGCCGAGCACTGGATCATCGGCACCACCGACACCGACTGGACCCTGGACAAGAACCACCCGACGGCCAGCGCCGCGGATGTGCAGTACATCCTCGACCACGTCAATGCCGTGCTGCGCGAGCCGCTCACCCGCGCCGACATCGTCGGCACCTACGCGGGCCTGCGCCCGCTCATGACCGGTGCGTCCAAGCAGACCTCCAAGCTCTCCCGCGAGCACGCGGTCGCCGAGCCGGCCCCCGGTCTGTTCGTCATCGCGGGCGGCAAGTACACCACCTACCGGGTGATGGCCGCCGATGTGGTGGACGCCGCCGTCGAGACCCTCGGCAGCGACGCCCCGCGCTCGACCACCGAGAACCTGCCCATCCTGGGCGCGGTCGGCTACCAGGACATGCTCGCCGACCTGCCCGGCGTGGCCGCGCGCGCCGACCTCCCGGTCGAGGTCGTGGAACACCTGCTGGGCCGCTACGGCTCGCTGTCGGAGAACATCTTCGACCTCATTGCCGCGGTTCCCGCACTGCGCGAACCGATCCGGGGCGCCGAGGACTACATCGCCGCCGAGGCCGTCTACGCCGTCACCCACGAAGGCGCGCTGCACCTCGACGACATCCTCACCCGCCGCACCCGCATCTCCATCGAGGTGCCCGATCGCGGCCTGGAGGCGGCCGGCGAGATCGCCCGCCTCATCGCCCCGCACCTGGGCTGGGACGACGAGCGCACCAATGCGGAGATCAACCGCTACTACGACCGCGTGCACGCCGAACTCGCCGCCAATGAAGCCCGCGACGACGAGTCCGCCAATGCCGCGCGTCTAGTCGCCGCGCGCTGATCCGATCCGCGTACACAATTTCACAGGCGAACAGCGCCGCACCGGAATATTCCGGCGCGGCGCTGTCCGGCGTTTCCGGGAATCGAATAGTGCTGCACCTCCGGGCTTTTCGATAATGATTGCGGACTTGTGTCCGAAGCGCATTACCCCCTAGCGTGTTTCTACAGATTTGCTGGACAAAGGACCGTAAAGTCTTGTCCGGACTGGCAGCGACGCCGAACGGGAGGCGCATCGATGGACTTCAGCTCTATATTCGTCAGTGAGGCACTGGGTACCGGTGTCCTGATCCTGCTCGGCGCAGGCGTCGTAGCCAACGTATTGCTTTCGAAGTCGAAAGGCTTCGACGGAGGCTGGCTGCTCATTACTTTCGGCTGGGGTCTCGGCGTTTTCGCGGGCGTGTATGTCGCCTACAAGACGGGCGGTCATCTCAATCCCGCGGTCACCATCGGCATGCTGTTCAGTGGCGCATCGGAGTACGCACCGGGAATTCCGGTGAACTTCGTCAATACCGTCGCCTATATTTCCGCCCAGCTGGTGGGCGCCTTCCTCGGCGCGTGCGTCGCGTACCTGGCGTACAAGAAGCACTTCGACGAGGAACCCGACGAGGGCAAGAAGCTGGGCATCTTCTCCACCGGCCCGGCCATCCGCTCCTACTCCTGGAACTTCGTCACCGAGGTCATCGCCACTTTCGCCCTGGTCTTCGTGATCCTGGCCTTCGGCCACACCCCCAGCGGCCTCGGCCCGCTGGCCGCGGCCCTGCTGGTCGTCGGCATCGGCGCCTCCCTGGGCGGCCCGACCGGCTACGCCATCAACCCGGCCCGCGACCTCGGCCCCCGCATCGCCTACGCGCTGCTCCCGACCACCCGCTCGGCCAATGTGCTGCCCAAGCGCCTGCCCGCCGACGTCAACTCCGGCGGCGGCGCCCACTCGGTCGTCGACGAAAGCCCCGGCGCCCCGGTGTCCTCGACCCACAAGAATGCCGACTGGTCCTACTCCTGGGTCCCGGTCCTCGGCCCCCTCGTCGGCGGAGCCCTCGCCGGCCTGGTCGCCCAGCTCTACCTCTAGCCAATGTGAAACGACGCCGACCGGGAACTGATGGCGGGGGCTACCCGCGAAATGCCGCCACCAGTTCCCGGTGATCGTTTGTCCAGACCCTGGCTAGGCTGCGGGGAGGACTGACGGGAGGAGTCGCGTGGGCTGGACGCGGGGTATCGAGGTGCCGGATGGCGAGCGGTGGAACGGGAATATCCACTATCACCGGCTTCTGGTGGAGGCTGTGCCGACGGGGGGAGCCGTGCTCGATGTCGGGTGCGGTGAGGGGATGCTCGCTCGGCGGCTGCACGCGCGTGGTGCGCGGGTGACGGGGATCGATCTCGACGAGCCGGGTATCGAACAGGCCCGGAAGCAGTCGCCGGGTGGGGAGATCGAGTACGTGTGCGGGGATTTCCTGACCCACCCGTTCGAGCCGGAGTCGTTCGACGGAATCGTCTCGGTCGCGACGCTGCACCACATGGACGCGGCCGCCGGTCTGAAGCGAATGCGGGAATTGCTCCGTCCGGGCGGAACTTTGGCGGTCGTCGGCCTCGCCCGTGATGCGCTGCCCAGGGACCTGCCCTGGGCTCTCGCGGGCATCACGGGCTTCACGTGGTTTCGCTTGACCAAGACGAAGTGGGAGCACCCGTCACCGATCGTGTGGCCGCCTCCGGTGACCTACCGGGAGATGGCGGCCATCGCCCGAGACATCCTGCCCGGAGCCCGATTCCGCCGCCACGTGATGTGGCGGTATTCCCTCACCTGGACCAAGCCCCCGGTGTGAAACAACGCCGACCTAGGGAGTTGGCAACCGGGCTACTCGTGAAGCACCACCGCCGCGAACTACTGAACTAGTTTCGAATTCCCGGTACGATGGTGCCATGGCCACCCGAACCTTCCCGTTCTCCACGCTGATCAACAAGCAGACCAGCGTGTTCCCCGCGCTCGACGATGCTGATGTAATCCTCGAGCGGCGTGACGCGGAGAACCTGGTGCTGATGCGCTCCGAGCGATTCGAGGCCATGGTCAAGGGGTTGGGTCTCGCAGCTCGTTCACTGGCGATCGTCGCCAGAGCCAACCGCGAACTCGCCGAGGAGGTCTTCGCCGAGGAGCTGCCCTGGCTGACCTGGCTTCCACTGGAAGCCCGCCCCCAGTGCGTCAAAGAGCTCCTGGATCACTTGCTCGCCGGCGCGGAAACCGGTCTGCTGCTCCCATTCTCACGCGCACTGCGCGAATGGCAATCGACCGCCGAAATCTACTCCGATCCCGAGCTCACGCGACGGCTACGCGGACCATTCGATACGGCCGATGCGGTTGACGTCGAGCGTCCGGGTAGCGCCGATGGCTGACGGACTCGGGAGAGGAGATGAAGTCCGGAGACCGACTGGCTGGTCCACTCCGGTTCGACCTCGGCCGGGTCGTAGTGGAGGGCGGCGCACTGGAGCAGTGGCAATACGAGGTGACCGGCGGGGGCCGAATCTGGTACGCGATCGACGATGAGCGGCGAGTGCTGTATGCCTTGGCGGCTGCCGCAGGCCGACGGCAGCCCTCCAACTGGCGCGCGAATGTCGGTGGGGGTTGCTAGTTTTCGCGTCACATCAGTTGACGTGAGGCACGGAGCAGAGCATGACCAGCGGGGCGACCACTTATCTCGAACTGTCCGAGGACAGCGGGTCGGCACACAAGTTCTATGAAGTTGTGGTGGCGGGGACGGAGGTCACGATTCGGTATGGGCGGATCGGGGATGCGGGGCAGCGGACGGTGAGTTCGTTCGCCACGGTGGAGAAGGCGCGGGCGGCTGCGACCAAGAAGATCAATGAGAAGATTCGGAAGGGGTATGCGCCCGCGGTGATGGGGGCGCGGGGGAAGCGGCCGGTGACGCGGCGGGCCATTGTCAGTCAGCGGTCGACGGCGAAATCGGCGCCGGTGCTGTGGACCTTCGATTCGGGCGCGGCGGCGTTCGGGATCTTCGTGGACGAGCGGCGCTGCTGGGTGGGCAATGAGAGCGGTGATGTGTTCACGCTGACGCCCGGCGGTGAGGTGACGGGGCGATTCAAGCTGCCGGATGCCGTGAAGTGCATTGTGGCGGACGACTTCTGGATCTACGCCGGATGTGACGACGGCCGGGTGTACGACCTGTCGGGGAAGGTGCCGCGCGCGGCCTACGATATCGCGGCCAATGTCGACATCTACTGGCTGGATATTCACGACGGCATCCTCGGCGTCTCCGACCGGCAGGGCGGGCTGACGGTCATCGACCACGAGGAGGAATCGCTGTGGTCGCGGCGCAGCACCGGGAACTCCGGGTGGATGGTGCGCATCGACCGGGAAGGCGTGTACCACGGGCATTCCGACGGCGTCACCACATACGACCTGGCCAGCGGTGACCAGCGGTGGCAGGTGGGCACGAACGGCTCGGTGCTGTTCGGCTGGCAGGAGGCCGATGCGGTGTACGCGGGCACCAGCCACAATCAGGTACGGATGGTGGCCAAGAACGGGCAGTCCGAACGCACCTATCAATGCGATGCGGCCGTATTCTCCTGCGCCACGTCACCGGACGGGCGTTACGTCTTCGCCGGCGACAACTACTCCTCGGTGTACTGCTTCGACTCCTCGGGACAGCGACTGTGGAAGCTGGCCACCCGGTGCGGGTCGGCGTATTCCATGCAGTATCACGACGAGAAGCTGTACCTGGTCACCACCAATGGCACCCTGGCCTGCCTGGATGTCAGCGAGACGGCCATTCGCGACGCGGAGCAGGGTGTGCTGCCGCAGACGGTTTCGGTGAAGGCGCCGGAGATCTCCGCGGTAACCCCCAGTGCCACCGTGGAATTGGTGGCCGAGGCCGGTGACGGCATCGTGGTGGAATGCGTGCAGGAGGGGACCAACCTGCGCGTGCACGTCGTGTCCGCCGGTTACCGGAGCAACTGGAATGTCCAGTTCCCCCGCGAGATTCGCGAGGCGGGGGCGCGCTATGTGGTGGACGCGGTCGCCGAATCGGCCCGCGGCGGGTTCTACCGCGTCCGCGGCGATATCCGCCGTCTGGGCTGACGGCGGCGGTCAGGCGCCGAGACTGGAGAGCTCGCCGGGATTGGCGCCCAGCTGCACGAAGTGATCGTGATCGACCTCGACGAAAATCGCCCGGCCGGTCGCGATCACGGTGTCGCCATCGGTGAGCACCGCATCGATGAACAGTTTGCGGCCCTCCCGGGCGCTCAGCATGGAAGTTACGACGAATTCTCGATGCAACCGGGCCGGGGCCTTGAAGTCCACATCCAGCTTCACCGTGACCGCCGGCTGCTGCAGCGGGAACAGGATGGAGCCGCAGGCCTCGTCCAGGGCGGCGGCGACGATCCCGCCGTGCGCCACCCCCGGCGCCCCCTGATGCCGGTGATCCAGCATGAATGTGCCACGCACGAGGTCACCCCGCCGCACGAAGCTGATGAGCGGCGAGGCCGGGTTCGACGGGCCGCATCCGAAGCACCCGTGGTGGTGCGGCGGGAACGGACCGTCGGCGAACCGCTCGCCGAGCGGCAGCGCTGCCGCGGCGCGATCTTCCTCCATTCAAAAAAGTTAACCCAGATTCATCAGCAAAGCGAGTCACATCCCGTCATCCCGGCATGCTTTTGGCCGGGATCCACACCGGTGGATTCCGGCCAAGAACGCGCCGGAATGACGAGGACGGCCTTCCACCAGGAGTTCAGCTCTTGGTCGCGGCCTTACCACTCTTGGCCTTGCCGCTGCTCTTGCCGTTCTTGGCGTGGCCATTGGTGTTCTTCGCGGTCATGATCGAGCCCTCGCTCGTCTTGTCCCGCTCGCGATGCACCGCCTCGACGAGCAGCCCGGAGTCGTCCGCGTCGATGCGCACGGTGTCGCCCGGGGCCAGCGCGCCGTCGAGGATCTTCTTGGAGAGGTTGTTGTCCAGCTGCTTCTGCACCGTGCGGCGCAGCGGTCGGGCGCCGAATTCGGGCTGATACCCATTGTCCGCCAGCCAATCCATGGCCTGCTCCGACACATCGAGCTCGATGTCCTGAGCGCGCAGCCGCCGCCGCGTGCCGTCGAGCACCAGGTCGACGATCTCGCGCAGCTGCGACTTGTCCAGCCGGTGGAAGACGATCTGCTCGTCGAGCCGGTTGAGGAACTCCGGCCGGAAGTGCTTGCGCAGCCGCTCCTCCAGCTGCGGCGTAATCGAGTCCAGGTCACCGTCTTTCGCGGACAGGATGAGATCGGAGCCGATATTGCTGGTGAGGATGACAATGGTGTTCTTGAAATCCACGGTGCGACCCTTGGAATCGGTGACCCGGCCGTCGTCGAGCAGTTGCAGCAGCACATTGAACACATCCGGATGCGCCTTCTCGACCTCGTCGAACAGGATCACCGAATACGGCTGGCGGCGCACCTTGTCGGTGAGCTGCGCGGCATCGTCGTAGCCGACGTATCCGGGCGGCGCGCCCACCAGCCGCGACACCGTGTGCTTCTCCTGGAATTCGCTCATATCGAAGCGAATGAGCCGGTCCTCGTCCCCGAATACCGCCTGCGCCAAGGCTTTCGCCAGCTCGGTCTTGCCGACGCCGGTCGGTCCCAGGAACAGGAACGAGCCGATGGGCCGATCCGGATCCTTCAGCCCGGCGCGGGCGCGGCGCACCGCCTCGGCGACCGCCACAATGGCCTCCTCCTGCCCGATGACGCGCTTGTGCAGCACCTCTTCGAGTCTCAGCAGCTTCTGCCGCTCCTCCACGGTGAGATCCGCGACGGGAATGCCGGTCTGCCGCGACACCACCTCGGCGATATCGGTGACCGTCACCTCCTGCACCTCCACCGGTGCGTCGTCGGCCGCGGACTTCTGCTCCGCCTTGGCGATCTCGGCTTTGAGCTCGTTCGCCTTCTCGTAGTCCTCGGAGGCGACCGCGGCGTCCTTCTCCCGCCGCAGCCGCGCCAGCTTCTCCTCCTGCTCGCGCTCCTTCGGATCCGGTGTGCGGGTGCGCAGCCGCACGCGCGCACCGGCCTGATCCACCAGATCGATGGCCTTGTCCGGCATGAACCGGTCGGTGAGATAGCGATCGGACAGCTCGGCCGCCGCGATGAGCGCCTCGTCGTCGTAGCGCACCTGATGGTGCTCCTCGTACACATCGACCAGTCCGCGCAGGATCTCGATGGTGTCGGCCACCGACGGCTCGGACACCATGACCGGCTGGAAGCGGCGCTCCAGGGCCGCGTCCTTCTCGATGTACTTGCGATATTCGTCGATGGTGGTGGCGCCGATGGCGTGCAGTTCACCGCGCGCCAGTGCGGGTTTGAGCATATTGCCCGCGTCCATGGACCCCTCGCCGCCACCGCCCGCGCCGACGATGGTGTGCAGTTCGTCGATGAACACCACCAGTTCGTCCGAATGCGCGCGCACCTCGTCGAGCACCTTGGTCAGCCGCTCCTCGAATTCGCCGCGGTACTTGCTGCCCGCCACCATCGAACTCACGTCCAGCGCGATGACCCGCCGATCGGCCAGCGTCGCGGGCACGTCCCCATTGACGATGCGCTGCGCCAGGCCCTCCACGATGGCCGTCTTGCCGACGCCCGGATCGCCGATGAGCACCGGATTGTTCTTGCGCCGCCGCGACAGGATCTCGACGGTCTGCTCGATCTCCTGCGCCCGCCCGACCACCGGATCGACCTTGCCCGCCCGCGCCTCCGCGGTGAGATCGCGCCCGTATTCGTCGAGCGTGGGCGTATCGCTGGGCTCCTTGTGGCCGGGCGCGGCCGGTAGTTTCGCCCCCGACAGCGCCTGCGCGGCCGCGGTCTCCGGATTGCCGGCGATGCCGAGCAGGATGTGCTCGGGCCCGATGTAGCTGCTGCCCGCCTCGGCGGCGCTGCGCTGGGCATTGCGCAGCGCGACCTTCGCCGCCGGGCTCAGCGCCAGCGCGTGCCCGCCCCCGTGCGCGCCGATCCCGCTGCCGGCCGCGGCCCGCATCTGCTCGCGCAGTTCCTCGGGGTCCCGGCCGATTTCGGCGATGATGCTCGCGGCCGGTTCCACCTCCGCGGCCGCGTAGAGCAGGTGCTCGGGGGTGATCTCCGCACTCCCCCAGTCATGGGCGGCCTGCCGGGCGCTGTCCACGATCTGCTTCGCGCTCTCACTCAGCAAACGACTCAGATCGATGCGCTGCACCGGCGGCTGCGCCGCCATACCGGATCCGAAGAATCGCTGGAAGATATCGTCGAAGGAGTCGAACGAACCCCTGGAACTGGGCCAACCCTGAGTCATAAGCACCTCGCGGCGTCAGGCGGCGCGCCGAATCCCAGTCGTGATCAATAAGGCATCGACGCGACAGCAAACGAATGGCGAACTCTCTGCCCACAGTAGTAGCCTCAGGCCCGACGGCAACCCGCCGTGATGAGTTTGTTTCGACTCTCTGGTCCGTCAGGAGCAACCCGATGACCACGATCCACGACGAGCTCGACGCGCATGCCACAGCGGTGGCCGACCAGGTCGTCGGGTGGCGGCATCACCTGCACCAGCATCCGGAACTGTCCAATCGCGAGGTGAATACCGCGGCCCTGATCGCGGATCATCTGCGGTCCCTGCGGCTCGACGAGGTGCGCACCGGTATTGCCGGGCACGGGGTGGTCGGGGTGCTGCGCGGTGGGCAGCCCGGTGATCGGGTCATCGCGCTGCGCGCCGATATCGACGCCCTCCCCGTGCCCGATCTGTGCGGGGTCGACTTCGCATCGCAGGTCACCGACCAGGACTATCCCGGCGGGCCGTTCCCCGTCTCGCACGCCTGCGGTCACGACTGCCACACCTCGATGCTCATGGGCGCGGCGACCGTTCTCGCCGCGGTGCGCGAACAGCTGCCCGGCACCGTGGTTTTCGTCTTCCAGCCCGCCGAGGAGGGGCCGCCGGTCGGCGAAAAGGGCGGGGCCGCAGCGATGCTCGCCGAGGGCGCGCTCGACGATCCCGCGCCGACCATGGTGTTCGGCTTCCACGTGGTCCCACTTCCCAAGGGCTGGATCGGATATCGCGCCGGGGTGCAGTTCAGCGCGTCCTGTCTGGTGAAGATCACCATCACCGGTCAGCAGGTGCACGGGTCCACCCCGTGGATGGGCATCGATCCCATGCCCGCCGCCGGCGCCGTGCTCACCGGTATCGGCCAGCTCTACCGCCAGGTGTCGGCCTACGACCCGGTGACGGTGACCATCGGGCACGTCGAGGACGTGGGGCGGTTCAATATCATCGGCCAGACGGTGACGCTGTGGGGCACCATTCGCGCGGCGGTCGAGGCGGACATGCCCGAGGTGCAGAAGCGCCTGGAGACCCTGGCCGCGCATACCGCGCAGGCCTACAACTGTTCGGCCACCGTGGAATTCATGCAGGATGTGCCCGCGGTGCACAATGAGCAGTCGTGGATCGACGCCGGTCTGCCGACCTTCCGGCGGGTGGCGGGCGCCGACAAGGTGATTCCCGCGCCGCCGACGCTCGGCTACGACGACATCTCGGAGATGGTCAACAAGTACGGCGGTCTCTACGTCATGCTCGGCGTGCAGGATGTGCAGATCAGCGCGAGCGGAACGCCGTCACCGATGCCGGGCGGGCGCGGTATCGCCATGAACCACAACCCGCACTTCTACGCCGACGACGGCACTCTGGTCACGGGCGTGCGGCTGCACGCGCAGGTGGCCTACAACTATCTCAGCGGCGCGCTGAGTCCCGCTCGTCAATAGGCGCCGACGGGGGAGAACGGCGCGTAGTCGCGGACGTGGCCCTCGATCCAATCCCACAGCGATTTGGGGTCGACGGGCACACCGCGCTGCAGGACCAGGCGCCAGCCGTCCGGTCGCTTCTCCCAGATGTCGCCGTCGCGATCGACATAGAAGCCGACGTCCTCCGGCTCGGCTCCGGCCGCACCGAATCCAGCGGGAAATTGGTGCATCACGCCACCACCCTTCTCAATCTTGCTTCCATCCAGAAGTATCCGACTCCGCTCTTCCGGCTCACTTCCGATCGAGTTGTGCTGCGGCGTAACACTGTTAGCATTGCGAACATATTCGCTTATCATAAGAAAAAACTAAGTCCGGCCCCTGGCCGTAACTATTCGACAACTCTTTGGCAACCTTTTGGCATCTCAGGGTTTATGCGAGATAGTGCTCTTCTTGCGGCGAACGTCCAGTTTGCTTTCGGTTCGAGGAGGGCAGCCATGCGAGGACCTGAGGTCCGGGTGCTCGGCCCCCTGTACATGTCGCTGGACGGCCGCGAAATTCCGCTCGGAACTCCCATGCAGCGCGCCGTACTCGGTCGCCTCATCGTCGCCCACGGCCAGGTCGTCAGCACCGAACGCCTGATCGAGGACCTGTGGTGCGGGCAACCGCCGCCCAAGGCCGCCTCGGTGCTGCAGGTGCACATCCACACGCTGCGCCGGCTGTTCGAACCGGATCGGGCGCGGCGCGCGCCCTCTCGGTGCATAGTGTCCGAATCGTCCGGTTACGCCCTGAAGATACCCGAGAGTTCCATCGATGCCTGGCATTTCGAGGAGCAGCTGCGAAACTATCGGGAACTGATCAGCAAATCCCAGGTCCGGCCCGAAGCGACGGCCCGCAACACCATGCTGGACTCCGTCCTCACACACTGGCACGGGCCCGCCCTGGAAGCCTTCGCGGACACCGAATGGGCTGTCGCGGAGGCCGATCGGCTCACCGATCTGCACCTGACCGCCGTGGAACTCAAGGCCCAGGCCGAACTCGAATTGGGCCGCGCCGGGGAGGTGGTCATCGCACTGCGCGGGCTGTTCGACGAATATCCGGGACGCGAGGAATTGGTACGGCTGCTCGCGGTGGCGCAATACCAGCTCGGGCAGCAGCTGGAGGCGCTCAACACAATTCGGCGCTCCCGGGAATTCCTGGGCGCCGAATTCGGGATCGATCCCGCGCCCGCGGTGCGGCATCTGGAGACCGCGATACTCACGCACTCGACCGATCTGACCCCGCCGGGCGGGCTGCCCCCGCTGCCGGTGGAATCACGGCTGCTGGTGCGCGACCGCCCCGCGCCGACCTGGTCGCTGACCGCCATGCTGCCCGGCATCGTGGACGAGAGCCGGGCCGTGGTGCTGCCGGGCGGCGGTTTCGACCCGACGGCCGAAACACCCTGCGCCACCGGCTATACCGCCGAATTGTCGGAGCTGCTCACCATTGCCGAGAGCGCCCGCGGCCGGCGGCTGCGGCTGGTGTGGGTGGCCGGCGAGGCCGGGATCGGCAAGACCACGCTCGCCGAAACCGCGCTCGCCGCCTTGGCAGCGACCGGTTGGACGGTGGCGACCGGCAACTGCCCGGAGGTCGACGGCGCACCGGCGGCCTGGGCGTGGTCGGAGATACTGGCCGACCTCGACGCGCTCACCTCCGCCGCCGAAGCCCTCGGCGCCGACGACGCCTTCACCATGTCCCGGACCCTCGCGCAGCGATGTAAGCGCGCGGCCGCCACCGAACCCGTGGCGATCCTGCTCGAGAACGTGCACCGCGCCGACACCGCCACGCTGCAGGTGCTGCGCCAGCTCACCACCTGGCTGCGCGAGGACCCGGTGCTCATCGTGGTCACGCTGCGCCGCTCGCAGGCCGGGCCGGGGGTGCACACCACCGCGGCCGCGCTGGCGCGGCATACCGTCGCCTGGTTCGATCTCACCGGGCTGGATCCGGCCGGGACCAGGCGGGCCGCCCGGGCCGCCGGGCTGCGCGTGCTCGGCGACGACCTGCTCGCCAAGCTGCACGAACGGACCGGCGGCCACCCGCTGTTCATTCGCGAGCTGGCGAAACTCATGGCCGCCCAGGGTGATTCGGATGAGATTCCGGAATCCATCCGCGAGCTCATCGAGGAGCGCATCGCGCGGCTGCCCGCCGGGGTCGCCGACGTGCTGCGGCACATCTCGATCTGGGGCGAGGGCCTCGACCTGGCCATTCTGGGCCTGGCCACCGGAATTGCGGAAGACACCCTCATCGACCTGATCGCCGCCGCCGAGGCCGCCGGTCTGGTCGCCACCGGCCACACCGGTCGCATCGCCTTCGCGCACGCCCTGATCCGTGAGGCCGTCCATCTCGGCATCCCCGCGCTGCGCCGCGGCCGGATGCACTGGGCCGCACTGGAACTGCTGGAATCGCTGGCCGACTCCCATCCCGCGGTGGCGCGCGATCCGGATATCCTGGCCCACCACGCCATCCTCGGCGCCAGCCCCGAGACCGCCGCGCATGCCATCGAATACGTGCGCGCGGCCGCCGCCGTCCACGCGAACCACCGCGAGCGCACCGAAACCGTGCGCCTGTGCCGAGCCGCCGTCGAACTCCACGAACTGGCCGGCCACGCCGCCGCGCACGCCGACCGCCCCGACCGCATCGCGCTGCTGGACGCCCGCTGCGCCCTGGTCACCGCCCTCGCCTACGCCAACCGGCACCACGAGGCCCGCAT
Source organism: Nocardia sp. NPDC127526 (assembly GCF_042672265.1). Lineage (NCBI taxonomy): Bacteria > Bacillati > Actinomycetota > Actinomycetes > Mycobacteriales > Nocardiaceae > Nocardia > Nocardia sp. NPDC127526. The sequence continues at coordinate 69,929 of NZ_JBHXVO010000025.1, read as the reverse complement.
CGAACGCGCCCGCGCCCTCACCCTGGCCACCCGCCTCGACTCCCCCGACCTCATCGCCCGCGCCCTCACCTGCTGGCGCGCCCCGGTCATCTTCGCGATCCGGGAGTGGACCGCCCCCGATCACCGCCTGCGCCACGCCCTTTCCCACGCCCTGGCCCGCTACGGGGTCCCTGCGCCGTGGCACGATCCGGGAGCCCCGGGTCCCGCCGCGCCCATACCCGCCACCGCCGCCGTTCCGCCGAATGCTGTTCCGCCCACCTCGTGGATCTCGCTTCCGCCACCGGAGTTCCCGCCGCCCGGAGATGCTGCCGCGCGAACGCGGTCCCCCTGGTCGCACAGCCCGGGGGCGGCCGACAGGACCGCCGGAGGGGGCGGTGAAATCGCAGCCGACCGCAGTTCACCTGTGGCCGAGAACGGTTTGCTCACCGCCGAGGGCGGTTCGAACACGAGCGCGGGCCCCTCGACCGGCGGTGCAGGCGGTGGGGTCGCGGGGAGAGATGCCGAACCGGAGGGGCGGCAGGGGGCGGAGATGCTGGTGCGGTTGCTGGTCGCGGCGACATTCGAGGCCGGGTTCGAGGAGTACGAGGGGGCGGGACGGGCGCTGGCGCGGCGGGCGCTGGCGGTGGCGCGGGAGGTCGGGGAGCCGGAGTTGGTGTGCGCGGCCGTCAATGCGCTGACATATCTGGAGTTCGATTTCGGGACGGAGTTCGGGCGGCTCGCGGCCGAACTGGAGCGGGCGGCGTCGGTGGGCGGGCTGGCCGAGTATCGGGCGCTGGCGCACTACCTGGGGTATCGGGCGGCGGTGGCGCACGCGGATCTGCGGGCGGCGGGGCGGCGGGCGGCGCACGCGGTGGAGTGCGCCGATGAGGGGCAGTTGCAGCCATTGCTGGATCTGGTGAGCTGTTTCGCGGCGACGATGGAATTGCTGCGGGGCGACGTCGATCTGGCGGAGCGGTTGTATGCGCGGTTCGGGGAGCGGATGACGCGGTCCGGGACGGCCAACCAGGATGAGGCGAAGGTGTTCTGCGCGCTCGCGATCGGATGGGCGCGGGGGGATTTGTCCGGGCTGGTGGGGCGATTGGCCGAAAACTACGCGGCCTTGCCGGACGCGTTCGGTCCGGCCTATGCGCTCGCGCTGCTGCACGCGGGCGAAACCGAGCGGGCGCGGAAGGTATTCGAGGCGGCGGATCCGGTGGCGAGTTGCCCGTATCCGGTGTGGATGTCGGCCATGCTGGCGCGGGTGGCGGTGGCATTCGGGGCGGGCGCGACGATTCGGGAACTGTACGAATACCTTTCGCCGCATACCGGGACGCTCATCGGCATCGAGACCGGCATGACCGCATTCGGCCCGATGGACACCGTATTGGCGGAGCTGGCCGAAGCGCTCGGCGATACCGCCGCGGCGGACGCGCATCGCGCGCGGGCACAGCGGCTGATTGATCGCATTCGGAAGGAACTTCCCGATACCGGAAAGTCACTGCTGCGGGCCGCCTAGGTCGGCAACCAGCGGAAATTCCGGAATCGAGGGTTTCAGCCCGGGGGTTTCGGCGCGACATTGCGGGCATATGACAGAAGCCGGTGACCCATGATCACCGGCTCCGGCCGAAATTCACCTGCTCCGCGTTTTGCCGCGCTATTTCTTCGCCCGCTGGTACGCGTCGACGATCTCGGCCGGGATGCGGCCGCGCGAGGAAACCTGGTGGCCCTGCGCCCGCGCCCATTCCCGGATGGCGGTGCTCTCCTCGCGGTCCACGGCCGGGCGGGTACGGCCGCCGGCCACCTTGCGCTTGGAACGGCCCACCTTGCGGGCCTTCTCCGTCCAGGGCTCGAGAGACTCCCGCAGCTTGCCGGCGTTCTTGATCGACAGGTCGATCTCGTAGTCCATCCCGTCGATCGAGAAATAGACGGTCTCGTCGGCCTTCGATTGACCGTCGTAGTCGTCAACCAGAGTTACGGTGACTTTCTTTGCCATGGACTGCCCTTCCACGTAGGTTGCCGCTTTTCGCCGAAATGCTAATGCCGTGGGATGCAGGTTTCAAACCAGGCGCGTTTGGAATTCCACGAGATCAGACAATTCTGCTATTACCGCAGAGACCGACCGGTCTTCAGCGCACGCGGAATGCGGTCAACCGCCACCCGGAAGGTCCCCGCACAATGTGCGCGGCCAGCGCGAAATGCCGCGCGCCACGGTCGTATCCGGCGCAAACTTCGGCGGCCGCGGGCCCCGACATGATCACATCCACCCTGGTGAGGACCGCGACCCCGAGCTCGAGCCCGGGCACCAGACGCGCGTTCACCACCGTGCGCACCGCCTCGACCACGGTCGATACCGCGAGCGGGCGCAACTGCACCACGGAACGGCGCCCGTCGAGCACCTCCAGCGCCACCCGCACCACCGCTGTTGCGAATTGCCTTGCCGCAGCGTCGACTTCGACGGAGTGGCAGGATTTCGCAGGGTGCGAAGCCCGGATTATCCGTTGTAGACCAATCGTTCCCGGCCGCCGGGAAACCGCATTCGAGGTGACGCTATTGCGACACGACGGCGATGGCGGCGCCTGCTCCGCCCGGCCGCCGGGACACGGGCGCAGCGGTGGTTCCGACTCCGGTGCGGGCCGCAGGAATCCACCCTCGAATGCCATCGCAGCTCCCCTCGACGCGAGCAGTCGACCCATAACGGCCGGGGCGACCGCTCCTCGGCAACGTGATGGTGTCAGCCTGGCACGCGGATGCACGCGGGTAGACCACTGCGCGAACTTCGCGCACCCGGCCCCCAGCGTGTCGCGTTCGGGACGCCGGCCTCCGGCCGACGCGGGTCAGACCCGCTGCAGGGCCTCCGCCGCGCGCACCGGCCGCAGCGTCCGGCTCAGATTGGCGCGCATGGTGGTAGCCGCGTCGAGCACGTAGTTCTGCCGCACCCGCCACGGTCGCCGATCGCCCTGGCGCGGGAACGCCGCGATCGAGCGCTGAATGTAGCCCGAGGCCAGATCCAGCAGCGGCCGCTCGTCCAGGGCGCGATCCGGCCGCGGCGCCACCGCGGCGTAGCCATTGCGGTCCATGTACCCGAGCACCCGGCAGACCAGTCGCGAGCTGAGATCGGCGCGCAGCGTCCAGGACGCATTGGTGTAGCCGATGCACACCGCGAAATTGGGGATGCCGGTGATCATGGTGCCCTGCCAGACGAATTCCTCGCTCAGGCGCACGGGCGCGCCGTCGACGGTCAGCTCGATGCCGCCGAAGGCGAGCAGTTGCAATCCGGTGGCGGTGACGACGATGTCCGCCGCCAGCACCTTGCCGGACTTCAAGCGGATGCCCTCCGGCACAAAGGTTTCGATGTGATCGGTGACCACCTCGGCCTTGCCCTTGCGCATGGCCTTGAAGAAATCCGCGTCCGGCGCCGCGCACAGCCGCTGGTCCCACGGATCGTAATCCGGGGTGAAATGCTCGGCCACCAGCGCCGGATCCTTCAGGATGCGGGTGGTGAGCCCGGTGAGCATCTTGCGCGCGGATTCCGGGCGCCGCCGGCAGTACTGGTAGAAGCCCACATTGAACAGGATGTTCTTGGTGCGGATCACCGTGTGCGCCAGTTCCGCCGGCAGCAGCTCGCGAATCCGGTCGGCGAGCCTGTCGCGGCCGGGGACGGCGGAGATCCAGGTGGGGCTGCGCTGCAGCATGGTCACCCGCTCGGCCTGTTCGGCCATGGCGGGCACCAGCGTCACCGCGGTCGCGCCGCTGCCGATGATCACGACCTTCTTGCCGGCGTAATCCAGGTCCTCCGGCCAGAATTGCGGGTGCACGACCGTGCCGGTGAACTCGTCGAGGCCCGGAAACTCCGGTTCGTAGCCGTGCTCGTAGTCGTAGTAGCCCGAGCACGAGTAGAGGAACCCACAGGTCAGCGTCCGCTCCTCGACGCCGTCCGGGGTGCGCACCGCGAGCGTGAGCGTCCACCGGGCCGCGGCGCTGTCCCATTCCGCCGCAATGACTCTGGTCCCGTAGCGGATATGCCGGTCGATGCCGTTCTCGGTCGCCGTCTCGGTGATGTACCGCAGGATCGACGGCCCGTCGGCAATGGATTTGGCATCGCGCCACGGCTTGAACGGATAACCGAGGGTGAACATGTCCGAGTCCGAGCGAATGCCGGGATACCGGAACAGATCCCAGGTGCCGCCGAGTGCGTCGCGCGCCTCGAGAATCGCGTAGCCGCGGCCCGGATGTTCGGTGTGCAGACGGTAGGCCGCGCCGATGCCGGAGAGCCCGGCTCCGACGATCACGACATCGAGGTGTTCGGCGCTGACGGGAGTCGCGGAGCTCATGATCTCCAGTCTCGGCCGGTCACGGGCCCCATTCTTGACTCTGCGCGACAAGTATTTGATCCTGGACGACATGTCGGTGATCCGGTCCGCGGGCCTGCGCGGCTTCCGCGCCACGGTGGCCGAACTGGGCGGCAATGCCGAGGAGTTCGCCGCCGCCTGCGGGCTGCCCATCGCCGCCCTCGACGCCGATGATCTGCTCGTTCCCGATCACGCGGTGGGCGCGGTGCTCGAGCTCGCCGCGCATCGGCTGCACTGCCCGGATCTGGGCCTGCGCACCTCCCTGCGCCAGGATCTGGCCATGCTCGGGTCACTCGCGCTCGCCATTCGCAATTCGCCGACCCTGGCGCACGTCTTGGAGTGCACCTCCCGCTACCTGTTCGTGCACGCCCGCGCGCTGAGCCTGACCATGGTGCCGGATCCGTACGGGGATCGCGGCGTGATCGCCCTGCGATACGGCGTCACCGCGCCCGGTGAGCCGACACCGGTGCAGGGCACCGATCTCGGATTGGCGTTCGTGCATCACACCATTCAGCAGCTGGCCGAGGAGCGGTACGGGCTGCGCTCGGTCGAGCTGCCGTACCGGCCCGCCGCGCCCATTCGGGTGTACGAGGAATTCTTCGGCGCGCCAGTGCGAATCGAACGCCCGGCCGCCCTGCTGCGGGTGCCGAGCGCGCTGGCCACCCGCCCGCTGTCCGGCGGGGACGAGAACCTGCACCGGCTCGCCATGGCCTTCCTGGCGCAGCAGTCCGGCGGCGCGGCCCAGGCCCTCGCGCCGCGGGTGCGGGCCACGCTGCAGAAGCTGCTGGGCACCACCGCGCCCGAAATCGGCGCCGTGGCACGCCTTCTCACCGTCCATCCGCGCACCCTGCAACGCCGGCTGGCCGCCGAGGGCACCTCCTTCGCCACCCTGCTCGACGAGGTGCGCCGTGGGGAGGCGCATCGCTATCTGACCACCACCGATATGCCCATGAGTCAGGTGGCCTCGCTCCTCGGACTCGCGGAACAGTCTGTTTTCACTCGCTGCTGTCAGCGCTGGTGGGGCACAACGCCCTCCGCCGTTCGTAAAGGCGGCTGATCCGATACAGCCCTCCCCACAAGGAGTTTGCGGGTTGCCCGCGTGTCGATCCGGGCGTGTATTCGATCATGGGAGCAGGATGGGCGTGGTGATAGCCGAATGCCCCTCCTGCAGTTGGCCCTCTCCGACGGCCGTGTCCTCGCACCGCTCCGTGCAGTACATGCGATGTGTGTGCGGGCAATGGCTGATCACCCTGCACGGCAAGGTCGTCGGCGCGGCCGGGGGCAGTACCTTCAGCGGCACCGACCCGCTGGCGCAGATCGCCGGGGTGCGCGATTAGCCCGGTGCGCGGTTAGCGCTGCGCCCGATCAGTTCGCCGGCACGAAGATCCGCACGGCCTCGATGCGCGTGCCGTGATCGGCGAAATCCAGCTGGGCGATGCCGCGGCCCTTGCCGGTCTCCACGCTCGCGGTGACATGGCGGCCCGCCGCGATGGGCTTGCGCCAGCGCAGGCCCTTGGCGCGGGTGGTGAAGTCCTCCAGTGACATCGGATCGCCGGTCGCCCAGCGCAATTGCGGGACCGGCGCGAGCCCCGCGCGGGCGGTCGAGACCTCGCCGCGCCCGACCGCGTCCAGCAGCCGCCCCGCCGCCGCCTTGCCCGCCGCGCCGACCCCGCGCATGCCCTGCATGAATCCGACTGCGCCGCCGACGCCTTGATTGCCGAGCAGCTGCGGACCCAGCTTGGCCCCGGCCAGCAGCCCCTGCGCGCCGGAGCCCAGCAGCTGCCCGATCATGCCGGGCAGCTCCCAATGCGCCCGCAGCGCACCGATTCTCAGCGCGCCGTCCACCTCGGCCAGGTCGTAGCGCAGATGCATGGGCACCCGCAGGGTGACCCCGGTGGACATGGTGGTGGCGATGGTCAGATCCCGGAACACCGTCATGCCGCACACCACGTCCGCGTCCACCTCGAACGCGATGCCATTGGGCGCGATGAAGGTGTCGTAGAACCGGTCGATGGCGGCCCGCCCGATATGCGGCCGCGAGCCGACCGGATCCTCGACGCTGCCGTGCTCGGCGAACAAGCCCACCCACGCCGCCTTGTCGTGCACGCCCACCGCGCGCGGGGAGGCTTCGACGGTCGCCAGCAGTTCGGCGGCGGTGGGATGCGCGGGCACGGTGACCTCCAGGTGGTGAAGCGAGCGCGCGCGATGTTACCGGCTACTTCACGCCGATGGGCTTACCGAAGAAGGATGCGAAGGTCTCGCCGAAGGTGGACGCCAGCAGGGCGGTGCCATTCGGATCCAGGGCCAGCCAGCCCGCATCGGTGATCGAGCAGCCCTGTTGCGCCGGAACGCCTTCGAGGCGATCGCGCATCCAGAGCATGGCCGGGCCGGCGCCGGAGATCTCGGTGGCGACGTGCTCGCCGAAATGCTCGCGCGTGTATTGCACGCTCGCCGACGGGTTTCGGCAGTAGGTGTCGACGAGAGTGTTGACCTGCCCGACCGGGATGATCTCGTCCGGATTGGCATTCCAGATGTACATGGGCATATCCGGGACCGCCTTGCCCATACGGGTCTTGTCGATCACGTCGACCACGGCCGGATGCCGCATGGGGTCGCCGGGGACGCGCAGCATGCCCTTCAGATTCAGGAACGGCAGCAGCGAGGAGACGTACTGGACGCACAGACCGCTCTGCACGAAGGACAGGCCCTTGCCCAGTAGGTCCATGTTCTCGTTCACGAAGCGCGCGAAGTCCGGGTATTCGCGGGTGAGGCCGTTGACCGCGGCGAGCACCAGACCGGAGGTGGCCTGGCCGTTGGCGACATTCAGGACGACGCCCAGATCGGCGGGCACACCGCCTTCGGCCGCGGCGACGATATTCAGTTCCGGGGCGTAGGACTGCTTCAGCTCCGCCGCGTGACCGGTGACGATCGCGCCGCCCGAATAGCCGTACATGCCGATCCGGGTGTTCTCGGCGAGGCGCAGGGGCTCGAAGGCGGTGGCGGCGCGAATGCCGTCGAGGGTGATGCGGCCGCCCAGCGGACCGGCGGCATAGGCATTGTCGAGGCCCTGGTGATCCGGAATCACCACGCCCCAACCCTGTTGGAGCGCGCCCTGCGAGATGATGAATTCGGCGGGCACCACGATCTGGCCCACGAAGGAGGCGACCGACCACTGCTGCACCGCGTAGGACGGCGCACAGTATCCGGCCAGCGAGTCCTCCGCGATCTGCATGGAGACCAGCTTGTCCGGGGCCGACCCGCGCGGCTTGAGCACGGTGGCCACCGCCGGGATGGCCTCGTCGCGGCTGTTGTTCGAGCGATAGGACAGCTGCCAGGCGTCCACATTGAGCGGGATCAGGCCGAAGTTGGCGACACTCACCTGCCGGGCGGCGATGATCTCGCCGGGGGCCTTGCTCGCCACCAGGTCGGCGGGCGGGTTGTAGAAGGCCGGGTCCAGTTCCTGCGGCACCGGGATCGGGGCCGCGGGCCGCACCGGGACCGGCTCGTCCGCGCTCGCCGCGGACGGCAGCAGGGCCGTCGTCGCCATCATCGCCATCGCAGTCGCTGCGATTCCGGACCGCAGCACGGCCTTCCAGCGCGCCGTATTCCGCCTCATCAAGTCCCCGTGCCCTCCGCATCAATGTGAGACCACTGCGTCTCACACGGTCCGCAGACTATTGCACGACAGTGACCTGGATCGCAATAGCCGGATTGCCGCGCCGGTAGCTTCGACTACGTGTCCCGGTATCCACGCGTCGTCGCCGCGGTCGCGGCCCTGGTGCTGCTGATCGCCGGCCTCGGGTTCGCGGGCCTGCCGGTCTTCGTGCACCCGCAACTCGATCCGCTGCGCCCGGCCGATGCCATCGTGGTGCTGGGCGGCACGGCCTACGAGCGATTCGATCTCGGGCTGGATCTGGCGCGGCGCGGGCTCGCGCCGGAATTGATGATCTCGCGATCCACCGGTGCGGACGATCACGTCATGGATCGATACTGCGCGGGGGATTTCGACTTCGCGGTCTCGTGTTTCGTCCCGGATCCGTGGACCACCCAGGGCGAGGCTCGCGAAATCGGGCGGCGGGCGAAAGCCCGGGGCTGGCGTCACCTCATCGTGGTGACGAATACGCCGCATGTATCCCGCGCACGATACATCGTGGGACGGTGCTTCGACGGGGAATTGACGATGGTCGCGAGCCCCAGCGATTCGGGTCTCGCGTACTGGGCATGGATGTATGTAAGGCAGTCCGCCGGTTACCTGCGGGCGTTTCTGCAACCCGGATGCTGAAGCCGAAAGTTGGGCACCATAAACGCAATTGAGGGTTAGGATGAGCGCGGGCAAGGGTAGCGCGTCTGTCTCGGGGGTGGATGCGGGTGCGGAAGGATTTCCGGTGCGTATCGACGACCTGAGTGCCGTACGGGACACCGATCTCGTGGCCGACGTGTGCATAATCGGCTCCGGTCCGGCGGGGCTGACCATCGCCACCGAACTGGCGGGTAGCCGACTACGCGTTCTGGTGCTCGAGAGCGGGGGGCTCGAACTCGCGCCGGACACCGAGGAACTCAATGATATCGACAATGTCGGCGCACCCCGCGCGATGCCATACAGCAACGCGCGCAACAGAATTCTGGGCGGCAGCTCGCAGACCTGGAGCGGGCGGTGCGCACCGCTGGACGAGCTGGACTATGCCGTGCGGGACTGGGTGCCGTCCTCGGGCTGGCCCATCGGGTATGCCACGGTGGAGCCGTATCTGAACAGGGCCGCAACGCATTTGGGGCTCGGGTACGGCGGTGGGTATACCGGCGACCGGTTCTGGGAACTGGCCGGTCGGACGCCGCCGGTCCAGGACCTGGACCGGCGCTGGCTGCGGCCGTACTTCTGGCAGATCAGCAAGGATCCGGCGGATCCATTCGACAGCAAACGCTTCGGCGCGCATGTCGCCGGAATAACCGCGGACAATGTCCGAATTATTGTCAATGCCACCGTGACCCATATCGATACGAATCCACAGGGAACACATGTGGAATCATTGCGGCTCGTCGATGCGGAAGGCAGACCCCGGCTCGCCAGGTCGGCGCGAATTGTCCTGGCCACCGGCGGAATAGAAAACGCGCGCCTATTGCTGGCCTCGAATCGAATCGCGCCCGCCGGTGTCGGAAATCGCCACGATGTGGTCGGCCGCTACCTGCTCGACCACCGTTGCGGCGTCGTGGGCACCCTCGACCCGCTGACCTCAGCCGAAGCGCGCGACCGGTTCGGCAAATACGTAGTCAAATCCCGCACCGGAAAACACACCTTCCTGCACGGCGTGGCCCTCTCCCCCGAACTACAAGCAGCCGAGGGACTTCTCAACTGCGCCTTGTGGATTCAAGAAGTCCCCGCCCACGACGACCCCTGGGAAGCGGTCAAGAACCTGCTGCGCGGCCACCTCACCGCACGCGACGCCCGCACCGTGGTCACCAATCCCGGCCTGCTCCTCTCCGGCGCCAAGCGCCGCCTCATCGACCACACCGGCCTCCCCCGCAAGCTCGAGCACGTCGAACTCCGCTGCATGGTCGAACAGGCCCCCCACCCCGACAGCCGAATCACCCTGAGCGACAAGGTCGATCGCCTGGGCATCCCCCTCGCCCGCGTCGACTGGAAACTCAGCCCCCTCGAGGACGCCACCGTCCGCCGCGCCGCCGCCCTCGTCGCCGGCGAATTCGCCCGCCTCGGCTTCACCCCACCCGAACTCCACGAATGGGTCCGCGAAGCCAGCCCCCTCCCCGCCCACCTCACCGACTGGGCCCACCCCACCGGCTCCACCCGCATGTCCACCGACCCCCGCACCGGCGTCGTGGACCCCGACTGCCGAGTCCACGACATCGACAACCTCTACATAGCCGGCAGCTCCGTCTTCCCCACCAACGGCCACGCCAACCCCACCCTCACCATCGTCGCCCTGGCCGTCCGCCTGGCAGACCACCTGCGCCACTGACATTTACCGGTGTGGGTTGGCGAGCCTGGGCTGAATCGGCCCCGGCGGCGGCAATAGCCCCGCGCGCGGGGTGCATTGCTCGACGATGCGGGCCGCGAGATCCGGCAGGAACGGCTCCAGCGCCACGGCAATCGCGTGACAAGCACGCAGCAGGGTGGCGAGAACGACATCCAGCTCGCTGCTCACACCGCCGTGCCCCTCCGCAGCGCCGAGTTCCCACGGCCGAATGACCTGGATGTACCGATTGGCCTCCACCGCGATGGCCCATATCGCCCCCGTCGCGCGGCGAAAGTCGAAGTCCGCGAGCGCGGAGTCGACGCAGACGCCGACCTCGTCGATGGCGCGCAACAAGCCCTCCGCCTGTGGCACAGCGACTTCCGCCCCGAGCGGCCGGCCGTGCCGGTAGCGATGAACCAAGCCCAACGTCCGGTTGACCAGATTGCCGATGCCATTGGCGAGTTCGGTATCGGCGCGGTGCACGAGGCGGTCCACCGTGAAATCGACGTCGCCGACCCGGGGAGGCTCGCGAAGCAGCCACCAGCGGACGGCATCGGTGCCGTAGCGGTCGGCCAGCTCGATCGGGCCGATGGCGGTTCCCGCAGACTTGCTGATCTTGCGGCCGTCGACGGTGAGGTAGTCGTGCACGTGAATGTGCGTGGGCAGCGCCTGACCGGCCGACAACAGGATCGCCGGCCAGTACACCGCATGGAAACGGATGACGCCCTTGCCGATCAGATGGATTCGCTGATCGGCCTCGGTCCACCAGCGCCGGACCCCCGCACCACCGCTGCCGTACCCCAGGGCGGTCAGATAGTTGCCCAGCGCATCCCACCAGACGTAGATCACCTGATCGGGGTCGCCGGGAACCGGAATCCCCCAGCCGCGAGCCCGGCCGATGGATCGGGATACCGAGAAGTCCTCCAGCCCCGCGGCAATGAAGGCCAGCACCTCGTTGCGCCGCTCGGCGGGCTCGATCCGAATGACGTCCGCGGTAATGAGATCGAGCAGCCGGTCGGCATAGCGCGACAAGCGGAAGAACCAGTTGATCTCCGAAATCCGTTGCGGCTCGGTGTCATGCTCGCGGCAGCGGCCGCCGGTGAGTTCCGCCGGCGTGTAGAACTGTTCGCAGCCAACGCAATACAAGCCGTCGTAGTGCTTCCGGTAGAGATCGTCCGATGCGGCGCAGGCTCGCCACAGCGCTTCCACCCCCGGCCGGTGCCGGGCATCGCTGCCGGTGTGGAGCACATCGTCGACCGATAAGGACAACGGGCGCGGTAGTGCGGTGAACGCGGCGGCATTCGCTTCGACGAACTGGCGCACCCCGATACCGGCCCGCTCCGCGGCCAGCACGTTCTTCAGTGAATTGTCGTCGGTGCCGGTCTGGAACCGGACACTCGCACCACGGCCGCGATGGTGGCGAGCGAGCACGTCGGCCTGCACGAGTTCGAGTGCGAAGCCCAGATGGGGGCGAGCGTTGACGTAGGGGATGGTGGTGGTGATGTAGGTGTGCGTCATCGGAACCTCCGGTGCGATGGGGAGGGGCTCCGGCCGCGGACATGCATCGAGGCCCCGGGTGAACAGGGCCTCGAGATGTTCGTTCGCGCAGCGTCAGTGGCCCCGTCAGCGGGGCATCATCACCGGGTGAGCGAACGTGGTCATGCTGAAGATGTTATCCGAGAAGCCGATTGGCGGCCGCTGGATTACTGCTTGGGGAGGGCGAGGCTCATGCCGCCTACGTCGGCGACCTTCCAGCCGTTGGCGGGGTCGACGGTGACGTTGTAGGTGACGGTGGTTTGGACGCCTTCGGGGTTCTGGGCGTTGGTGGAAGTTACGTTGAGGAAGACGTTGACCTGGTAGACGCCGTTGTCGTGGCCTATCACCTTGGCTGTCACGGGGGTGGCGGAGGAGGTCCACTTCAGGGGGACCAGGATTTCCTGGAGTTTGGGGGCCGTGGCGTCGAATTTGTTGGCCAGGGTGGGGGTGGTGTTGGCCTTCAGGCGGGTGGTCCAGGAGTTCAGGTCGGAGAAGTTGATGTTGGAGGCGCCGACGGAGTAGTCGGTGGCGACCTGTTCGGCGTGCTGTTCGTCGGCGGCCTTGGCGTCGCGGTCGGAGAGTTCGCCGCGGGCGGACAGCCACAGGGCCGTGGTCGCGACCAAGGCGCCGACGAGCAGGACCGCGGCGGCTGCGAAGGCCAGGGTGGAGAGCTTCAGCTGAACCGTCTTGGGCGTCGGCTCCGGTGCGGCGGTCCTGGTCGCCGCGGCCGCGGGGGCAGACTTGGCGAACTCGACCTTGGGGGTCGCGGCGGCGGGCTCGGGGGCGGAGACGGCGGCGGCCTCCGCGTCGACCGCGGGCTTCGGATCGGCGTCGTTGGACATCTGCGTTCTCCTTCTGGGACTTACTTGACGTTGACCTGCACGCGGACGGCACCGTCGCCGGTGCTCGCCAGTGCTTGCGAGATCAGGGAGCTGATATCGATCTGCGGGGCCGAGGTGCGGGCCGCGTCGACGAGCGGCTGCAGTTGGGGGGCCAGGGTCTTCAGTTCGGGTCCGGCCTGCTGCAACCAGTCGGTCAGCCTCGCCAGGAAGGTGGCCAGCCCGTTGCCATCGACATATGCCTCGGGTCCGGGGGCCGCGTCGACGAGTCTACCGACTGCTGCGACCAGGTCATTGAGAGACTGTGCGAACTGGACGAATGCGGGGGCGGCCGCGGCGGTGGCTTCGGGGATGCCGTCCATATTCATGGCGGTGGCCTGGAAGCTGTTCAGTAGCTGCGCGATTTTGGGTTCGCGGCTCATAATGGCGGCGGCCAGTAGGTCGCCGGCGCGGGTGAGCGGGGGCATGGCGGATTCGGTGTCGTCGAAGGCCGCGCCCAGGGTGCTCGCCAGGGAGGCGGCCACCTTCGGGTCCAGCTGGTTCATGACCTGGTTGACCAGGCGAGACACTTCCGGGATGGACAGCGGCGACTTCACCGCCGAGGTATCGAGCCGCTGGCCGTCGGTGAGGTACGGGCCATTGCCGGTTTTGGGACGGAATTCCACGTAAGGCTCGCCCAGGGCGGAGAGCTGCTCGATGCTGATGACGCTGTCCGTGGGCACCTTGCGGTCGGCGTCCACGCGGAAGCCGACCTCGACGCCCGCCGCGGTGCTGTCCACCGAGGTGATCTTGCCGATCTTCATGCCGGTCAACAGGATCGGCGAACCCACGCTCAGACCGCCGGAGTTGGCCAGCACCATGGAGGCATTGGTGTACTCGGCGAAGGGATCCGCGCGCACCACGCCGAAGGTCAGGTAGCTCGCGCCCACCACGGTGACGGCGGCGATGCCGCCCAGCGACGCCAGGGAACCCCACTTCATCGAACGGCTCCGATCATGCGCAGGGTGGAGAGGATATTGCCGACCTGGTCGTCACGGGACACCGAATCCACCTTGATACCGGTGACATTCACCTTCGGCCCCTGTTCCACGAACGGGATCAGCTTGTCCCGCAACAGCGAAACCAGCAGCATCAGGTTCGACGACTGCGACAGGTCCAGCGGGCTACCCGAGAAGGCCAGCGGCACGAAAGCTTTCGCCGCCGCATCCCCGGAGGTGGCGATGGGGGCCAGCCAGGTCAGCGAACCGCCGAGCTGGCCGAGGACGGCGAAGATCTGGGTGACGCCCGCGATCGAGTGGGCGATGCCGTTCATGGCGTCCACCGATTCCTGGGTCAGCTGGTGATCCAGGAAGTCGGCCCGGTCGTGCAGCACCTGCGCATTGAGTCCCAGGCCGTTCAGCAGCGAATCCACATCGTCGAGATTGGCGGCCAGATCCACGGCATTGGCGGCCGCGTTCTGCGCGATCCGCTTGGTCTCATTGGGGTCCTGCGGCAGCACCGCATTGAACCGATTGATGATGTCCTGCAACTGATTCACGGCGCCGCCCTGGGTGAAAGCGGCCAGCGCGGCCATGGTGTCCTCGAGCTGCACCGCCGGGCGGGTGCGCTCCCGGGCGATGGTGCCGCCGTCGGACAGCAGCGCGCCGAAACCGTCGGGCGGGGTGGTCAGCGCCAGATGGATATCGCCGAGCACGGTGTTCTGCCGCAACTCGGCAATGGTCGTCGCGGGCAACTGCACCTTGTCCGAGATATCGGCGTCGACGACCACATACCCGCCGCGCCCACCGGACTTGGACGCCTCCACCACGCGCACCCCGGCCACCGAGCCGACCTGTGCGCCATTGGCGATGACCTTCGCGCGCGCAGGCAGATTGAGCACATTGCCGAACTCGATGTGAATGCGATAGGTCGGTCCGGACACCGTCGTGCCGGGCACCGGCACCGAGGACGGATCGAACGAGCACGCACCGGCTCCGGCCACGAGTCCAACCGCGAGCACCGCCGCACCCGCGCGCTTGACCAACATCGAACGCAGCCGACGCCCTGTCATCCCGGCGTGCTTGTGGCCGGGATCCACCCTGTGCGCCTGTAGATTCCGGCCAAGAGCATGCCGGAATGACGAGGTGCCCTGCATCCGGAATGACGAGGTGCCCTGCATCCGGAATGCCGAGGGTGCGTCGATCGTGAACTCCCAGCGTCCAATTCTCATCGCGCACCTGCCATTCCGAGCACCAGGGGCACCAGCGGGACGTTCACCATGCCGTCGGCGGCATCGGCGCAGGATCCCGGCGTCAGCGCGTTCACGGCCGCGCACACCTGTTCGGCCTGCGGCGCGGGCAGCGCGGCGCGCGGGGACGCGTAGCTCACGCCGTCGCCCATGACAGACTTCGCGGCATTGGTCAGCACCGGCAGCTTGAGCATGATCTCCGACAGCGAGCCGACATTGGCGCGCAGCAACCGCACCAGCGGCAGCGTGTCATCGAGCGCCCGCATGATCGGGTCACCGGCAATGGTCACCAGATCGTTGAGCATGGGCAGGGCCTGACCCAGCCGGTCGATCAATTCCGCACCGGGACCGAGCAATTCGGTGCTGGCGTTCTCCAGAGCGGGCGCCAGGCGCAGCAGCATGGAGCACAGATCGCCCCAGTGCTGTTCCACCTTCTCGCCCACCGAGGCGAAGGCATCGAAGATCCCCGCCAGATGGGCGATATCGGCATCCGGCTGCGACAGCGCGGAACCCAGCTTCTTGACGATCGCATTGATCTGCGGGCCCGCACCGGCGGTGGCGGCATCCAGTCCGGCCAGGCCGCGCGCGATCGCGTCGGGAGCCTGCGCCGCCTGCAATTCCGAGGACAGGTCCGCGAGCGCGGTCAGCGTCTCGGTAATGCTCTTGGGCGTAAGGGTTTTGGTGATCGGCCGCGCCGGATCCCAGCGCTCCAGATTCTTGCCGCTGAACAGGATCGCCAGATTCCGGTCCGCCACAATCGAATCGGAAACCGTGGTCGCCGCCGCATCGGCATACATCGGATACCGCGCATCCACCGAGAAGCCGACCTTGACCTTGGCGCCCTCGGATTCGATGGAATCCACGGTGCCCACCGGAATGCCCCGCATGGTCACCTTGTTGCCCACGTACAGACCCACCGTATCCGGCATGAGCGCGGTATAGGACTCGGTCTTCTTCATGGGATCGAAGTAGATGACGTAGCCGACCACGGCCAGCACGGCCACCAGCACCGCGCCCGCGACCGACATGAACCACTGCGAGCCGAGCATGCGCTTGAGCATCAGCAGTCCTTTCCGGGCACCGGCACGCACACCTGCGGCACGGTCACCGTCTGCTGGGACTGGTCGATGGTCACGCCGCCCTCGGGAATCACCAGCGCGGACAGCTTCTGCTGCAAGCCGTGCGCGGCGTCGAGGGTCGGCTGGAACTTGGCGCCGAGCTGCTCCAATTGCGTGATGGCGCCGTCGATCACGGGCTTCAGCGAGTCCCAGGTGGGCTGTGCGCCCCCGAGCCGGCCGACCACATCGCTGAGCAGCCGGATGGCCTCGGCCATTTCGGTGTGCTTGTCGTCGAGCACGGTGACCAGCAGGTTGGCATTGTCCATGAGCCGGCCCAGATCGGTCTTCGCGCCGTCGTACATGGTGACGTACTCGTCGGCCACCGAGATGGCATTGGACACCTGGGTGCGCTGGCGATCCAGCGCGTCCACATAGGTGGCGACCGTCTGCAGGGTGGTGCGCAGGCTCTCCGGGGCGGCTTCGAGGGAACTGCCGAGCGCGGACAGATTGCGGTTCAAGGTCGTGCCGTCGATGGCGGCCAGCGGCGCGGCGGCATCCTGGAAGGTCTGGGTGAGACTGTAGGGCAGCCGCACCCGGTCCATCGGAATGGCATTGTCGCCCAGCGGTTTCTCACCGGCCGGGAACACCGACACGTAATGCCCGCCGACAATGGTCAGCATGCGAATGTCCAGGGAGGTCCGATCCCCCAGGAACACATTGGAATTCACGGTGAAGCGCATGACCACCCGGTCCGGCTTCAGCTCGAGGGATTTCACCTCGCCGACGGAAATCCCGGCGATGCGCACATCGTCGCCGGCCTTCACCGACTGCGCCTCGGACAGTTCGGCGGTGTAGGTCTGCTTGCCGAACGGCACCACGAACAGCACCCCGGCGGCGAGCAACACCACGCCCACCAGCACCGCCCCGACAATGCCGCGGCGCAGTTCCCGCTTCTTGCGGGTGCCGTCGTCGATGACCCGGTCGTCGCGAACCAGGAAGCGGGGCAATCTCATCCGTTGCATATCGCCACCTGCTGTCCCTGCACCAGCACGCCGATCACCGGCGGCACCTCTGCGTTCCCCTTGCTGCACACCGGCTTCCAGCCGCCGGCGTTGGCCGGCAGCGAGGCGTCGGCGGCGGCCAGCACCGCGGGCAGCCGGCCGAAGACCTCGAGGGCCTCCTGGGCGTCGGGGAAGATCTTGCGGATCAACGCGTCCACGTCACTGCCGCTGGTGATGCCGAGGGTGCGCAGCAGGCTGTCCACCGGCCCCAGGACCGACGGCGCGGTCATGGCGAACTGCGCCAGCCCGCCGATATTCGCCTGCAGCGCTTCGAAGATATTGGTGAGCTGCTTCAGCAGCGGCACCAGGTAGTGCACCCGCCCGCTGAGCCGGTCGTCCAGGTCCGACATGTTCCTGATGAGCGTGCCGATCACCTGCTGCCGGTTCTCCACATAGGAGGCCAGCTTGCCGATGGCGTCCATGGCCGGTCCGACGCCGCTGCCGTCACCCTCGATCAAAGCCACCATGCTGGCGCTGAATTGATTGATGGCCTCCGGAGAAACCGTGGCCAGCACCGGCTTCAGGCCGTTGAAAAGGCTGGTCACATCGAATGACGGCACCGTGCGGTCGATCCCGATGCGCGCGTCGGCCGCGATCCGGTTTCCGGGCGTCGGCTGCTGCTGCAGGTCGATGTACCGCTGCCCGGTGAGGTTCTGGTACCGGATGGCCAGCGTGGAGTTGTCGTAGATGGGCGCATCGGTCTTGACCGACAGGCGAACTCGCGCGTTCACCCCGTCCAGCTCGATGCCCTTCACCTTGCCGACCTGCACGCCGTACATGCGCACGTCATCGCCGACCTTGAGCCCGTTGGCGTCGGTGAACAGCGCGTCATGGCTCTCGGTGTTCCCGGATACCGGCCGCTGGATCGCGGTGAGCACCAGCATGAGCACCACCACGATCACCGCGGCGAACAATCCCAGCCGCCAGGCTGCCGCTTTGACACTCATCGCACACCTCCCAGCAGCGGCACCGCGACGGCGGGCACGCCCCGCAGGTCCACCTCGAGATTCAGCACCGGCCCCTGCCCGTTGTCCGGCATGGCCGAGCGCAGATTGTCCAGCAGCGCGGTCAATTCGGCCGCGGACTGCTGCGGCCGCGGCACCATCTGCGCCAGCAGGGCCAGCAGCGGCGCGAGCATGTCGGTGAAGCCGGCCAGCTCGTTCCCGGCCGTGCCCAGCGTGCCCGCCAGCACCGGCAGCAGCCGCCCGGTGACCAGCGACAACCGCTGATCGAACCCGTCCCGATCCTGCTGCAGGCGCTGCAGGCTGCGGATCATGTCCACCACCTGCACGGTCGCGCCCGCGAACTGACCGCCGCCGGTGAAGGCCGGGCCCAGTTCGCCGAACAGCTCCGACATCGGCATCTTCTGGTTCTCGGTGACCGTGCGCGCCGCGGTGATGATGGCCTGCGCCAGCGGCGTCAGCGCCTCGGTGTCGGCCGCCGCCTGCGCGATGACCGAGGCCATCTGCGGCGTCAGCACCGACCCGCCGACCTGCGACATGCTGCGCAGAATCGAACCCATGGTGGCGTCGTACACGGCGGCGGCCTTGGCCCCGGTCATATCCAGCACCGCGCCCGCGCGCAGCGGCGCACCGCCGGGCCCGCGCCGCAGCTCGATCTCGCTGATGCCGAACAGGTTCGCGGGCGCGTAATCCACCAGCACCGAATCGTCCACCCCGAACAGCCGGGATTCGTCGAGCCGCAACCCGATGCGCTGGGTGCCGCGCTGATCCGGCTCGATCTCGGTGACCTTGCCGATGAGCACGCCGTTCATCCGCACATCGGTGCCGACCAGCACACCGTCGCCGATCTGCTCGGTGCGCAGCGAAATCGGCAGTCCGGCTTCGTCTTTCTGCGATCGGTACAGCGACCAGGCCGCGAGCACCGCGAGCACCAGCGCGATGGCGACCGCGCCCACCGTCATGGACCGCTTGCGGTCCACGGCGACACCGGGCATTCCGTAGTTCGGCATCCCCTACCCCGTAAACGTGATGGCCGAGTTGAAGCCCCACAGCCCGATGGACAGCACCATGTCGAGGGCGATGATGGCGACCGAACTGGCGCGCACCGCCTTACCCGACGCAATGCCGACGCCCTCCGGGCCGCCGGTGGCGAAAAAGCCGTAATAGCAATGGATGAGGATGACCACCGTCGCGAAGATCGCCACCTTGCCCACCGCGGCGATCACGTCGAATCCGGAGACGAACTGGAAGAAGTAGTGGTCGTAGACGCCCGCCGAGGACCCGTGCACCAGCGTGATCAGGCCGCGGCAGGCCAGATACGACAGGATCAGCGCGATCAGGAAGGTCGGGATGATGGCCACCGCACCGGCCAGCACCCGCGTGGTCACCACGAACGGCACCGAGCGCAGGCCCAGCGATTCGATGGCGTCGATCTCCTCGGAGATGCGCATGGATCCGATCTCGGCGGTCATGCGGCAGCCCGCCTGCGCGGCGAAGCCGATGGCCGCGGCGATGGGCGCCAGCTCCCGTGTGGTCGCATAGGCCGACACCAGGCCCGTCACCGGGCCCATGCCCAGCATGTCCAGCGTCGCGAAGGACTCCACCGCCACCGACGCGCCCATGACCAGGCCCAGCACGATCATCATGGGCACGGTCCCGCCGCCCACGATGATGGAGCCGCGGCCCCAGGTCATATTGGTGATGGCCCGCATGGTCTCGTCCCGATACCGCTTCAGCGTCAGCGGAATCGAGGACAGCACCTGCCAGACGAACGACAGCACGAAGCCCAGGTTCTCCACCCGGCGCAGAATCAGCCCGCGCTTGCGATAGAAGCGCGCGGCCCAGCCCAGCCCCTTGGGGACGTACGTCGCCGACATCAGGCCAGCCTCGTGGGCAGGAACATGGCGGTGATCTGGGTGGCGATCAGGTTCACGATCACGATGGACACCACCGACAGCACCACCGCGGCGTTCACCGCGTCGGCCACGCCGCGCGGCCCGCCCTTGGCCTCCAGGCCGCGCTGGCAGGCGATGATCACCACGATGAAGCCGAAGATGACGGCCTTGAGCAGCGACACCCACACATCGGCGGTGGTGGTGAAGGATCCGAAGGTGGACCAGTAGCTGCCCGGCGTGACGCCCTGGCCGCCGATGGCGACCGCGTAGCCGGCCAGTACGCCGACGAAGATGATGAGCACGTTCAGCAGCGGCGCCACCACCAGCATGGCCACCATGCGCGGGATCACCAGCCGGTGGATCGGGCTGATGCCCATGGTGTTCAGCGCGTCGATCTCCTCGCGAATGGTGCGCGCGCCGAGATCGGCCGCCAGCGCCGCCGCGCCCGCGCCGCCGAGCAGGAAGCCGGTCGCCAGCGGCGCGCCCTGTTTGATGACGCCGAGTCCGCCGGTCGCGCCGAGCAGCGAATCCGCGCCGAGGGTGTGGATGAGGTTGCCGACCTGCACCGAGACGATGACGCCGAAGGGGATCGCCATCAGGATCGCGGGAATGGCGGTGACCGTGACCAGTCGCCACGCCTGCAGGATGGCTTCCTTCCACTGGAACTGCCCGCGCGCGATATCGCCGACCGTGCCCGCCACCGAGTCCCGGGCGATGCCCGCCGCGCGGCCGAAGGTGCGCAGCGAGGAGACCACCGTGTCGGAGAAGTTGTCGCGCACGATGCGAACAGCAGTGGGGGCGTTCTTCGGAAGGCTCCGGGTCATCGCGGCACTACTTCATCAGGGCGTCGGAATCGACGTCGGGGGACGAGCTTCAAATCATCTTCTCCGTGATCGGCAACACTGCCTGCCATCAAAGCTAATGGTTACTGCCAGTTACAACAAATCGGCTTGAGATGTGATCGGAGACTCCAAGCTACTGACGGGTACACATCCGCGCAATGCAGGTAAACCTGACATATGTGCCCGTAGATGCGGATTCTGTAACGTGTTATCAGAGCCGGATGGCTATCAATATGACGTCTGACACTCCATTGGCGAACTCTCCGCATGAGCGTTCGCGAGGGGTGAGCTATACCCAACCGGCCCTCGGAGTGAACTAGCAGCAATCCAGAATCACGCGGGTCAGCCCGGATGTCCGCGGGCGGGATTCCGCCGAACCCTTCCCCGCGGCGGCGCACGGCGTGTTCACTGACAACCGTGGATGACACCGTGTCGGAAGTCATGGGCGCGATCGAGGCCGGTGACTGGACGGCGTTCGCGAAACTGGTTCACCCGTATGTGCATTGGACCGAAGACGGGCACACCACCCGCGGACGCACCAAGGTCATGGCATTGCTCGCCGGGCGCGGCGGCGCGCAGGCCGCGACGTCCTACGAGAAACGCGACGGACAGGTCTACCGCTGGAACGCCTGACCCCGTCGCGCGACGCTACGGACTGACCGCGAGAAAGACGAAGCCGGAGAACAACACCAGGTGCACGCAGCCCTGCAACAGGGTCGCGCGCCCCGGCACCACGGTGAGCGCGCCGACCACCACGGTCAGCGCCAGCAGCACCATCTGGGTCGCGCCCAGGCCGAGCATGAGCGGGCCCTCGATCCAGATCGACGCCAGCGCGATGGCCGGAATCGTCAGGCCGATGCTCGCCATGGCCGAACCGAGCGCCAGATTCAGACTGATCTGCACCTGATCCCGCCGCGCCGCCCGGACGGCGGCGATGGTCTCCGGCAGCAGCACCAGCAGGGCGATCACCACACCCACCGCCGACGGCGGCAAGCCCGCTGCGGCGATACCGGATTCGATCGACGGCGACACCGTCTTGGCCAGCCCGACCACGCCGACCAGCGCCAGCAGCAACAGGCCGACACTGGCCAGCGCCCGCCGCTTGGTGGGCGGCTCGCCGTGCTCGCCGTCGATCGCGACGCCGGTCTCCTCCACCGGCAGGAAGTCGTCCGGATGCCGCACCGTCTGCACCATGACGAAGACGCCGTAGAGCACCAGCGAGGCCACCGCCGCGAAGGCCAGCTGCGACGGGGAGAACACCGGCCCCGGCTCGCTGGTGGTGAAGGTCGGCAGCACCAGGCTCAGCGTGGCGAGGGTGGCCACCGTGGCCAGGGCCGCGCCCGTGCCCTCGGAATTGAAGACCGCGACCCGCCGCCGTAGCGCGCCCACCAGCAGGGATAGGCCGAAAATGCCATTGCAGGTGATCATGACCGCCGCGAAGACCGTGTCCCGCGCCAGTGAGGCCGCCTTCTCGCCGCTGGAGAGCATGAGCGTCACGATCAAGCCGACCTCGATGATCGTGACCGCCACCGCCAGGATGAGCGATCCGAACGGCTCCCCCACCCGATGCGCCACCACCTCCGCGTGATGCACCGCCGCCAGCACCGCTCCGACCAGGGCCGCGCTCACCAGCACGCCCGCGATCGGCCCGAGTTCTCGCCCCCAGGTAACGGCCAGCACCACGGCGGCCAGGGGCGGGACGAGCACGGACCAGTAGCGAGTGCAGAAACGGACCATGATCTTCATCGTTCCAGCAATATGTTCGCAATTGCCGCAAAACGAGAGTCATGCCTCGCCCGGCGAGCGCTCCACATGACAGATGCCCAGGTGACCTAGGCTCCGGATGTGGACGAATCGACCGTCGAGCCCGGCGACAACGGCCAACCCCATCCGCACGAACCACACACCGAGGGCCTGGCCTCGCGACTGAACTGGCTGCGCGCCGGAGTACTCGGAGCCAATGACGGCATCGTGTCCACCGCCGGCTTGGTGGTGGGCGTCGCGGCCGCGACCACCGACACCTCCAATATCCTCACCGCGGGTGTGGCCGGACTCACCGCGGGCGCCATCTCCATGGCCGCCGGCGAGTACGTGTCGGTGAGCACCCAGCGCGACAGTGAGAAGGCGCTACTGCGCAAGGAGAAGCGCGAGCTCGCCGAGGAGCCGGAGTACGAGCTGGCCGAACTCGCGCAGATCTACCAGAACAAGGGCCTGTCCCCCGAAACCGCGCGCCAGGTCGCCGAGGAACTCACCGCGCACGACGCCTTCCGTGCGCACGCCGAGGCCGAATTGGGTTTGGACCCCACCGAACTGACCAATCCTTGGCAGGCGGCCATCTCCTCCGCCATCTCCTTCACCCTCGGCGCGCTGCTCCCCCTGATCGCCATCCTGCTACCCCCGACCGCATGGCGAATTCCGGTGACCTTCATAGCCGTTCTCGTGGCGCTGGCGATCACCGGCTCGGTCAGTTCTCGCCTCGGCGGCAGCAATCCCCGCCGCGCCGTACTCCGAGTCGTCATAGGCGGCGCCCTGGCCATGGCCGTCACCTACGGAATCGGCCAGCTCGCAGACGTTTCCGGGATCTAGGCGCGCACGTCACTCCGGCAGCGGGGCAGCCACGGGCGGCGGGAGTTGTTCCACGGCGACCGATTCCGCCGGTGGCGGGGCCTGTTCCGGCGCGATCGGCTCGATGGGTGGAGGTGGGGGCAGGAATACGGGTGCGCCCGGGACGCAGACCCAATCGGCAGGCAGAAACGGGTCCCAGTGTCCGGCAAGGCCGTTCGACCAGCATTCCGCGCCGATGGCGGGTGGCGCACCGGCCGGAACGGGGTTCAGGCACACCCAGCCCGCGCTCGGCTGATCGACCGGCAGCACGAAAGCCGCTACCCGG
The DNA here is from genome assembly GCF_042672265.1 of Nocardia sp. NPDC127526. NCBI lineage: Bacteria > Bacillati > Actinomycetota > Actinomycetes > Mycobacteriales > Nocardiaceae > Nocardia > Nocardia sp. NPDC127526. Next base: position 46,322 of record NZ_JBHXVO010000025.1, on the reverse strand, counting down.
CAGCCGATTCCGCCGGCGGCGACGACCGGCGAGACGATCGGGAGAGGCGGCAGCACCAGCGGCGGAGGCGGCGGCGCGGGTATCGGCGGCGGTGGCGGCGGCAGCGGAACGGCGATGGGATCCACGCCGGGCAGCACCACCGGCGGCTCGACCGGATGCGGCGGGGCGGGTGGAATCGGCGCGGGCGCGGGCGGCGGCGCCACCGCCGGTTCGGGCGAATCCTCCACGGACGCCTCGGCATTCGCGGGCTGTTCGGGCAGCCGGTCCATCGGGGACTCACGCACCACGCGCACCCCGGAGACCGGATCGATGGAGGACTCCCGCATCGGCCCCTCGTTCGAGGCGGTGAGCAGGAAGCCCGCGCCGACGGCGGCCGTCATCATCCCCGCGATGAACACCACCACCGCCAGACTGCGCGGGTTGATGTCATCGTCATCCGGCGGTCTGACCGCGTCCGGAGTACCGAGCATGACTGTCCTCCTTCGGATTCCGCGCGCCTACGGAGCGGGTGGCGGAGGCGGCGGGGGCGGGAACAGGAACGGCAGAATGGGCGCGAGAATGTCCGGGACCGAGGGGGCGGCCGGGGCGGGCTGGGGCGGCGGCGGTTCCGGCGCGGGAGCCGGGGCGACGACCTCCGCCTCGTACACCTCCGGCTGCGGCGCGGGCGGCGCCTCCACCGGTGCGGCGGGAGGCGGCGGCGGGGGTGGCGGGAGCGGGGAGCCGGCCGGGTTGGTGGTGCTGGATCCCGGCGCCGAGGTGGTGGTCTCGACGGCGCCTTCGGTCGAGGCCCCGAAGCCTTCCCGGAGGCTGCCGCCGATCAGCCCGAACACCAGGCAGAACGACAGGCCGATCAGCAGCACCAGCACCTTCGGCGACATCTCCCCCGGCGCCGAGACGCCGGGTGTGCCCTCGCCCCGTGCCGCGGCGGGTTTGTCCTGCACCGCACCGAGTGCCACCGAAGAACTCCTTCGATTCGAACCAGTAGGTCTGCCGATCCGAAAAGCTCATTCTTCAAGGCACCGTACACAGGTTTGCTGAAAACCTGAACGGGATGCAGATAAGGGAAATGTTCCAGCTGGATATCTATTCAGACCGGTAGCTAGAAGATGGCTGTCGGCTCTCCGGTGAACCAGATGTTCGCGATCCGAATGCGGTGCATGAGCCAGCGCGCACCCTCGCGACGCAGTTCCACGTCGTACCGATTCTTCAGCAGCGCGAAGACCCCGTGATCGGCGGTGAGCAGGTGCTGTGCCTCGACCAGCGCGGTGAGCCGGGCGGTATCGCCGTCGATCGCGATGCGCGGGTTGGTCACCTGATGGCTGGTGTCCACCCGGCCCGCGAAACCGCCGAGAATGGTGTCGACGATGAAGTCGCGGCCCGTCATGAGCGGCGCGACCCCGCCCCACTTGCCGGCCGTGGGCTGGAAGTCGAGTTCGGCGTCGGCGGTGAACGCGGACGCGAACAGCTCCCGGTCGCGCAGGTCCTGCCCGAGGGCGAAGCGGTAGAGCGCATCGGTGATCTCGGCGCGATCGTGCAGCTCCCGCACGATGTCCGGGGTGTCGTCGGCGGCCAGCGCGCGGGTTCCGGTGACGGACGCGATGTCGAGGGTGGCGGACATGAGGACTCCTGATCGTTGAGCGGACTGCTCCACTCTGATCCCCTGCAAGAGGCCGAACAATGCGAGAGTGTGCAACGATCATCAAGTTGAGCTTAACGATCCAGGGAGGGGGCGGCGGATGCTGGAACGGCACGAGATCGAGGTCTTCCTCACCCTCGTCGAGGAGCTGCACTTCGGCCGCACCGCCGAGCAGCTGCACCTGTCCACCGCCCGGGTCAGCCAAACCGTGACGAAGCTCGAGCGCCGCCTCGGGGTTCCCCTGTTCGATCGCAGCAGCCGGCGGGTGAGCGCCACCGCCGCGGCCTGTGCGCTGTACGCCGATATCCGCCCGGCCTGGGATCGCATCGGCGCGGCGGTCCGCCACACCATCGATACCGGCCGCGGGCGCGGCGGCACCTTGACCGTCGCCTTCACCGATGTCGCCACCAGCCAGCTGCTCACCCGCGCCGCCGAGTACTTCAATGCCGAGCTGCCGGACTGCACCGTGCGCATCCGGGAAGCGCCACCCGCACAGGTGATCTCGTGGTTGCGCGACGGCGAGATCGATATGGCCTTCGATGCGGTTCCGGTGACCGAACCGGATATCAGCACCGGCGCGGTGCTGGTCGAGGAAGCCCGCATGCTCGCCGTGCCCGCGAATCACCGCTTGGCGCAACGCCGTTCGATCGCCCCCGGCGATCTGACCGGAATCGCCGTGCTGCGCCCCGGACCCGAGGCCGCGACCTACAACGAACTACTCACTCTCGTCGGCGCGGGTCGCGGCGTCACCCCGATGCCCGCGCACGCGCAGCGGTACTACGCCCGCCCCGATATCGCCTATATCCCGTTCCGCGGCGGCCCGCCCGTCCAGTGGGCGCTGCTGTGGCTGTCCGCCGCCGAATCCGCCCGCATCCGCGAGTTCGCCCATGCCGCAACACGTGCCGCCGCGTAGTCACCGCTCCTGAGGGAATGTGACGACCACCTTCCCGAACGGGTTACCCTCGGTGAAATAGCGGTACGCGTCGACCGCCTGGTCGACCGGGAACTGCCGGTCGATCACCGGGTGCAGGCCGTGTTCGGCAATGGCATGGTTCATGGCCTCGAAATCGGCGCGGCTGCCGACGGCCGGGCGGCGAATGGACAAATATTTGCCACCGAACGGGTCCGCAAGCTGCCGACCCGGCTCCGCCGCGAACGCGCCGATCAGCGAAACCCGCGCGTTGTAGGTCGATGCCGCGAGGGATTTCGGGAGGGTGGGCGGTCCGACGGCATCGATCACATGCTGGACGCCGTCACCGCCGGTGAGCTCGAGCACCGGATTCTCCCAGTCGGGCCACTCGGTGCGGTCGATGACCTCGTCACTGCCGAGCTTGCGCAGCCGTTCGGCCTTGTCCGCGGTGGAGGTGACGGAGATGACGCGTGCGCCGAGCATGGCGGCGTACTGGATCGCGAACAGTGCCACGGTGCCGGTGCCGACGGTCAGCACCGTCTCCCCTGGCCGCACGGGAGCGGGTGTGGTGAGCGCGGACCAGGCCACGACACCGGCGCAGGTGAGGGTGGCGGCCTCCGCATCGGTGAGGTGGGCCGGCGCGTGCACCACCGAATCCTCTTCGAGCAGAATGTATTCGGCCAACCAGCCGTCGTGAGTCGCGCCGTATTGCTGCGTGATCAGCGCCTGTGTCTGCGGACCGTCGTTCCAGCCGAGGAAGTAGGTGCCGGTGACCCGATCGCCGACCGCGGCGCGAATCACCCCGTCCCCCACCGCGACGACCTCGCCGACGCCGTCCGAGAGCGGCGCCACGCCCGGCCGGGCGGCGAGCGGGTAGGTGCCGTCCATGAGCATGATGTCGCGGCGATTCAGTCCCGCCGCGCGGACCCGCACCAGCACCTGATGCGGTCCGGGCGCCGGAATCTCCTGTGGGCGGGCGGTCAACCCGGCGAGACCGCGCTGTGGTTCCAGTTGGTAGGCAATGGCATTCATGGCTATCTCCGGTTGGATGGTCGAGGCGTGCGGGGTCAGGCGGGGCCGATGTACTGGTGGCTGCTGCGAATACGCCCGTCCGTGTCGAGGGCGAGCACGTCGTAGCCTGCGCCGCCTTCGGAGCCGTCGGCGGTGGCGATCATCAGCCAGCCGATGCCCACCAGTCCCTCCGCGAGCCGCGTCGCGCGACCACGGGCGCGAAAGACGTATTCGCCCGGGGCGATGAACATCTCGTAGGCGCGGGTGGCCCGGCCGTAGAGCTCGGCGTGACCGCGCACCTGCAAGTAGGGGATCGGAAAGGACAGCCCGGCAGCGGATTCGCGAATCTGCTCGGGCGGATCGGTGAGGATCTGGGTGCCGCCATCGGCGAACACCTCCGCAATGCGCTTGCGGCGGGCTTCCGGGTCGGCCTCGTTCCAGAGGGCCACGTACTGCTCGGTGAGGGCGGTCAGGGCGGTGTCGTCGAGTCGAATGCTCATGGCAGCGAGTCTGTTCGGCGGCGCGGTACGACGCGATTCCCCGCAGGGAATGATCGAGCGGGCGGCGTCGTCATTCCCTGGAGGGAATCGCGGAGCCGCCCGCGAATGCGAACAGTGGAGGTATGACGGCCATGGCGGTAACGACGGCGAGCCCGTTCGCGCAGCAATTGCGGCAGTGGCGGACGCTGCGGCGGATCAGCCAGCTGGATCTGGCCATTCGCGCCGAGACCAGTCAGCGGTATCTCAGCTTCCTGGAGCAGGGCCGCTCACACCCGGGACGGACCATGGTGGTGCGGCTGGCGGAATCGCTGGGCTTGTCGCTGCGCGAGCGCAACAACCTGCTGCTCGCGGCGGGATACGCCCCGGCCTTTCCCGAATCCGGTTTGGACGCACCGGAACTCGGGGCGGTGCGGGAGGCGCTGCGGACCATCCTGCACGGGCATCTGCCGTATCCGGCGGTGGTCACCCGGCGGTACGGGGAGCTGGTGGCCGCGAATCCGGCCTTCGCCCTGCTCACCGAGGGCTGCGCGCCCGCGCTGCTGGAGCCGCCGCTGAATCTGCTGCGCCTGGCCCTGCATCCGGACGGCCTGGCCCGGCGGGTGCTGAACCTGCCCGAATGGGGTCGCCACATTACCGACAGCCTGCGCACCCTCGCGGTCCGCAGCCCGGATCCGAAGCTGGACGCGCTCACCGCCGAACTCGACTCCTATCTGCCGCCCATCGATCCGGGTCCGAATCATGTGGGCTTCGCCGTGCCGCTGCGGCTGCGTCCCGTCATCTCCGATGGTTCCGAGCCTGCCGAGCTGCGCCTGATCACGACTCTGACCAGCTTCGCGACCGCCACCGATATCACCCTGGCCGAAATGCACCTGGAGGCATTTCTGCCCGCTGACCAGCCGACCTCCGACTATTTGCGCGCCCGCTTCGCCCCCGCTTGACAGTACTTGTGCCCGAATACTCGTAGACGTATATTCGTAGACGAGTAAGGAGGTGCGAGATGGCCCGCAAGCGCAAGGTCAACAACCTCATGGCCCTGGCCGTGCTGTCGGTGCTCGTCATGGAGCCCACGCACCGCTACGGGATCGCTGCCCGTTTGCGGGAATGGGGCAAGGACCGCGATATGGGCATCAAGTGGGGCTCGCTCTACACGGTCGTGGACAACCTCGCCAAGCACGGCTTCCTCGAGGTCGCCGGCAGTGAACGCGACGGGGCCCGGCCCGAGCGCACCATCTATCGCATCACCCCGGCCGGTCGCGCCGAACTCGACGACTGGACACGGGACCTCATCGCCGATCCCGCGCCGGAGCAGCGGCCGTTCATGGCCGGGCTCTCGGTGCTGTCGGTCCTTCCGCCCGAGGATGTGGTCGAACTCCTGGGGCAGCGAATCGGCAAGCTGGAAAAGGCCATTGCCGACGCGCGCACCGAAATGGCAGCTCTGGAAGGCACATTGCCGCGCCTGTTCTGGATCGAAGACGATTACGAGCTGGCCATGCTGGAGGCCGAGGCGGCCTGGGCGCGTTCGCTGCGCGATTCCCTGGCCGACGGCAGTTTCCCGGCCCTGGACACCTGGCGGACCTGGCATCACGAGGGCACCCTGCCCGACGATGTGCTCGCACTGATGGAGGGAGGGGCGCCCGACTCGCACCGGCAGCCGGATTGATCACGTCATGAGCCGAGTCCGGCTCCAGACACAGCCGGGCCCCGGCGAAGGTGCTGCAACACCGCCGCCGAGGCCCGGGATTACACCTTCTCGAACCGCGTCCGTGCAGGCGAACTTGGCAACGAGTTTGGCAACTACAGAATAACTGGGTTCACCACGCGCGCACGGGTTCGGGGTTATCGAACAACTCCCCAGGAGAGAACCCATGTCCATTCGGACCGCAATTGTCATAGGCGGCGGCATTTCCGGCCCCGTGGCCGCCACCGCACTTCGCAAAGCGGGCATAGACGCCCGCGTCTACGAGGCCTATCCGGGAGCCGCCTACGGTATCGGCTCCACGCTCGGGCTGGCGCCCAATGGCCTGGCGGCACTGGAGATCATCGGCGTCGCCGATCGGGTGCGCGCCATTGCCACGCCGTTCTCGCGGCAGGCCATGCGCGTCGGCAACCGCATGATCCAGGCGCCGTCGCTCACCGACGTGGAACCGCTGCAGCTGGTCGACCGGCCGGACCTGCACGAAGTACTGCACGATCACGCCGTCGCGAGCGGCGTCCCCTTCGAGTACTCCAAACGCCTGGTCGGCGTGGACGAGCACGCCGACGGCGTGACCGCCCAGTTCGCCGACGGCAGCAGCGCCACCGCGGATGTGCTCATCGGCGCGGACGGCATTCGCTCCACCGTGCGCGGGCTCGTCGACCCGCACGCGCCGGGACCGAAGTACCTGCGCATGCTCGGTTTCGGGGCGTTCACCGAGTGCTCGTTCGAGCTGCCGCCCGGGCAGATGGTCTTCGCCTTCGGCAAGCGGGCCTACTACCTGTACTGGGCCATGCCGGACGGGCGGATCGGCTGGGGCGCGAATCTGCCGCACGAGCAATACCTTTCACTGACCGAGGCGCGCACCGTGCCCGGTACGGAGTGGCTGCGCATCCTGCGCGAGACCTACGCCGAGGACACCCCCGGCGCGGAACTGGCGCGCAACACCACGCCGGAGCAATTGCAGGTGGTGGGCGCGTTGCAGGTGATGCCCTCGGTGCCGCACTGGTATCGCGGGCGGATGGCGCTCACCGGCGATGCCATTCACGCGCCGAGCAATACCTCCGGGCAGGGTGCGTCGCTGGCCATCGAGAGCGCCATCGAGCTGGCCCGCTGTCTACGTGACATCCCGGACCCGGCAACGGCTTTCGCCACCTACGAGGCGCTGCGGCGGCCGCGGGTGGAGGGCGTCGCGGCGCGGGTGGCGCGGATCAACCAGACCAAGGCCGCCGGTCCGGTCGCGCGCAGGATGATGTCGGTCGTCATGCCGGTGATGTTCAAGATGATGGATCCGGAGAAGACGTTCGGTCCCGAGCAGCGTTTCCGCATCGACTGGGACGCGCCGGTCCGGCCGGTGGCGACCGCGGTCTGATCCGAGACCGCTGACCGCTCCGAACCCCGTGCGGCCGCGCCTGTTCCGTTCAGCGGAGCGGGTGCGGCCGTCAGTCGCGCCGGGCGAGGGCCTCCGGGCGGTCGGCCTCGTCGAGGAGTTTGAGGGCGATATTGTCCACCGCCCGATCGAGCAATGCGCGGTCCGCCGGATCGGTGAGATCCCAATCGCCGAGCCGCTTGTCGAGCCAGTGCCGCCAGGCGGCGCGCACCCGGTCCACCTCCTCGACGCCGCGCTCGGTGAGCGTCACCGCGTCGCCGGCGGTGCGCACCAGGCCATCGCGCTCCGCCTTCACGAAGACCGGCCCGACCAGTTCCGGCGGCACCCAATGGGTGCGGGCGATCTCCGAGATCGTCACGGTATCCAGCAATTTCGCGTAGGTGCGCACCTGAACCAGGGCCCACGCCTCGTCGCGGTCCAGCGCACTGCCCGCCGCGGCGAGGATGCCCGATTCGGGCACCGCGTTGTCACGCAGCTTGCGCAACTCGTGCGCCACGACCCGCTCCAGATGCACGGCACGATCATTCGAGTCCGGCATGGCGAAACCCTCGCCGAGATCGCCGGCTCCGGCTCGTGCGGTATCGCGCAGCGGCACCTGCTTCAGCAGCCATGCGATCAGGAAGCCGAGCAGGGCCACCGGCACCACCCAGCGGAACACGTAGTCGATGGAATCGGCGTAAGCCGTGAGGATGGGCGCCTTTTCGGCATCCGGCAGCTTGGCCAGCCGCTCCGGATTCTGCGCGACCTCCGGCGGCACCACCCTGACCTGCTCCAGCGCCCGGGTCATATTCGGCGTCAGCTGGTTGGTGTAGAGGGTGCCGAAAATGGTTGTGCCGAAAGCACTGCCGATGGTGCGGAAGAAGGTCACGCCCGAGGTGGCGGTGCCGAGATCGTTGTAGGGCACCGTGTTCTGCACGACGATGGTCAGCACCTGCATGGTCAGGCCGATGCCCAGGCCGAGAATCAGCATGTACAGCGACTGGAGCCAGAAGCCGGTGTGCTGGTCCATGGTCGACATCAGGTACAGGCCGACCGCCATCACGGCCGTGCCGACAATCGGGAAGATCTTGTAATGCCCGGTCTTGCCGACCACCGTGCCCGAGAAGATCGAGGTGGTGAAAAGGCCGATCACCAGCGGCAGGGTGCGCAGGCCCGAGGCCGTCGCCGACACGCCCATCACGTATTGCAGGAAGGCCGGCAGGAAGGTCATCGCGCCGAGCATCGCGAAACCGACGATGAAGCTGAGGATCGAGCAGACGGTGAAGACATTGCCGCGGAACAGCTTCATGGGCAGCATCGGTTCCTTCGCCCGCAGTTCCACCAGCACGAACAGCGCGAACAGCGCCGCCGAGGCGGCGAACAGCCCGATGATCATCGGCGAGCCCCACGCGTACTCCTGCCCGCCCCACTCCAGGCCCAGTATCAGGGTGGTGACCGCGGCCGCGACGACCGCGATGCCCAGATAGTCGACGATGGGCTTGGTCTCCGCGCGCGTGGACGGGATGAAGCGCAATGCCATCACGATCATGAGTGCCGCGACGGGGACGTTCACGTAGAAGCACCAGCGCCAGCTCAGGTGATCGGTGAACAAGCCGCCCAGCGTCGGGCCCAGCACGGTGGTGACGCCGAAGACCGCGCCGAGCGCGCCCTGATATTTGCCGCGCTCGCGCAGCGGAATCACATTGGCGATCAAGGCCATTGCGGTGACCATCAAGCCGCCGCCGCCCACGCCCTGGATAGCGCGCGCCACGATCAGCAGCGTCATGCCCTGCGACATTCCGGCGATCATGGAGCCGACGATGAAGATCAGGCCGCTGAGAATGAAGACCAGCTTGTACCCGAACAGGTCGCCGAACTTGCCGGCCAGTGCGGTCGCGATCGCCGAGGTCACCAGGTAGGCCGTCACCACCCAGGCCATATGCCCGGCCCCGCCCAGATCGGCGACGATGGTCGGCAGCGCCGTGGAGACGATGGTCTGATCCAGCGCCGACATGAGCATGCCGACGACCACGGTGGCGAAGACGAGATTGGTTCCGGCGCGGCTCAACTGCGGGGACGCCGAGGAAGCGACTGCTGCACTGGCACCGGTCATCGGCCCAGTATGTTGGGCCATTCAGGCCACAGTGAGCAACGACACGGCAAACAGGCCGGGCCCTCGAGCCCGCAGGCCGAGGCCGGTCAGCCCGCGCGCACCGCGTAGCCGCCGAGCGACGGTTCGAGCATGTCGAAGGCATCGGCGACGTACCCGGTCAGCACGGCTGCGATGGCGTCATTGGACTCGCCCTCGAGAGTTCGGCGCTGCGTCTCCTCGAACAGGGCGCGCTGCACGCCGCCCAGCATCACGGCGGCGATGCGGGGCGTGAAATCCGCCGCGTCGGCCTCGGTCTCGGCGGCCAGGCGCGCGGCCAGCAATCGCTCGCTCTCGTCATAGAACTCGCGCACCCGGGCGACCAGTGCGGGGCTGCCGGCGATGAGGCGGGCGAACTCGAGCCCGGAGAAGCCGATGATCTGCCGCTGAGCGGCCACGTCGGCGAGATAGTCGCGGCGCAGGGCGGCCAGGGCCGACTCGCCCGGTTCGCGCGCCTCGACCGCCCGGGTCATCCGGCCGATCATCAGCTCGCCCAGATCCAGCACCAGGTCTTCCTTGCGCGGGAAGTAGTTGGTGACGGTCATCTTGGCGACATCGGCGGCGGCCGCGATCTCGGCGATCGTCACCCCGTCGAATCCGCGCTCGAGGAACATCCGGGTCGCGGTGTCGGAGATGTGCTGCCTGGTCTGCTGCTTCTTCCGCTCGCGGAGACCCAGCGCCGGCGCGGCGGTCTGTGCGTTCATGCCGAACAGCATACCCAAGTCCGTCATAAATTCATGGTTGACATATTTTTAGGTCTGATCTAAGTTTGTCTTCATCGCCGGAGACGGCGAGATCGAAGGAGGAACTCCCCGCATGAGCTTTACCGTCAATACGGTCAGCGAAGACTCGGTGAAGGACTACCTGCGGCAGATCGGCCGCACGGCGCTCCTCACCGGCGAACAGGAGTACGAACTCGCCGAGCGCATCGAGGCCGGCGTCCTCGCGCAGCAGCGGCTGGACGAGAAGGCCGCCGCCGCAATCGAACTCAGCGCCGCCGAGCGGCGCGAGCTGCACCGCGCCAGCCAGGACGGGCGGCAGGCCAAGGACCACATGGTGCGCGCCAACCTGCGGCTGGTGGTCTCGATCGCCAAGCACTACCCGATTCCGGCCGGCATGACGCTGCTGGATCTCACCCAGGAGGGCACCTTCGGCCTCGTCCGCGCGGTCGAGAAGTTCGAGCATCGCCGCGGGCTGAAGTTCTCCACCTACGCCACCTGGTGGATCAAGCAGTCCATCGGCCGCGCCCTGGCCGACCAGAGCCGCACCATCCGCATTCCCGGCCATGTGGTGGAGGTGCTCAACCGCGCCATCCGCACCAAACGCGCACTGTCCCAGCAACTCGGCCGCGACGCCACCATGGAAGAACTGGCCGCCGAACTCGACCTCCCCGTCGAGCAGGTCCGCCAGGTCCTCAGCCACGGCCGCGACCCGATCTCCCTGCACACCCCGGTCGGCGACGAGGACACCACCGAACTCGGCGAACTCCTCGCCGACCGCGCCCCCGAACCGGCCGTCACGGTCACCGACGCCGCCGTCCACGGCCAGCTGCTCAAGGTCCTGTCCGGCCTCCCCGAACGCGAAGGCCAGGTCATCACCCTCCGCTACGGCCTGGACGGTTCCGACCCCCGCACCCTCGAGGAAGTCGGCCGCCTCTTCGGCGTCTCCCGCGAACGCATCCGCCAACTCGAAGCCAAGGCCATGCAGAAACTCCGCCAACCCACCCGCGCCCAAGCCCTGGAGGGCCTCCTCGGCTGAGAAGGCCCAACTCTCGGAACTCTCAGGGGCTTCGCCCCCGAACCCCCAATCCCGAGCGAGCGCCCCCGCCGCGACGTACAGTCGCGGCGGGGGCTTGTTGTGACTGACTCAGACATCTTCCCCCGGAACTTACTCTGGAGTAAGGTCGAGGGACGCGTGCTGTCGGAGCACAACGAACGCCGAACCTGTGAGGTCAACAGCCATGGCATGGAAGCCAAGCGAAATCTCGGATCAGTCCGGGCGCACCTTCGTGATCACCGGAGCCAATGGCGGAATCGGCGAGCAGACCACCAAGGTGCTCGCGGGCAAGGGCGCGACGATCGTCATGGCCTGCCGCAATACCGCCAAGGCACAGGAAGTGGCCGACCGGATCGACGGCGACGTGCGGGTGGCGGCCCTGGACCTGGCGAGCCTCGCCTCGGTGCGGGAGTTCGCCGAGAACCAGGGCGAGTTCGACGTGCTCATCAATAACGCCGGCCTGATGAACATCCCGTTCTCGCGCACCGAGGACGGCTTCGAAACCCAGTGGGGCGTCAACCATCTCGGGCATTTCGCACTCACCGGCCTGCTGCTGGACCGGATCCGCGACCGCGTGGTCACCCTCGCCTCCATCGCGCACCGGCAGACGCCGAAGCTGTGGATCGACGACCTCAACTACGAGAACCGCCGCTACCAGCGCAATCTCGCCTATGCGCAGTCCAAGCTGTCGAACCTCATGTTCGCGCGGGAACTGCAGCGGCGGCTGAGCGAGGCCGGATCGGCCAAGCGCTCCTACGGCGTGCACCCGGGCGTCTCCGCCACCGATCTGTTCGCGCGCACCGAGACTCCGCTGGACAAGATCTCCAAGCCCTTCATCCGCCTGGTCGGCCAGTCGCCCTTCCACGCCGCCTACTCCTCACTGTTCGCGGCCACCGACCCGAATGCCGATCCGACCATCTACTGGGGCCCGACCCGGTTCATGGGCAGCCAGGGCCCGGTGGAGCCGTCGCCGTCGACCAAGTTGTCGCAGAACCGGGAGCTGTGGCGGCGGCTGTGGGAAGAGTCCGAGCGCCGCACCGGCGTCAGCTACAAATTCTGACCGCGATCCAGGTCACCCGGTGTACACCTGCCTACTACGGACCGCGTAGTAGGCAGGTACCGTTGAGGGCGTGTCCGCTCCTCACCGCCGCCCGGCCCTGATCGTCTTCGTGGTCGTGGCCTCGGCAGCCTGCCTGGCCCTGGGATATTGGCAGTGGACGCGCTTCGAATCCGGTAACGGGACGGCCCAGAATCTGGGTTACGCCCTGCAGTGGCCGCTGTTCGCCGGCTTCGTGGTGTGGGCCTATCTCCGATTCGTGCGCTTGGAGCGCGATGCCGCCGAGCAGGCGACGCCCCAGCCCGCCGGCGAGTCCCAGCCCGCCGGCGAGCCGCCGTCCGCGGGCACCCGGTTCCCGCGCATCAAGCGCGCGAAAACCGCCGCGCCGCGCGAGATTCCGGCCGGCATCCTGCCCGAGCGCCCCACCGCCGCCCGGGACGAGGATCCCGAACTCGCCGAGTACAACCGCTATCTGGCCGATCTGCACGCCCACGATATGGATCAGCAGATCCGCGACGCCGGGCTGCACAACCACGAGAGGAACGCAGGGTGAGCACCCGCGACAACGCCGAATCCCCCGCCGTCGACACCCTCGCGCCCGGCCGCCCGATCGGCGCCGCGCCGACCGAGAAGATTCGCGGCGCCCTGCTGCGCTACCGCATCCTGGCCTGGATCACCGGTCTGTGGTTGCTGGTCCTCACCGGCGAGATGATCTACAAGTACGGGCTTCTCGAGGACAGCAGCACCGCCCCCGGGTGGCTGTTCTACATCGGCCAGATCCACGGCCTCTTCTACATGCTCTACCTGGTCTTCACCATCGACCTCGGCATCAAGGCCCGCTGGAAGCCGGTCACCACCGCCCTCACCTGCCTCGCAGGCACAATCCCCTTCCTGTCCTTCGTCTTCGAACACCGCCGGACGCAGGAAGTCAAGGCGGCCTTCGGGCTCTAAAACCAAGAGCAGAACGCGCCTCCGCCGATATCGGCGGAGGCGTTGCCTGTGCCGAGGAGTGGGTCAGGCCGTCCAGTCCAACACTGGGGCAAGGGCTTTGATCTGAATCGACGGGGGTAGCAGGCGCATCACGGCGTTGCGGAGGGCGACGGCTGGGGCCCAGGACAGTTGGGCGACCGTTCCGATTCGCTCCGAGCGGGTCGCGATCATCTGGGTGCGGGGGCGGCGCTCGGCGTCGTAGCGGGTCAGGTCCGGGTCGCGGGTGGCGACCTCGGCGAGGACCACCGCGTCCTCGAGGGCCTGGCAGGCGCCCTGGCCCAGGTTGGGGGTCATGGCGTGGGCGGCGTCGCCGACCAGGGCGATGCGGCCCGCGACGTAGGTCGGTAGTGGCGGGAGGTGGTAGATGTCGTTGTGCAGGACGGCGGATTCGTCGGCGGCGGCGAGCAGGCGCGGGATCGGTTCGTGCCAGTCGCCGAAGCGGTCTCGGAGTTCCGCCAGGCCGGCACTCGGACGATCGGCGGGCGCGGTGACGGCGGCGAAGCAGTAGACGCGGCCGTCGGCGAGGGCGGCGTAGCCGAAACGCTCACCGCTGCCCCAGGTTTCGCCGAGATCGCCCATCGGCTCGGCCGGGGTGACGACCACGCGCCAGGCGGTGTACCCGCTGTAGCGGGGTGTGACCTCACCGCAGACCGCGCGGCGCACCACGCTGCGGATTCCGTCCGCGCCGACGATCACATCGCCGGTCGAGACGCCCGCGGAGTGCACGACGGTCCCGTCGGCGCGCACCTCGCCGACCGAAACACCGGTGCGCAGTGCGGATTCCGGTACGGCGTCACGCAGGATCTCCAGCAGGTCGGCGCGATGCACGACGATCGGGCTGCCGTAGCGCGCCCGCACCGTCTCGATATCGGTGCGAGAAAGCCAGCGCCCCTTGCTGTCCCGAATACCCGCCGAACCGTCCTCGATGGCCCGCGCCCGCACCTGCTCCCCCAGCCCGAGCGCGTCCAGGGCTCGAAGCGCATTGGACCACAACGACAATCCAGCCCCCACCTCGGTAATCCGCTCGGCCCGCTCCAGCACCTCCACCTCCCAGCCCCGCCGGGTGAACGCCACCGCCGTGGCCAATCCCCCGATACCGCCGCCGACGATCAGCGCCTTGGACATCTCGCACTCCCCTTGGATCTGAGCCGGCTCCGATATGCCGCTCGAATACCGAAAACGGTACTACGGATGTAGTGAGCACACTACCGATGTAGTGCAATTCACTACTGCTGTAGTATTCGCTCGTGTCCACGAAGCGCGAGCAACTCCTCGACGGTGCGATCGAACTCCTCGGATCGCGCGGCCTGCGCGCCCTCACCCACCGCGCGGTCGACACCATCGCCGATATGCCCCCGGGATCGTGCTCCAACTACTTCCGCACCCGCGAGTCCCTGCTCACCGGCATTGCCGAACGCCTCGAAGAACGCGACTACGCCGACTGGAACGCCGTAACCCGCATGCCCGCCCCCACCACCATCCCCCAATTGGTCGACGGCCTGACCCAGCTCATCACCCACACCGTCACCACGGACCGCACCCGAACCCTGGCCCGCTACGCCCTCATCCTGGAAGCTCAAACCACCCCCGCCCTGCAAGCCGCCATGCACCGCGGCCACCAACGCATCCTCGATTGGTTCGCCGCCATGCTCCGCGAAATCGCCCCCGACACCGACGCCGCCAAACCCCTGGCCGACTACTTCGACGGCGTCATCTGGCACGAACTAACCAGCCCAGCACCACATTTCAACCCCCGCCCCGGCGTCGACCGCATCACCCGCGCCATCCTCGGCAAGCCCTGAACGCCGCGGGGGCGTGCACCTCCACCCCACTCAACCAACGTGCCCCCTTTCCGTCAGGAAAGGGGGCACGTTTCTCTGCTCACAGCGGAATTCAGTCTTCCGCCAGGGCTTTCAGGGCCGGGAGGAGCTGACGGAGGGCGCGGCCGCGGTGGGAGGCAGCGTCCTTTTCAGCGGGGGTGAGCTGGGCGGCGGAGGCGGTGCCGCCTTTGGGGACGAAGAGCGGGTCGTAGCCGAAACCGCCGTCGCCCACCGGCTTTCGGGCGATGGCGCCGGGCCATTCGCCGCGGACGATCACCTCGGTGCCGTCGGCGACCAGGGCGCAGGCGGAGACGAAGCGGGCGCCGCGGCGGTCGTCGGGGACGTCGCCGAGTTGGGCCAGGAGCAGGGTGTTGTTGGCTTCGTCGTTGCCGTGGGCGCCGGACCAGCGGGCCGAGAGGACGCCGGGCATGCCGTTGAGGGCGTCTACCGCTATACCGGAATCGTCTGCGATGCAGGGCAATCCGGTGGCGGCGTAGCCGTCGCGGGCCTTGGCGACGGCGTTCTCCTCGAAGGTGGCGCCGGTTTCGGGGGCCTCGTCGTAGGGTGCGACGTCGTTCAGGCCGACGATATCGATGCCGGCAATGCCCGCCTCGTCGAGGATGCGGCGAAGTTCGTTGAGCTTCTTGGCATTCCGGCTGGCGACCAGGACCTTGCGAGCCATCAGGACTTCTTCTTCGCGGTCTCGGCCGGCTCCGGGAGAGTGCCCGGGTACGGCAGGGCGAGGGCTTCCTTCTGCACCACGAACAGCTGTTCGCAGCCCGCGAGCGCGGAATCGAGCAGCTTGTCGAGGGTGGAGCGCGGGAAGGTGGCGCCCTCGCCGGTGCCCTGGATCTCGACCAGGGTGCCGGTGTCGGTGGCGACCACGTTCATATCGACCTCGGCGCGCGAATCCTCCTCGTACGGCAGGTCCAGCCGCACCCGGCCGTCCACCACGCCGACGCTCACGGCGGCGATGGCGCAGGAGATCGGCTGCGGATCGGTGAGCTGACCGGCGGCCGCCAGATAGGTGACCGCATCCGAGAGCGCGACATACGCGCCGGTGATGGCGGCGGTGCGGGTGCCGCCGTCGGCCTGCAGCACATCGCAGTCGATGGCGATGGTGTTCTCGCCGATGGTGGACAGATCGATGCAGGCGCGCAGCGAGCGGCCGATCAGGCGCGAGATCTCCTGGGTGCGGCCACCGACCTTGCCCTTCACCGACTCTCGCCCGGAACGGGTGTGGGTGGCGGCGGGCAGCATGGCGTACTCCGCTGTCAGCCAGCCCAATCCGGATTCGCGCCGCCACGGCGGCACGCCGTCGGTGACGCTGGCGGTGCACATCACCCGCGTCGAACCGAACTCCACCAGCACCGACCCCGCCGGATGCGTGGTGAATCCCCGGGTGATCCGTACCTCGCGGAGTTCGTCATCCGCCCTGCCATCGGCTCGTTTAGACACGGCCCTCAGCCTAACGGCGACAAGACGGACCGTGTGCGCGGCCCTGGTGGGCCGCGCGGTCAACAAGGCGGATGTCCCACACTCCCATCAGCGCGGCGGATGTCCGCGCTCCGGTCAGTCCGGGCGGGCGTGCGTTTGGGCCTTGGGGTTGCTCAGATTTCGAAGACTTCGCCCGGGGAGACGGCGTGGACCGGGCCGGAGTAGACGGCCTTGGCTTCGGCTATGACGTCTTCGCGGGAGGTCCAGGGCGGGATGTGGGTGAGGAGGAGTTCGCCTACGCCGGCGCGGGCGGCTACCAGGCCCGCCTCGTGGCCGGAGAGGTGGATGCCCGGGGGGCGGTTGGCCGGGTCGTGGGTCCAGGAGGCTTCACAGAGCAGAACGTCTGCGCCCTGGGCCAGTTCGAAGACCTCGTCGCAGAGGGCGGTGTCGCCGGTGTAGACCAGGGTGCGGCCGGTGGCGGTGGTGATGCGCAGGCCGTAGGACTCCGGGGGATGGAACATGCGGCGGGCCTCGACGGTGTGGCCGGGGCCGAAGGGGATCTGCTCGCCGGCCACCCACTGCCGCATGTCGATGACGTCGGACCAGTCGTCGGTCTCGCCGCCGATCTCCGCGGAGGCGTTGCCGATACGCAGCGAGGTGTCGGAGGGGCCGTGCACGATGGCCTTACCGGTGGGCGGGTTGGGGTGATAACGCCGCCAGACGAGCAGACCCGGCAGATCGAGGCAGTGATCGGCGTGCAGGTGGGTCAGGAAGACGTCCACCTCGCCCGGATCGAGGTAGCGCTGCAGCGCGCCCAGCACTCCGGGGCCGAAATCGATGACGGTGGGAGTCATATCCGGGCCGGTGAGCAGGTATCCCGACGCCGGGGAATCCGGGCCGGACACGCTGCCCGAGCACCCGATGACGGTGAGGCGCATTCCCCCATGCTGCCACGCTGCTGTCTCACTCAAAGGAGGGATCCCCCAATTCGCCGACCGGGTCCAGCGTCACCCCGACGACGCGAAGCGGCCGGCGTTGGCCCCGCGGCGATGACGACGTTCATCCCCAGAGAGTACCCACCCGGCAATCAGACCACCCACCGCCCCGAAAAGATGCCCCTGCCAAGAGATTCCCTCTTGACCGGGCAGCACTCCCCACAGGATCGAGCCGTACAGCAACCCCACGACCACGCCGATCGCGATCTGCGCCACATTGCGGGCGAACCAGCCGCGCGAGATCAGATAGGTGAGCCAGCCGAACACCAGCACCGAGGCGCCGACGTGGATGGAGTGCTCGGCGCCGGTCAGCCAGGTGCCCGTTTCGCCCACGATCCAGACGATGGCGGTGGCGGCCAGCCCTCGCCCGATCCCGGTCAGCAGCGTGAGCAGCCCGAGAACCAGCACCGGCACGGTGTTTCCGATGAGGTGATCCCAATTGGCATGCAGCACAGGTCCGAACAGAATCCCGTCCAACCCGCGGGTTTCCCGCGGCTCCACACCCAAGGTGTAGTCGAGCTCGTGCCCGGTGGCGCTGTCCACCGCCTCTACCCCGTAGAGCAGGGCGGTAAACCCGAGAATCATCACAATGGCCCGCTGCCACAGCAGCTTCACCGCCCCACTGCCACGCGTCGTGGCCCCGGGATTGGCCAATTGCCCGCGCAGCCGCGCGATCCGATCCGGATCGAACGACGCCCCCATGCCGCTACCACCGCCCATAATCGGCACCTCCTAAGCTCGGCCCAACTCTCGGGGCTCTCAGGGGCTTCGCCCCCGAACCCCCAGGGGCTCACAGCTTCGCCCTCGGGGCTCCGCCACAGGCCCCGAACGCGCCGCTCCCACCGAGGGTACCGGCGATCCGACGCCCCGGCCGCCGACCGAGCCGAACTGAAAACGCGCCGACCGGGAACTGGTGGCGGGCGCTACTCGCGCGATGCCGCCACCAGTTCCCGGTGAACGTTCGACCAGATCGAGACGGCGGGATCAGGCCCAGAGTTGGCCGTCGAGTTTTTCTTCGGCTTCCTCGAGGGTGCCGTCGTAGGCGCCGGTGGAGAGGTATTTCCAGCCGCCGTCGGCGACGACGAAGGCGATGTCGGCGCGGGTGCCGGCCTTGACCGCTTTCTTGGCGACGCCGAGGGCGGCGTGCAGGATGGCGCCGGTGGAGATGCCCGCGAAAATGCCTTCCTCGAGCACCAATTCGCGGGTGCGGCGCACGGCATCGTAGGGGCCGACGGAGAAGCGGGAGGTCAGCACGGACTCGTCGTAGAGCTCGGGGATGAAGCCCTCGTCGATATTGCGCAGGCCGTAGACGAGTTCGCCGTAGCGGGGCTCGGCGGCGACGATATCGATCGACGGAACCTTTTCGCGCAGGAACCGGCCGGTGCCCATGAGCGTGCCGGTGGTGCCCAACCCCGCCACGAAATGCGTGATCTCCGGCAGGTCGGCCAGGATCTCCGGGCCGGTGGTCTCGTAGTGCGCGAGCGCATTGGCCGGATTGCCGTACTGGTAGAGCATCACCCAGTCCGGGTGCTCGGCGGCGATCTGCTTGGCCAACGCGACAGCCTGATTGGAGCCGCCCGCGGCCGGCGAGTCGATGATCTCGGCGCCGAACATGGTCAGCAGCTGCCGCCGCTCGACCGAGGTGTTCTCCGGCATCACGCAGATGAGCCGATAGCCCTTGAGCTTGGCGGCCATGGCCAGGGAGATGCCGGTATTGCCGCTGGTCGGCTCGAGAATGGTGCAGCCCGGGGTGAGCAGCCCGTCGCGTTCGGCCTGCTCGATCATCCGCAGCGCGGGCCGGTCCTTGATCGACCCGGTGGGATTGCGGTCCTCGAGTTTGGCCCACAGCCGCACATGATCGTCCCCGTCCCACTTCGGGGACAGGGTGCGCAGCCCGACCAGCGGGGTATCACCGAGTGTCGCGATCAGCGACTCGTAGCGCGCCACGGTTTAGCGCGCGCCGCCGGCGACGGCCGGGAGGATGGTCACGGTGCCGTCGGCGGGCACCTCGGCCTCGAGCCCGCCCGCGAAGCGCACGTCCTCGTCGTCGACATAGATATTGACGTAGCGGTTGAGCTTGCCGTCCTTGAGCAGCCGCTCCTTCAGGCCCGGGTAGCTGGCTTCCAGATCCTCGATGAGGGCGGCGAGGGTGGCGCCTTCGGCCTGGACGCGCTTCTCACCCTTGGTGATCGGGCGCATGATGGTCGGGATGGACACGGTGACCGGCATGGGGACTCCTTGCTTGTTCCGGCGAAAAGTGTTCAGGCGTCGGCGGATTCGGGGTTGGGCACAGCGCCCGGATAGGCGGCGACGATCTGCACCGGCTCCTCGGTGACCACACCGTCGAGGATCCGATAACTGCGCAGCTCGTGCTCCTCGGGATCACGGGTGGAGATCAGCACGTAGTGGGCGTTGGGTTCGGACGCGAACGAGATATCGGTGCGGCTCGGATACGCCTCGGTCGCGGTGTGCGAGTGGTAGATCACCACCGGCTCCTCATCGCGATCGTCCATCTCCCGCCACAACCGCAACTGCTCACCGGAGTCGAACTCGTAGAACGTGGGCGACCGCGCCGCGTTGATCATGGGAATGAACCGCTCCGGCCGATCCGACCCCTCGGCCCCGGCGATCACACCGCACGCCTCGTCGGGGTGATCGGCGCGCGCGTGCGCGACCATTGCCTCCACGAGATCGGCCCGGATCACCAGCACTGTTCGATTCCTTCCGTTCACCGCCCGACGCGCCGACTGCCGCAACAGTCGAATCCCTGTCGTCAACGGGTCAGAATATGCGGCTATTCCCAGCTCGCCGCGCACACCCCCGCCGCCCGGCACACGGCCGCACAACCGGTCCGAGCCCTGTACCGGGCTACCCGCCGAAAAGCTCCGCGTACGACGGAATCCCGGCAACGCTCGTCGCGGACAGAATGGCATCGACGATCGCGCGCTCAACACAGACCGCCGCGGCGGTGCACAACTCGTCGAGAACGAGCAGATCGGCCGGGAAGGCAGGCGGCATCGGAAAGCCCGGGTCGGCCTCGATCGCGCCGGTCGACAGTGCGAACAGGGTGTCCCCGTCGAGCGGTGAATGGGCCGGGCGGATGGCCCGCGCCAGCCCGTCGTGCGCCGTGGTCGCCAGACGACGGCAGGCCGCCGGATCGAGCGCCGCATCGGTGGCGACCACGCCGATCGTGGTGTTGAGGACCGTGCCCTTGACGGGCAGCGCATTGGCCGCGGCCAACTTCTCCTCGGTGGCCGGCCGCAGACCGAAGTGCTCCGCCCCATCGGTGCCCACACCCCACGGCAACCCGGTCCGCGGATCGAACACCGACCCGACCGGATTGGCGACAATGAGCGCGCCGACCGTCATCCCGGCAGCCGGACCGTCGGTGAATCGCACACTCGCACTACCGACACCCCCCTTGATGGATCCGGCCCGCGCACCCGTACCCGCCCCGACCGACCCCCGAGCGAATTCCGCACCCGCATCCTCGGCGGCAAGGAACCCGAAATCCGCATTCGGCCGAATGTCCCACGCCCCCACCGGAAGATCGAAGATCACCGCCCCCGGCACGATCGGAACAACCCGCGACGGATCCGCCGGATCCATCGGAATCCCTTCCTTGTGCTCCTCCAGCCACCGCATGACCCCGTCCGCCGCAGCCAGCCCGTAAGCGCTACCGCCGGTCAGCAATACAGCATTGACCTGCCGCACCGTATTGCTCGGATCGAGCAGATCCGTCTCCCGGGTGCCCGGCCCGCCGCCACGGACATCCACCGATGCGGTCGCTCCGCCGGGAACCCGGACGACTGTGCATCCGGTGGCCGCACCCGCGCCGATCGTCGCGTCCGGATCGAGCGCCTGATGGTGGCCAACCAATACACCGGCCACGTCCGTAATCGAATTACGTGGTCCCGCAACACTGTTCACGGCCACCTCCGAATAGCTGCTCTTGGGGTTTCAGGGGCTTGCCCCTGAGAGTTGCGAGAGTTGTTATGGCGCGAGGGCTTGCAGGAGGGAGTCCTGGATCCAGGTGAGCCAGTGGTAGACCTCGAGGCTGGGGGCTCGGGGGTCGTCGTCTTCGAGTTGGTCGGGGGTGTCGGGGTTGATGTCGAGGGCGGTGCCGAGGGCCAGGCGGACGTCGTTGAGGGCGGTGAGCCAGCAGTCGGCTTGTTCGGGGGTGAGGACGATCTTGCCGCCCTGGGGGGGAAGGGTTTCCAGGATCACCAGGCCGGCGGCGACTTTGGATTCGATGATGTCGGGTTCGTGGAGGCTGCGCAGGGCGCTGTTGAGGTCGGCGCGGTCGGCGTCGGGGGAACCGGGTTCGGGGCGGTGGAAGTCCGGCAGCAGCCGGGCCAACCGCGGGTCGTCCGGGGGGACGGTGTTGCCGATCTGTAGCCCGGTGAGAGCTGCGAGATCATCTTCGGGGGCCGAGCGCGCCCGATCGGTCAAGAGCCCGGTGACCGCGCCCACCAGGGACCGGAGCACATCGGCCTCGTGGGCGTCCATTTCCGAACGCAGTTTCAACCCGCTCAGGGAGTTCTTCCTGCTCCACTTCCGCACGGGGTAACCGTAGTCGCCCGGGTCACTCGTCACGCTGCATGGTCGCCCACAGACCGGCCGAGTGCAGGCGTTGTACGTCGTGTTCCATTTTGTCGCGCGAGCCGGACGACACCACGGCCTTGCCCTCGTTGTGCACTTTCAGCATCAACTCGGTTGCCTTGCCTTTGCTGTAACCGAAGAGCTTCTGGAAGATGTAGGTCACGTAATGCATGAGGTTGACCGGATCGTCCCAAACGACCGTTACCCACGGCCGATCCTCGGCTTCCAGAATCTCGGTGTACTCGATCGCCTCAGGCGTCGCCTGTGCCGCCGACAATGTCACGTTCGCACCGACCGGACCGGCGGCGACCCGGACAGCGTCTTCTTTGCACAGACCCATAACGTCCAGGGTACGACCACACCGCAGAGAAACAACAGTCCACGCGACACGCCGGTTGCCGGCCGTGCCGCCTCGCACCGAGGGCTGCGCGACGAGGACGCGGTCTCCCGGGCGGCTGTGCCTATTGTGGGATTCGTGAAGATCGCTGACGGGGTTACCAGCACGGCCCTGCTGACCGACCAGTACGAGCTGACCATGCTCGCCGCGGCACTCGCCGACGAGTCCGCGCACCGGCGCTGCACCTTCGAGGTATTCGCCCGGCGATTGCCGCACGGCCGGCGCTACGGCGTGGTCGCCGGCACCGGGCGGCTGCTGGCCGCACTCACCGAATTCCGGTTCGGCGAGGCGGAACTCGCGATCGCCGCGAAGTTCCTGGACGCCCGCACCCTGGAGTGGCTGCGCGATTACCGGTTCTCCGGCGATATCGACGGCTACCGCGAGGGCGAGCTCTACTTTCCGGGCTCGCCCATCGTCACCGTGCGGGGCAGCTTCGCCGAATGCGTCGTGCTGGAGACGCTCATCCTGTCGATCTACAACCACGACAGCGCCATCGCCTCGGCCGCCGCCCGCATGGTGAGCGCCTCCGGCGGCCGGCACATGATCGAGATGGGCTCGCGCCGCACCCACGAGCTCGCCGCCCCGGCCAGCGCCCGCGCCGCCTACTTGGCCGGCTTCGACGCCACCTCCAATCTGGAGGCCGCCCGCAGTTTCGGCGTGCCGAGCGCGGGCACCAGCGCGCACGCCTTCACGCTGCTGCACAGCGGGGCCGACGGCCAGCACGAGGCCGAGGCTTTCCGCAGTCAGGTGGCGGCGCTCGGCGTGGGCACCACGCTGCTGGTCGACACCTTCGACATCACCCGCGGCGTGGCCACCGCCATCGAGGTCGCCGGAACCGAATTGGGCGGCGTGCGTATCGATTCCGGTGATCTCGGCGTGCTGGCCCGCCAGGTCCGCGAGCAGCTGGACTCGCTCGGCGCCACCCGTACCAAGATCGTCGTCTCGGGCGATCTGGACGAGTACGCCATCGCCGCCCTGCGCGCCGAGCCGGTGGACGTCTACGGCGTCGGCACCTCCCTGGTCACCGGTTCCGGCGCGCCCACCGCGGGCATGGTCTACAAACTGGTCGAGGTGGACGGCATTCCGGTCGCGAAACGCAGCTCGCACAAGGAATCTCGCGGCGGCACCAAGAAGGCGATCCGGCTGGCGCGGCGCACCGGGACCATTGTCGAGGAGATCGTCTACCCGGCCGCCGGCGCCCGCCCCGAACCCAATGGCTACGAGATCCGCGAGCTGCAGACCCCGCTGGTGCGCGCGGGCGAGGTGGTGGCCGGGCAGCCGAACCTGGCGGAGAGCCGGGAGCTGGTGCGGCGCGGACTGGTCAGTATTCCGTGGGAGGGTCTGAAGCTTTCGGACGGCGAGCCGGCGATTCCGACGACTTTCCTGACGTAGTCCGCCGGTTCCACAGCAGCACCACGAAGGCCCCGAGCACCGCGCCGGGCAGGGCGAAGAACAACACCACCCCGGGCCAGCCGGAGCCGAAGAAACCACCCCCGTCGGTGTCCATCGAGATGGTGGCCAACGAGACGATCAGCGTGAAGGCGCCGAATACCGGCCACAATTTCCGAAACATGGGATCCCTCCGCCCCGCGCCGCATGGACCGGTCGGCGACCGGGCGGCACAATGCAATACGCGGGCACCATCGCCACAGTTCATATTCGCCAGGCAGCTGGAGGTCTCCTCATGAGCCGAGCCCTGATCGTCGTCGACGTGCAGAACGATTTCTGCGAAGGCGGATCCCTGGCCGTCGAAGGCGGCGCCGCGGTGGCCGAGCGCATCACCGACTATCTCGGCGTCTCCGACTACGCCGCCGTGGTGGCCACCCGCGATTTCCACATCGACCCGGGCGCCCACTTCTCCGACCACCCCGACTACGTCGACAGCTGGCCCCCGCACTGCCGAGTGGACACCCCCGGCGCCGAGTTCCACCCCAATCTCGACACCGACCGCATCCAAGAGGTCTTCTCCAAAGGCGCCTACACGGCCGCCTATTCGGGCTTCGAGGGCGCGAATCCCAAGGGCATCCTGCTCGGCGACTGGCTGCGCGCCCACAGCATCGAGGCGGTCGACGTCTGCGGCATCGCCACCGATCACTGTGTCCGCGCCACCGCCCTGGACGCCCGCTCCGAGGGCTTCGACACCCGCGTCCTGCTCGGCCTCACCGCCGCCGTCTCCCCCGCCACCGTGCAAACCGCCCTGGACAAGCTGCGGGCCGCGGGCGTCGACCTCGCGGGCACGCTGGAGCGCTGAGCCGCCTGAGGCTGAGCGAGTCGACAGAAGCCTCATCGTCATCCCGGCATGCTCTTGGCCGGGATCTACGACGACGTGATGGGTTCCGGCCAAAAGCGCGCCGGAATGACCAGGAGAACCTTCGACCAAGCGCTCGGTGCCCGCGGCCAACCGTCGGCAGACGCCAGTACGCTGCCGCGCGCGCAGGGTTTGCGGCGGGTTGTCGGCGATCCTCGGTAGTGTTGCGCCCGTGCCTGAACTCCCAGCTGTACCGAAACTGTTGGCCACTGCGGTGCAGGCGCTCGGGGGTAAGGAGCGCAAGGGGCAGCAGACCATGGCCGCGGCGGTGGCGCACGCCATCGACACCGGGGAGCACCTGGCCGTCCAGGCGGGCACGGGCACCGGCAAGTCGCTGGCCTACCTGGTGCCGAGCCTGCGGCACGCGGTGCGCACCGGGCGGACGGTCGTGGTGTCGACGGCGACCATCGCCCTGCAGCGACAGCTCGTCGACCGCGATCTACCCCGGCTCGCCGAGGCGCTGGCCGAGCCGCTGGGCCGGGTGCCGCAGTTCGCGATTCTCAAGGGGCGCAACAACTATCTGTGCCTGAACAAGATCAATAGCGCGATTCCGGACGAGCCCGCCGAGGCGGAGCTGTTCGACGCGTTCGCCATCTCCCGGCTGGGCCGGGAGGTGCAGCGGCTCAACGAGTGGGTGTCCGAGACCGAGACCGGGGATCGCGACGAGGTCGTGCCCGGCGTCACCGATCGCGCCTGGCGCCAGGTGAGCGTGAGTTCGCGGGAATGCCTGGGGAAGTCGCGCTGCCCGTTCGGGCAGGACTGCTTCGCGGAGAAGGCGCGCGCCGAATCCGGGCAGGCGGATGTGGTGGTGACCAATCACGCGCTGCTGGCCATCGACGCCATCAGCGGGATCCAGGTGCTGCCCGAACACGATGTGGTGGTCGTCGACGAGGCGCACGAACTCGTGGACCGGGTGACCGGCGTGGCCACCGCGGAGTTGTCCACCGCCGCCATCAGTGCGGCCGCCAAGCGCTGCACCAAGCTCATCGACGAGCAGGAGGTCGACCGCCTCGAAGGCGCGGCCGAGGCCTGGCACGCGTTACTGGACGATTTGCAGCCGGGTCGCTGGGACCGCATGCCCGAAGGGGCCGCGCCGGTGCTGGCGCTCATTCGCGATGCCGCCTGGAATGCGCGCACCGCCCTTGCGCCGCAAGGCTCTCCGCAGCCGAGCGATCCCGAGGGCGCGGCCGCGCGCAATCAGGCCCTCGCAGCGGTGGAGGAGGTGCACGACGCCGCGGTGCGCGTGCTCACCACCTTCGAGGAGTCCGATCCGGCCGCGCATCGCGATGTCATCTGGCTGGCCTCCGACGAGGTGCGCGGGGTGGCGCGACGCACCCTGCACATGGCTCCGCTGTCGGTGGGCGGCTTGCTGCGCAGCCGCCTGTTCGGCACCGCCACAGTCGTTTTGACCTCCGCCACCCTGCAGATCGGCGGCTCCTTCGACAATCTGGCCGTCACCTGGGGCCTGCCGCCACAGTCGGGCAGCAAGGTGGATCCGGCCCTGGCCAGCGGCGCGGAAGCGCCGTCGGACGACAAGCCGGTCCGGTGGAATTCGGTCGACGTGGGCTCCCCGTTCGATCACGCCAAGTCCGGAATCCTGTATGTGGCAAAGCATCTGCCCGCCCCCGGCCGCGACGGCCTGCCGCCGGCCTATCTGGACGAGATCGAGCGCCTGATCACCGCCGCCGGCGGCCGCACCCTCGGCCTGTTCTCCTCCATGCGAGCGGCCAAGGCGGCCACCGAGATGCTGCGCGAGCGCATCGGCACCCCGATCCTGTGCCAGGGCGAGGACGCCACCGGCGCGCTGGTGCGCAAATTCGCCGACGACCCGGAAACCTCGCTGTTCGGCACACTTTCGCTGTGGCAGGGCGTGGATGTCCCGGGCCCGTCGCTGAGTCTGGTGATCCTGGACCGCATTCCGTTCCCGCGCCCGGATGATCCGCTGCTAGTGGCCCGGCAGCGCGCGGTGGAATCGCGGGGCGGCAATGGATTTCTGTCGGTGGCCGCGAATCACGCGGCGCTGCTGCTGGCGCAGGGCACCGGCCGGTTGTTGCGCAGTACCGATGATCGCGGCGTAATCGCCATTCTCGATTCGCGCCTCGCCACGGCGCGCTACGGCGGATATCTGCGGGCCTCATTGCCGCCCTATTGGGAAACGTCCGATCCCCAAGTCGTGGCAAAGGCTTTGGAGCGCCTGACGCAGAGTCTTTCGCAAAACAAAACACCCGTGTGAAAGTCCTCACACGGGTGGTTCTCACTTCCGATCGGAAGTAAATTGGCTTGCGATGCTCCGATGACCCCCCAATTCCCACATCGGATGTGTCATAGTCCCCGCGCCAAGCCCTGCACGCGGCGCGGGGACCCGAAACTTCTTCAGAGCGCCCACTTCAGGATGAGCGTGCCGACGGCGGCCAGGACGGCGATGACGACCGCCGCGCCGCCCCAGACGACGCCATTGCGGGCCCACGGGCGACCCGAGTCGAGAGAGAACCGGCCCGGACCGGTGAAGGCCAGCGCGGCGGTCGCGATCGCGAACAGCAGCGCCATTTCGTAGCCCGGCCCCTCGGCCGAACCCGACAGCCCGTTCGACCAGGTGGCATTGACGGCATTGAGCATGGTGCCCAGGGCGATGGCCGCGGCCAGCGGCGTGACCAGGCCCAGCAGCAGGAGCAGCCCGCCGCCCAGCTCGGTCAGGCCCGCGAGGGTGCCGAACAGCTTGCCCGGGTTGTAGCCCATCTGCTCGAAGCCGGCCTGAGTGGCGCTCAGACCGTAGCCGCCGAACCAGCCGAACAGCTTCTGGGCGCCGTGCACGGCCAGCAGGCCGCCGAAACCGACGCGCAGGACCAGCAGGCCGATATCGGAGGCGGTGGCGTCAACGGTGTTTCGCGCGGTGGCGGTAGTCGCGGTGGCGTCGGCCTTTGCGGAAGTGGGTGTGGTCATGGCGTACTCATTCCTCATCGGTCAGTTCTGCGGCTCGGCGACGCGGTTATCCGGACCGTAGTCCGATTGCATCGCCGACTCCACCCAACCACACCGGAAGCCGGAGGATTCCCCCCAGCTCCCGGGAAATGCTGTGGCCTGGCTCACTTCCGAATGGAAGCTACTCCGCGAGGAACCAGAAGTACGACAGGAAGACCGCGGCCAGCACCCACATCACCGGATGCACCTCGCGCCAGCGGCCCTTGGCCACCATGACCACCGGATAGAACAGCAGGCCCATGGCGATGCCGTTCGCGATCGAGTAGGTCAGCGGCATCATGATCACGGTAATGAAGGCCGGCACCGCGTATTCCAAACGGCCCCAGTCGATATCACCGAGCGCCCGCGCCATCAGCACGCCGACCACAATGAGCGCCGGGGCGGTCACCGCGGGCACGCCCGCGACCACCGCGACCAGCGGGAAGAAGAACGCGGCCAGGCCGAACCAGAAGGCCGTGGCCACCGCGGTCAGACCGGTCCGGCCGCCCGCCGAGACACCGGCCGTGGACTCGACGTACGCGGTGGTGGTGGAGGTGCCGATGATGGCGCCCGCCGCGGTGCCGACCGAGTCGGCCGCGAGGGCCTGCCCGGCGCGCTCCAGCTTGCCCTCCTTGGTCAGCAGCCCGGCCTGGTGGGCGACGCCGATCAAGGTGCCGGAGGCGTCGAAGAAGTCGACGAACAGCATGGTGAGCACCACGATGGCCATCTGCCCGGTGAAGGCGTCCGGCAGGTGGATGATGGCCTGCCCGAAGGTCTGATCCAGCCCGTGCGGCAGCGCGGCCACCGACTTGGGCAGCTCCACCAGGCCGCAGACGATGCCGAGCACGGTGGTGGCGAGAATGCCGTAGAGCACCGCGCCGTGCCAGCCCTTCACCAGGAAGACGACGGTCACGACCAGGCCGAACAGCGCCAGCAGCGTGGCGCCCTTGTGGAAGTCGCCCAGGTGCACGAAGGTGGCCTCGCTGGCGGTCACGATGCCCGCGCTCTTGAGGCCGAGGAACGCCACGAACATGCCGATGCCGGCGCCGACGGCCAGCTTCATCTGCAGCGGAATGGCGTCGATGATCTTCTCGCGAATCTTGGTGATGGCGAGAATGAAGAAGATGATGCCCGAGAGCAGGGTGCCCGACAGCGCCTCTTCCCAGGGGATGCCCATGGTCATGACGACGGTGAAGGCAAAGAAGGCGTTCAGGCCCATGCCCGGGGCCAGCGCCACCGGGTACTTGGCCCAGATGCCCATGACGAGCGTGCCGACGACGGCCGCCACGGCGGTCGCGGTGAACACCGCCTGCATGGGCATGCCCTTGTCGCCCAGGGGACCCTGGTCGCCCAGGATGGCGGGGTTGACGGCGAGGACGTAGGACATGGCCAGGAACGTGATGGTTCCGGCCATGAGCTCGCGTTTCACGGTCGAGCCGTGTTCGCTGATGCCGAAGTACGCGTCGACGCGCCCCTTGGTGCGCGTGCGGACGTCGCTGCTCATGAGTGGGTGTCTCCAGTCGGCGGGAGGATAGAAAGGTGCCGTGGGCACCGTATCCTGTCTCGTTCACCGGATCTTCACTCGGCCCGGCGAATCGTGAGCAATCGCACCTGCCTGACTCTTGGATTTATAGGCTTACCAGCGCTATCCATTGGCAATTAACCGAACTACTCACCGGTAATAACAAAACCTTGACCGACACTGTCTGGGACGTTACAAATGCGTAATCCGCCGTAACGAGAGTTCGGTCCGGCCGACGAGAATTGCACGCCCGTGGTTACCGATGTCATCGACGTGGTCGCAGAGTTCGCGATCGCCCGCAAAGCTTTCTGGGATGTGCTCGTCGAGCCACAGACCTATCCCCGGCTATTTCCCGGAATCGGCGCATGCGAACAACTCGATGCCGCCGTGGACCATCCGGTGCTGAATCTGCGTATCGGCACGGCGAAGTCCGAAATCCGAACCTTGCAGATTCAGCTGCGCATGGCCCGCGCGCACGACAGCTTCGAGCTGCACTGCCCGGCGACGGGCAGCTTCGCGACCGTGCGGCTGCGCGGCGACGGCGAGCGGACCCGGGTCATGGTCACCTATTTCAAGGCCGGGCGGGTGCATCCGATGCTCGCGCACCTGCCGAACGCGGCGGTCACCGCCTGGACCCAGGCCGGATTGCAGCGCGCCGCCGACCAGATCCTGGGCACGCCCACCTCGATCATCGTCAATGGCGAGGACTCGCGGCTGAAACTGCAGGCCGGTGTCGCCAAGCGGATGTTCGCCTCCGGCGTGGTGCGCACCTACCGCCCCGATGTCGGACTGAAACAGCTGGGCAGCCTGGCCAAATGGGGGTTCAGCCTGGCCGGCGGCTACGCGGCCGCCGCCGCGCACTCCCCGCAGCGCAATGCCGTCATCGACGACCGGTACGCCAGCAGCTTCGACCAGCTGCACGCGCGCACCGACGCCCTCGCCGGGGCGCTCGCCACGCTCGGCTTCGGGGCCGGAACCGGGCTCGGGCTGCTGTGCCGGAACCACACCGGGATGGTGGAGTGCATGGTCGCGGCGGGCAAGACCGGGGCCGACTCCATCCTGCTCAATACCGGGCTGCCCGCCCGCCAGATCGAGGAGATCGTGCACCGGCACGCGCTCGCGGCGGTCTTCGTGGATGCCGAATTCGAGAGCCTGGTGCGGTATCTGCCGCCGGACCTGCCGCGCTTCACCACCGACGACGTGCCGCCGGTGCCGGGCCGCACCACCATCGAGGACCTCATTGCCATGCGCCAAGCCGCGCCGCGCAAACCGCCGCGGCCGGGACGGCTGGTCGTGCTCACCTCCGGGACCAGCGGGACGCCCAAGGGCGCGCGCCGGCCGCATCCCAAGGGCTTCGGGACGGTGGCGGCGCTGCTGTCGCGAATTCCGTTCGGCGTCAACGAGACCATGCTCATCCCGTCCCCGCTGTTCCACACCTGGGGGCTGGCGGCGCTGCAGATCTCGACGGCCATCCGGGCCACCGTGGTGCTCTCGGACCGCTTCGACGCCGAGGACTGCCTGCGCCGCATTGCCGAGCATCGGGTGACGGCGCTGATCGTGGTGCCCGTCATGGTGAATCGCATTCTCGATCTGCCCGAGCGCATCCGGGTCCGCTACGACCTGTCCAGCCTGAAGATCGTGGCCAGCTGCGGCGCGCCGCTGGCCGGGGCGACCGTGCAGCGCTTCCTGGAGGTCTTCGGCGACCGGCTCTACAACGTGTACGGATCCACCGAGGTGTCCTGGGCCAGCATTGCCGATCCGGCGGATCTGCGGACCTCGCCCACCACCGCGGGCCGGCCGCCGCTGGGCACGAAAATCGGTGTGCTGGGCGCGGATCGGCGGCCGGTGCCGGTGGGCACGGTGGGCCGGATCTTCGTCGGCAATCACATGCTCTTCGACGGCTATACCGATGCGACCCCGCCGGACGAGGCCGACGGCATGCTCGATACCGGCGATATCGGCTATCTGGACGCGACCGGCAAGCTGTTCGTGGCCGGCCGGGACGACGAGATGATCATCTCCGGCGGTGAGAACGTCTTCCCGCGGGCGGTGGAGGAGGCCCTGTCGCATCTCCCGCAGGTCAGCGAGGTGGCCGTGATCGGCGTGCCCGATCACGAATTCGGCCAGCGCCTGGCGGCTTTCGTGGTGAAGCGCCCCGGCTCCGGCCTGGACTCGGACATGGTGCGCAACTACATCCGGCACCGGGTCAGCCGCTTCTCGGTGCCGCGCGATGTGACATTCCTGGAGGCGCTGCCCCGCAATGCCACCGGGAAGATCCTCAAACGCCTGCTGGCGCAGCCGGGCTGAGCGTCAGCCGCCGGACTGCCTCAGCCGCCGAACTGTCGCGGGAACGGGCAGCTCTCCAGCGGCAGGTCGGGCCGCCCGGACAGCTGCCACCAGGTGTGGTGGTCGCCGCAGCCCCAGACGGTCGCGCTGGCCCGGCCGGTCGCGCCCACCTCGGTGAGAACCAGTCCGCGACTGACCATTTCCGCTCCGCATTCCGGGCAAACCGGGCCCGCATTCTGGATTGGCACGGCAGGCATCGTACGAGCCTTCCGACCAGGGGCTAAACCTTTGGTCGGAGTGTCATGCGGGCGTGTCGCCGAGCTTCGGTCAGGGACTGGGAGTGGCGATCAAACCCAGTTCGGCATCGGAGGCCAGCAGCGGATGATGCGGCAGGATGCGGATGGTGTAGCCGACCGCGCCCGAGAGCGGGACCGGGGTCTCCACGGTGAAAAGGTCGGTCCCGGAGTCCGTTCCGGCATGCGTCATGGGGAAGGTGTGCACATCGGAGAGATCGTCGGCGGGTGAGACCCGCCCCAGCACCGCCTGCACGCTGACATCCGACGGGGTGAGACCGCCGAGATTGATGCGGGCGTGCAGGGCCAGATTCGCGCCGATGACCGGGGTGTCGGGCAGACCGGAGCTGTCGACCTGCACGACTTTCACCGCGGGCCAAGCCGATTCGATGCGGCGGCGGTACTCCGACAGGGTGCGCGCGCCCTTGAAATCGTCCTGGGCGACCGCCGCATAGGCCGCTGCCGCCGGGGCGTAGTAGTCCACGGCGTAATCGCGAACCATGCGGGAGGCCAGCACCTTCGGGCCGAGCGTCTGCAAGGTGTGGCGGACCATCTCCATCCAGCGCACCGGCAGATCGTCGTGGTCGCGGTCGTAGAAGCGCGGCAGCACCGAGCGTTCCAGGAGTTCGTAGAGGGCGGCGGCCTCGAGATCGTCGCGCCGGTGGTCGTCGCGGACGCCGTCGGCGGTGGGGATGGCCCAGCCGTTCTCGCCGTCGTACATCTCGTCCCACCAGCCGTCGCGAATGGAGAGATTGAGCCCGCCATTGAGCGCGGACTTCATGCCCGAGGTGCCGCAGGCCTCCAGGGGACGCAGCGGATTGTTGAGCCACACATCGCAACCCCAGTACAGGTACCGGGCCATGGACATGTCGTAGTCGGGCAGGAAGACGATGCGATGCCGCACCGCCGGATCGTCGGCGAAGCGCACCACCTGCTGGATGAGCGCCTTGCCGCCGTCGTCGGCCGGATGGGATTTGCCGGCAACCACCAGCTGCACCGGATGCTCCGGATCCAGCAGCAGCGCGCGCAGCCGCTCCGGATCGCGCAGCATGAGGGTGAGCCGCTTGTAGGTGGGCACGCGGCGGGCGAAGCCGACGGTCAGCACCCGCGGGTCGAAAACCTCGTCGATCCAGCCGAGTTCGGCCGGCGCGGCGCCGCGCTCCAGCCAGGAGGCGTGCACCCGGCGGCGCACCTCGTCGACGAGGATGCCGCGCAGGGCATTCCGGGTCGACCACAGTTCGCGCAGATCCACATCGCAGAGCCGTTCCCAGCCGCGCGCCTCCTCCACCAGCTCGTCGCCGATGAGTTCGCGGGCCTTGTCGATCCATTCGCGTGCGGCCCAGGTGGGCGCGTGCACGCCATTGGTCACCGCGCCGATCGGCACCTCGGAGGCGTCGAAGCCCGGCCACAGCGGGGCGAACATGCCCCGGCTGACCTCGCCGTGCAATTGCGAAACGCCGTTGGCGCGCTGCGCGAGTCGCAGGCCCAGATGCGCCATGTTGAACACCGACGGATCGGCCTCCCGGCCCAGCGCCAGGATGCGGTCCACCGAAACACCCGGTAGCAGCAGGGATTCCCGCTCGCCGTGCGCGCCGCCGAAGTAGCGGCGCACCAGCGCGCCCGCGAACCGATCGATGCCGGCGGGGACCGGGGTGTGCGTGGTGAACACCGTCCCGGCCCGCACCGCCGTCAGCGCCGCGTCGAAATCCATTCCGGTGTTCATGAATTCGCGAATGCGCTCGATGCCCAGGAAACCGGCGTGGCCCTCGTTCATATGGAACACGTCCGGATCCGGCAGCCCGTTCGCGCGGGTGTAGGCACGCACGGCCCGCACGCCGCCGATACCGGCCAGGATCTCCTGTTTGATCCGGTGATCCTGATCCCCGCCGTAGAGCCGGTCGGTGACCGCCCGCAGCTCCGGATCGTTCTCGGCGATATCGGAGTCCAAGAGCAGCAAGGGAATCCGGCCCACCTGCGCGATCCACACCCGCGCCCGCAGCACCCGCCCCTCGGGCATGGCCACGTGAATCAGCACGGGCGCACCGGCTGTGTCCTCGCCCGCCCCGCCAGTGAGCAACCGCAGCGGCAGACCTTGCGGATCGAGCGCGGGGTAATGCTCACGCTGCCAGCCGTCGGCGGTCAGCGACTGCCGGAAGTACCCGGACCGGTACAACAGCCCGACGCCGATGAGCGGCAGTCCCAGATCGGAGGCGGCCTTCAGATGATCGCCCGCGAGAATGCCGAGCCCGCCCGAATAGTTCGGCAGCACCTCGGTCACGCCGAACTCCATGGAGAAGTACGCGATCCCCTTGGGCCCCTGATCCTGTTTGCCGAACCAGCGCGGCCGGGTCAGATAGTCCCGCAGATCCGCGGCCGCGGCATCCACCCGCCGCGTGTACGCCTCGTCCCGGGCCAGCTCGTCCAGCCGCTCCGCGGGCACCTCCCCCAGCATCCGCACCGGATCCCGCCCCACCTCGACCCACAGCTGCGGATCCAGCTCGGCGAAAACATCCTGCGTCGGCGCATGCCAAGACCAGCGCAGATTGGTCGCCAATTCGGTCAGCGCGGACAACCGCTCGGGCAGATGGGCGCGGACGGTGAAACGACGCAATGCCTTCACTGTGCCTATTTTGCCCTGCGCTTCGCTCCGGGCGGGTCCGAGTCCCTGAAAGTCTCGAACCTTTGGGCTCGTGCGCGCCCCGGTGCGAGCTTCCGACGGGCAACCTATAACGTGTTCTTATGAGCGAGCAGCAGGTCGAGGCGTTACCGACCCAAGAGCATCACGAGGGCGGTTTCCGGCCGATCGAGCAGTTGGCGCGCGACACCACCAAGGGCGGACCCCACTACGGCGAACTCATCGAGCAGATGCGCACGCTCATGGACAAGGTCCGCCTCGTCAGCCCCGACGACGAGCTGGCGCTGGAGGCCATCGCCACGCTGAAGGAGCTCAACGACAAGCTCGACGAGGCCGTGGTCGACGAGTGGTCCGCGCCCACCTGGCACCGCACCGACCTGCCCTCGCGGGGCAATATCACGCTGCCCCCGTTCCTGGTCGACTCCGCGAGCCGCGACGGCGTGCACGCGCGCATCACCTTCCGCACCTTCCATCTCGGCGGCAACAGCGCGGCCCACGGCGGCCACATCGCGCTCGGCTTCGACGACCTGCTCGGCATGACCGCGGCCGTGCACACCCGCGCCGTCACCCGCACGGCATTCCTGCACGTGGACTACCGCGCCATCACGCCGCTGAACACCGAACTCCGGGTGCACGGCTGGGTGGAGCGCGTGGAAGGCCGCAAGGTGTTCGTCCGCGCCACCCTGCACGACGGCGATCGCCTCTGCGCCGAAGCGCACGGGCTGTTCCTCATGCTGAAGCCGGGCCAGCAGTAGCTCACCGCCCTCTTGCCCATGGCAGCGCGCCCTCTTGCCCATGGCAGCGCGCCGCAACCGGTAAGTTCGAATCGTGACCGGCCGCATCGCCATCGATGACACTGCCCCCGCGATTCCTGGCGGTCGGCCCGCGAAAGCCGTGGTCGGCGAGGTCTTCCCGGTGCGGGCCGTGGTCTGGCGCGAGGGGCACGACGCGGTCGCGGCCACCCTGGCCGTGCGAGCGCCCGGTTCGTCGCGGACGCAGCGGATCCGGATGACGCCGGACTACGAACCCGACGTCTTCAATGCCACCTTCACCCCCGCCAAGCCCGGGCTCTGGACCTACCGCATCGAGGGGTGGAGCGACCCCCTCGCGACCTGGCGGGCCGCGGTGGAGGCGAAGCTCGCGGTCGGGCAGAGCGCGGTCGATCTGGCCAATGATCTGGAGCTCGGGGCCCGGCTGCTGGAGAAGGCCGCCAATGCGGTGCCGAAGAAGCAGTGGGAGACCCTGCGGGCGGCCGCCGACGCGCTGCGGGCCGACGCCCAGCTGCCGGCCCGGGTCGCACCCGCGTTCAGCAGTGAGGTCGCCGAGATCCTGCGCGCGAATCCGCTGCGCGAGCTGGTGACCGCCGGGCCGCAGCACACCGTGCTGGTGGAACGGCAGCGGGCGCTGTTCGGGGCCTGGTACGAATTCTTTCCGCGGTCCACCGGCGGGTGGGATGCCGAGGGCAACCCGGTGCACGGCACCTTCGCGACCTCCATCAAGGAGCTGCCACGAATCGCCGGCATGGGATTCGATGTGGTGTACCTGCCGCCGGTGCATCCGATCGGCAAGGTGAATCGCAAGGGGCCCAACAACTCTCTGACCGCCGCACCCGGGGACGTCGGCTCGCCGTGGGCCATCGGATCCGACGAGGGCGGCCACGACGCCATTCATCCGGCGCTCGGCACCGAGGCGGACTTCGCCGAATTCGTCGAGGCCGCACGAGGATTGGGCATGGAGGTCGCCCTCGACCTGGCCTTGCAGTGCGCACCGGATCATCCGTGGGTGGCGGCGCATCCGGAGTGGTTCACCACGCTGCCGGACGGGACCATTGCCTTCGCGGAGAATCCGCCCAAGAAGTATCAGGACATCTATCCGCTCAACTTCGACAATGAGCCCGACGGGCTGTATGCCGAGGTACTGCGGGTGGTGCGGCATTGGATCGCATTGGGCGTCACCATCTTCCGGGTCGACAACCCGCACACCAAACCGGCGGACTTCTGGGAGTGGCTGATCGGACAGGTGCACCGCGAGCACCCGGAGATCATCTTCCTGTCCGAGGCGTTCACCCGGCCGGCGCGGCTGTACGGGCTGGCGCGGCGCGGGTTCAGCCAGTCCTACACCTATTTCACCTGGCGAGTGTACAAGCACGAATTCGAGGAATTCGGCAGGGAATTGGCGGCCAAGGCCGATGAGGCGCGGCCCAACCTGTTCGTGAACACGCCCGACATCCTGCACGAGACACTGCAGCACGGCGGACCGGGCATGTTCGCCATCCGGGCGGTGCTGGCGGCCACCCTGGGACCGACCTGGGGCGTGTACTCGGGTTTCGAACTGTACGAGCATCAAGCGGTGCAGCCGGGCAGCGAGGAATACCTCGATTCCGAGAAGTACCAGCTGCGGCCGCGGCACTTCGCGGAGGCGGCGGCGCGCGGAGAATCCTTGGAGCCCTGGCTGACCCGGCTCAATGAGATCCGGCGCGCGCATCCGGCGCTGCAGCAGTTGCGGTGCATCCACTTCCATCACACCGACAACGATTCGCTGCTGGCCTATTCCAAGGTCGATCCCACCACCGGTGACGCGGTGCTGGTCGTGGTGAACCTCAATCCGTTCGGCGCCGAACAGGGCATGGTGTCACTGGATCTGCCTTCCATCGGGCGGGAATGGCACGATCGGCCGGTGGTGTACGACGAGATCAGTGGCGAGGAATACCACTGGGGCCAAAGCAATTACGTGCGGTTGGATCCGGCGCGGGCGGTGGCGCACATTCTCGCCCTGCCATCGGTCGCCGCTCCCGCCCGCACCGAACTCGCCTACCGGCGTTCGTTCCGATGAACCGGCGCGACCTGCTGCTGCTGGCGGCGGGCACCCATTCCGATCCGCACACGGTGCTCGGGGCGCATCCGCATCCGCGCGGGACCGTCATCCGGGTGCTGCGGCCGCACGCGGAAACCGTGCTGGCGCGCATCGGCGGGGACGACCATCCCCTGGAGCATGTCGAGCACGGGGTTTTCGAAGGCGTGGTGCCGTTCCCGGAGGTGTGGGACTACCGGATCGTCACCTCGTATCCGCACGGGCGCACCGTGATCGACGCCGACGGCTACCGGTTCCTGCCCACCCTCGGCGAGATGGATCTGCACCTGCTCGCCGAAGGACGGCACGAGCGGCTGTGGGAGGTCCTGGGCGCGCATCCGCGCCGCTACACCACGCTCGACGGTGAAGTCGCGGGCACCTCGTTCGCGGTGTGGGCGCCGAATGCGCGCGGCGTGGCCGTCATCGGCGATTTCGACGGCTGGAGCGGCAATACCGCGCCCATGCGCCGGCTCGGCGACTCCGGAGTGTGGGAGCTGTTCCTGCCCGGCATCGGACCCGGGGACAAGTACAAGTACCAGATCCACGGGGCCGACGGCCGCACCGTCGACCACGCCGACCCGATGGCCTTCGCGACCGAAAAACCGCCCGCCACAGCATCCGTCGTCACCGAGAGCCGGCACGAATGGCAGGACGCGACGTGGGTGAGCGCGCGCGACCGACTGGATCCGACACGCGCGCCCATGAGCGTCTACGAGGTGCACCTCGGCTCGTGGCGGCCGGGCCTCGGCTATCTCGAACTCGCCGAACAGCTCGCCGAATACGTTGCCGCCCAGGGCTTCACCCACGTCGAACTGCTGCCGGTCGCCGAGCATCCCTTCGGCGGATCCTGGGGTTATCAGGTCACCTCCTACTACGCCCCCACGTCCCGTTTCGGCTCCCCCGACGACTTCCGCGCCTTCGTCGACCATCTGCACCGCGCGGGCATCGGCGTCATCCTCGACTGGGTGCCCGCGCATTTCCCGCGCGACGAATGGGCCCTGGCCCGCTTCGACGGCACCGCCCTCTACGAGCACGCCGACCCCCGCCGCGGCGAGCAACTCGACTGGGGCACCTACGTTTTCGACTTCGGCCGCTACGAGGTCCGCAACTTCCTGGTCGCCAATGCCCTGTATTGGATCGAGGAATTCCATATCGACGGCCTGCGCGTGGACGCCGTCGCCGCCATGCTCTACCTGGACTACTCGCGCCCCGACTGGGAGCCGAATATCCATGGCGGCCGCGAGAATCTGGAGGCCGTCGCGTTCCTGCAGGAGATGAACGCGACCGTGCACAAACTCCACCCCGGCGTGGTCACCGTCGCCGAGGAGTCCACCACCTGGCCCGGCGTCACCCGCCCCACCGAGGTCGGCGGCCTCGGCTTCACCATGAAGTGGAATATGGGCTGGATGCACGACACTCTGGGCTATCTCGGCCACGATCCGGTGCACCGCGCCTGGCATCACAACGAGATGACCTTCTCCCTCACCTACGCCTGGAGCGAGAACTACGTCCTGCCCATCAGCCACGACGAAGTGGTGCACGGCAAGGGCACGCTGTGGACCCGCATGCCCGGCGACGACTACACCAAGGCCGCCGGCGTGCGCGCCCTGCTCGCCTACATGTGGGCCCATCCCGGCAAGCAATTGCTGTTCATGGGCCAGGAATTCGGCCAATTCCGGGAATGGGACCACGACCGCGGCCTGGACTGGCACGAACTCGACAACCCCCTGCACCGCGGCATCCACACCCTCGTCCGCGACCTCAACGCCGCCTACACCGCCAACCCGGCCCTCTGGAGCCAGGACACCTCCCCCGGCGGCTACTCCTGGATCGACGCCGACGACCGCGACAACAATGTCCTGTCCTTCCTCCGCTACGGCACCGACGGCACCGTCCTCGCCTGCGTCTACAACTTCTCCGGCAGCCAGCTCGACGCCTACCGCATCGGCCTGCCCACCGCCGCCCGCACCACCTGGACCGAAATCCTCAACACCGACGCCCTCGCCTACGGCGGCACCGGCCTCGGCAATCTCGGCCAGGTCATCACCGAGCCCGAACCCTGGCACGGCCGCCCCGCCTCCACCACCCTCACCCTGGCCCCCCACAGCGCCGTCTGGCTCCGGGAAGGCCCGCCGGCCCGGGAATGACCTCACACGGATTCGTATCGGAAGTGCGCCGAGTTCGTTACCGACATTTCACGAAAAGCCAACGGCCCCATAGGTTTATTGCCCCGAAGATTTCCGTCTTTCCGGAACGGATTGCCGTGTAGTGGATTTGAGTCCGCGGTGCCGCAACCCCCCGATTGAAATCCCCACTGATAGGAATCAGATCTTTATGAAGAAGCTGGGCAAGTTCGCGATTATCGGTCTGGCCGCCGCCGGCGTCCTGGGCTTCGGCGCCGGTGTGGCGTCCGCCGACGACCACAGCACGCTGGCGCCGGTCGTCGCGCCGGGTGAGCCGAGCCCGAACGGCACCGGATCGTCACAGGCCCTCACCGACGTGATCAAGGCGCTGTCCTCGGGCAGCTCCAAGACCACCCCCGCGCCCACCCAGTAGCCCGAAGGGCTACGCCGCGGGTACAGCCGGATAGAAAGCAACCGCGCCGCACGAGCGGCGCGGTTGCGCTGCGTTCAAGCGTGTTTCGAGCGTCAGTACAGGGCGGTGGCCAGTTTGCGGCGGGCCGCGACCACGATCGGCTCGGCCGGGTCGAAGAGTTCGAACAGTTCCAGCAGGTGGGTGCGGACGCGGGTGCGGTCGTCACCGGCGGTGCGCTTGACCTGGGCGATCAGGCGATCGAAGGCGGCTTCGGGCTGCTGGTTGAACATTTCCAGATCGGCGGCGGCGAGCGCGGCGTCGATATCGGACGGATCGGCATCGGCCTTACCGACGGCCGCCGGATCGAGATCCTGTACGCGAGCGATGAATTGGACCTGCCGCAGCGCGGCCTTGGCATCCGCATTGGCCGGTTCGGCATTCAGGATGGCCTTGTAGGCGGCCTCGGCGGTCGCGAAATCGCCACGCTCCAAAGCCTCTTCGGCCGCCACGAAGCGCGGGTCCTCCGGCGCCTGCGGCTCCTCGCCGCCGCCCTCGCCCACGCCGGGCAGCTTGCCGCGCACGGCATC
The DNA here is from genome assembly GCF_042672265.1 of Nocardia sp. NPDC127526. NCBI lineage: Bacteria > Bacillati > Actinomycetota > Actinomycetes > Mycobacteriales > Nocardiaceae > Nocardia > Nocardia sp. NPDC127526. The sequence continues at coordinate 6,006 of NZ_JBHXVO010000025.1, read as the reverse complement.
CACCACGGCGGCCAGCCACTGGGTGACCTGGGCTTCGGGCTGATTGCCCTGGAAATCGGCGAGCGGCTGGCCCGCGGCCACCGCGATCACGGTCGGAATGCCCTGCACGCCGAAGGCCTGCGCAATGCGCATGTTCTGCTCGGCCTCGATGACGGCCAGATCCCAATCGCCGCCGGATTCACCGACCAGGCGCTCGAGCAGCTGCACCAATTCGACGCTGCCCGGGCTGCGCTGGGAGTACAGCGCCACGACCACCGGCACCTGGGTGGAGCGGCGCAGCACCTTGGTCTCGAAATCGGCCTCGGTGACGGCATGGCCGCCGGCCGCGTCTCCGGCGGCCGGCTGCTGCTTGAGGGCGGACAGGTCCACCGCGCCGGACATGGCGGCGGCGACGGCGGCAGAGGGTCGTCGTGCAGGTCGAGTCACGACATCCAGTCTGTCACGAACGGGCGGCGGAAGCCCCCGGGGTACGGCTCAGTTCACCGAGCTGGCCGGTATTGATAGCCCACCGCTCGAAGAAGTAGCTGGCGAACGGGATGATGGTCGACGCCAGCGCCAGCAGCGTGGTCTTGGCCGGCCACTCGAACTCCCGCGAAGCCAGCAGGCAGCTGATCGCGAAAATAATGAACACGATCCCGTGCGCCATCCCGAACACCATCACCGGCCAGGTAATCGGCTCCGGCAGGCGCTTCAGCACCGAACCGGTCAGCAGGAACACCCAGGTGATGGCCTCGAGAATGCCGAAGAATCGAACCCGCTTCGCGACCGTGCTCAGATCGAAGATTTCCACGGGCCCATTGTGCCGTATGCACTACGACCGGTCGTAGTGGAGGTCGTCACACCGCCTTCGGCGGGAAGAAGGGGAATCGCGGGGGTAAACCCCCGCGGACCCCCAAAGCGAGGAAGGAACCGCGGCAGAGCAGATCCCGCGCCCCAGCCCCTCCGTGCGGGACGCGGGCAGCCCCTCCGTGCGGGACGCAGGCAGCCCCTCCGTGCGGGACGCAGGCAGCCCCTCCGTGCGGGACGCAGGCAGCCCCTCCGTGCGGGACGCAGGCAGCCCCTCCGTGCGGGGCGGGGCTGCCTCTCCCTGGAGGCCCCCTTCCCGGATGCGGGGAGGGGTTTCTTCTCGCCGGGGGTTCGAGGGGGTTTACCCTCTCGATCCTTCTTTTCGCGTCCTAGACGCGGACGATGAGGGCGTCACCCTGGCCGCCGCCACCGCAGAGGGCGGCCGCACCGATGCCGCCGCCGCGGCGCTTCAACTCCAACGCCAGGTGCAGGACGATGCGGGCGCCGGACATGCCGAGCGGGTGGCCCACGGCGATAGCGCCGCCGTTGACGTTGACCTTGGCCGGGTCGATGCCGAGCTTGCGGGTGGAGGCGACGCCGACGGCCGCGAAGGCCTCGTTGATTTCGACGAGGTCGAGATCGGCGGGCGAAATACCCTCGCGCGCACAGGCCTTCGCGATGGCGTTGGCGGGCTGGTCCTGCAGGGTGGAGTCCGGGCCGGCGACGACGCCCGCGGCGCCGATCTCGGCGATCCAGGACAGGCCCAGTTCTTCGGCCTTGGCCTTGGACATGACGACCACCGCGGCCGCGCCGTCGGAGATCTGGGAGGCCGAGCCGGCGGTGATGGTGCCGTCCTTGCGGAAGGACGGGCGCAGCTTGCTCAGGGATTCGGCGGTGGTGTCGCCGCGGATGCCCTCGTCGGTGGCGAACATGACCGGGTCGCCCTTGCGCTGCGGGATGGCGACCGGCACGACCTCGTCGTCGAAGACGCCGTTCTTCCAGGCGGCCGCGGCCTTCTGGTGGGAGGCGGCGGCGAAGGCGTCCTGGTCCTCGCGGGAGACCGGCTCGACGTCGTTCTTCTGCTCGGTGAGCAGGCCCATGGCCTGATCGGTGAACACGTCGTGCAGCCCGTCGTGGGCCATGTGGTCGAGCATTTTCACATCGCCGTACTTGAAGCCCTCGCGGGACTTCTCCAGCAGATGCGGAGCATTGGTCATGGATTCCTGGCCGCCGGCGACGACGATCTCGTACTCACCGGCGCGAATCAGCTGATCCGCCAGGGCAATTGCATTGATACCGGACAAACACACCTTGTTGACGGTGAGCGCCGGAACATCCATGGCAATGCCCGCGGCCACGGCGGCCTGCCGGGCCGGCATCTGTCCCGCGCCCGCGGTGAGCACCTGGCCCATGATCACGTAGTCGACCTGGTCCGGCCGCACGCCGCCCTTCTCCAGGGCCGCCTTGATGGCGATGCCGCCCAGGTCCGACCCGCTGAAACCCTTCAGCGATCCGAGCAGCCGGCCCATCGGGGTGCGCGCGCCGGAGACGATGACGGTGGTGGTCACGATGAGCCCTCGCTTACGTCGTGTATGTCTGGCTCCGCCAACCATCGGAGCCCTACTCAAAGGTAACGGGAGCGCCGAAAGGCCTGCTATGTGGGTACGCGCTACCGTTCGAAGGGTGAGCACCACCGAGAACACCGAATTCATCCCCGCGGAATACGTCACGGCCGTCGATCACGTCGGTATCGCCGTTCCCGATCTCGATTCCGCCATCGCCTGGTACCGAGACAATCTCGGGATGGTGGAGACACATCGCGAGATCAACGAAGCACAGGGCGTTCACGAGGCCATGCTGTCGTTTGCGGCCGCTCCCGCAGGCTCAGTTGCCCTGCAGTTGCTCGCACCGCTGAACGCGGACTCCACGATCGCCAAGTTCATTGATCGAAACGGCCCTGGCCTGCAGCAGCTGGCCTATCGGGTCACCGATGTCGAGGCCGTCGCCACGTTTCTGCGTGAACGGGGCTTGCGTTTGCTGTACGACGCCCCGCGCCCCGGAACCGCGGGTTCCCGCATCAATTTCATCCATCCCAAGGATGCTGGCGGTGTGCTGGTCGAACTGGTGGAGCCAGCCGCGAAATCTACTCACTAGTACCGGAATCGGACACCCTAAAGAGGCTGTAACAACATTCGCGGTCGGGTCACCATCAGTGGTCGCCAGGCTGTAGTTTGTGGGGCATGTCGTCCACTGAGCCCGATCGTAATCGCTTCGTTGCTCTGCCCTTTACCGTCGTGCGGAAGGGGTATGACCGTGATGAGGTGCGTAACTACTTCGACCGTTTTGATGCCGAGCTAAGGGTCACCGCGACCGATCGCGATGCCGCCGCTGCGCAGGCCCGCAATTTGGCCGCCCAGCTCGAGGACGCGCGCGACGAGATCGATGAGCTCCGCAAGGAGGTCGACCGCCTCTCGGTGCCGCCGACCACGGCCGAGGGCATGTCCGACCGCATCTCCCGCATGCTGCGCCTGGCCTCCGACGAGGCCTCCGAGGTGCGCGCGCAGGCCCAGGCCGAGGCCGCTGAGATGATCTCCATCGCGGAGCAGCAGGCCACCGAGATGCGCGGCAAGTACGAGTCGCTCCTCTCCGAGACCAAGGAGAAGCGGGAAGCGCTCGAGATCGAATTCGAGCAGACCCTCTCCAATGCCCGCTCCGAGTCGGCCAAGATCATCGACGCCGCCAATGCCGAGGCCGACCGCCTCACCAAGGAGTCCGAGGCCAAGCGCAAGGCCGCGCAGCAGGACTTCGAGGTCACCATGGCCGAGCGGCGCACCAAGCTGACCCGCGCCATGGAAGAGCTGGAGGCCACCAGTCGCGCCGAGGCCGCCCAGCGCATCAAGGACGCCACCGACGAGGCCAACCGCCTCATCACCTCCGCCACCCAGACCGCCGATCGCAAGATCGCGCACGCCAAGGAGCTGGCCGAGGAGATGCGCGTGCTGCGCGGCCGCGTCCTGGCCCAGCTGCTCGGCATCCGCGGTCAGCTCGATTCCGTCCCCGCCATGCTGGCGGCGGTCAATCGCGAGAGCGAACTGCTCGACGGCGCTCCGGAACAGCGCTCGCTCGGCGGCAAGACCGGCGGTCGGAAGGCTATCTCGGACGCTCGGGACGAGGACATCGTCGAGGACGAGCGCGAGAACGCCGACATCTCCAGCTAGCAAACCGACCGGGCGACAACCCACTCCACCTCGAAGGCCGCTCCCAACCCGGGAGCGGCCTTCCTTATGTGCAGGTCCGAATCGCCGACGGCACAGGACAATTCGGGCCAGTCCGGCAGGGCTCAGGACCAGCGGCGGGTAATGCCGCGGGTGTGGCGGCCCTTCCAGCAGCCGGTGTGCCAGTGCCGGCGGTCGTCCTCGCCGCCGTAGGCGGGCCAGGCGACGATATGCGCTACGCCGGGCGGGATTTCGTGATCGCAGCCCGGGCAGCGGTAGGTCTTGGTGGCGCGGGTGCCGGGGACGGTGCGGACTATGTAGGTCTCGTCGGTGCCGGGCCCTGATTCGGTGCGGCCGAAAACATCGCCCAATGGGCGCGGATCACGCTGTGACCGGGCCTGGGATCGCTTGGAGGGTGACTTCCGGCGGGGCATGGAATCCGTTGCCTAGAAGAGACGGAATTCGTCGCTCTCGGTGCCACGGAGGGCGTTGTAGTCAAGAGTCAGGCAGCGGATACCGCGGTCGGTGGCGAGTGTCTTCGCCTGCGGCTTGATCTGCTGGGCGGCGAACACGCCGGTGACCGGGGCCAGCAGAGGATCGCGATTGAGCAGCTCCAGGTAGCGGGTCAGCTGTTCGACGCCGTCGATCTCACCGCGGCGTTTGATCTCCACCGCGACCGTCGCGCCGTCGGCGTCCCGGCAGAGGATGTCCACCGGGCCGATGGCGGTCATGTACTCGCGGCGGATGAGTGTGTAACCCGCGCCGAGGGTTTCGATGTGCTCGGCCAGCAATTCCTGCAGGTGCGCCTCCACGCCGTCCTTCTGCAGGCCCGGGTCCACGCCGAGGTCGTGCGAGGAATCGTGCTCGATCTCCTCGAGGGTGATCCGCAGTTCCTCGCCGGCCTTGTTGGTGACGACCCAGAGTTTGGCGGCCGCCGTCTCGGAGTCGCGCTCCTCCAGCCAGCACGGCGGGCTCATCCAGTTGAGCGGCTTGTAGGAGCCGCCGTCGGAATGCACCAGCACCGAGCCGTCGGCCTTCATCATGAGAAGGCGACGCGCCATCGGCAGATGAGCGGTGAGTCGGCCGACGTAGTCCACTTGGCAACGAGCAATCACGAGGCGCACCGGTCGAGTCTAGAGGTTCAGGACTCGGGGGCTTCGCGCAGGAGGCGGGCGAAAGCGCGTAGACCGGCAATGATTTCCTGCCGATCGGTGACGCGGTCGACGGTGGACTCGAAATGGGCCTTCATGGCGACGATGCGCCGGTCGTGCCGGGCGACCACCTCGCGCAGGTTCCGTAGCTCTTCCCTGGACTTCTCGTTCTCCTCCTCCAGGTCTTCCAGCCGTTGCCGGAGTTCGCGCACATCCTCGGGCGGATAGGCGACCTCGTGCGAAATGGTCGCGATCCGGGCGCGCAGATACGCGAAATACGCTGCGGCAGGGCGCAACACCATGCTGCCGAGGAAGAACCCGGCCACGTAGTACCCGACCGTGTATCCCGACAGCACCGCCACGACCGCCGCGACGATCGCCGACAGCACGTGTGCGGCGATGGCGATGATCAAGGTTCGCTTGCTCAGCGTCGTGATCTCGGTGGCGTGCTCCGGATGGACCGAAATCTGCCGTCGCCGTGCGGCTTCGGCGCGATGGCCGGCCTGCCGGGCGGCGAAGTACACATTCCACGGCACCGTGATGACGACGACCAGCCAGAAGAACGCGATGAACCCGAGACCCGCGCCTATCACCGTCTCGGTCTCGACCTCGGCCCACATCGCAAGGGCGGCAACCACGATGATCAACGCGGCGAACGCCCAGAACAACCCCCAGTACTTCTTCATGGAAGTGAGCTTCGCCGAATCGGCTGCCACGCAACAGCGTATGAATACGCAGATACGCGAAAGGCCCCCAGCGGATTGCTGGGGGCCTTTGCGAATGATGTTCCGGCGGTGTCCTACTCTCCCACACCCTGTCGAGTGCAGTACCATCGGCGCAGGTGGCCTTAGCTT
>NZ_JBHXVO010000024.1:16560-125385 GCF_042672265.1 Nocardia sp. NPDC127526 | reverse complement strand
GCGGAGGGAGGGAAAAATCGAGACCGTCAGGCCCCGAACCCCGCCGGAGCGAAGCGGAGGCAAATTAAACACAGCCACGAGCGGGCCTAATCAGACCAACCCTCACGACCGACGGATCCCGCGCCTCCCGTCAGCCGATCGGCACGTGAAGCCTCAGCCCTGCTGGGCCATCCACTCGTTGACGCGCCGCTCGGCTTCTTCCCGAGGCACGTCCTCGACCCGCGTCATGCAAACCCAGCGATGCCCGAACGGGTCGATGAACACGCCGAAGCGGTCACCGGTGACAAAAGTGGCCGGTTCCTCCACCACATTGGCGCCCTTGTCGCGAGCGCGATCGATGATGGCGTCGGTGTCGGGGGAGTAGTGCACGATGCTGGTGTGAACCCACTCCCCAGTGGGCGCCCGCAGGCCGATATCCGGCATGGGAAGCCCGAGCTGAATGGTGGAATCGCCGATCAGGAGCTCGGCGTGCGCAGGCTGCCCGTCGGGAAGATCATTGCGAGTCAGCACCTTCGCACCGAGCACGGTGGAGTAGAAATCAATGGCCTTGTTGCCGTCCGCCACGGCCAGGAAGCAGGAGATGGAGTGGTAGTTCTCAGGTATGGGATTCACTGCGTCGCTCATGAATACGAGTCTTGCCAACATTGCCCCGCCGGTCTTGTAAGAACGCGACACCGCTCATGACCGGCGACGACGAGCTGTACCGCCCGCGACGAGTACCGCCGCCGGAAACAGCGAAGGGAATTCTGCGCCCGCGTGAGCAGGTCCGGACCAGCAATCACTCCCGCCTAGCGGCAGGGGAGCAGGTCAGCCGATTCGTGGAGTGGTACTGGGCGGTGCACTGGGATCGCCGCGGCATGCCGCCGTATATGGCCGAGGTGCTGCCCTATCCCGCGGTGAACATGACCTTCGAACGATCGCATGATCGCACCGGCGGCTTCGTGACCGGCGTGTGGACCAAGAAGTACGTCCGCGAATTGGCCGGGGAGGGTGAAACTTTCGGCGTCAAGTTCCGCGCCGGCGGCTTCGGAGCGTTCACCGGCCTTGACGTCGGCTCCTTGCGGGACGCATCCGTCCCGCTAACCGAGGTGCTCCCCGAGGCCGAGGGCCTGGCGGAGAAAATACTGGCCACCACCGATCTCGAAGAGCGCCGGGCACTGGTCGAGGAATTCCTGGTCGAGGCCGTCGCACAACGCGCCGTGGCCGACGACACCTCGTATCGCCTGCTGCTGCGCATCATCGACACCATGGCCGAGCATCGCGAGCTGACCCGCGTCGACCAGGTCACCGACCTGTTCGACATCCCGATTCGCACCCTGCAACGCCTGTTCCGCCGCTATGTCGGCGCCGGCCCGAAGTGGGTGCTGCGCCGCTACCGCCTGCAGGACGGCGCGCATCTGCTGGCCGAGGGCCGCACCTCCGACCTGGCGGCCCTGGCCGTCGAGCTCGGCTACTTCGATCAGGCTCACTTCTCCCGGGAATTCGCCGGGGAGATCGGGATGGCGCCGTTGGAATACGCCCGGACCTCGCTAATCTCCTGACATCTGGACCCCGGGAATAACTCTCGCACCGATGAAGTTGGTTGCCGTGTCACCCAATGGCTAGTGATCACGAGAGAAGGAGCGGGCCATGGATGTGCTGGTTTTGATCGGACGGGTGTTGTTCTCGGCGCTGTTCCTCAGCTCCGCCGTGGGACACCTCACCCAGAGTGACGCAATGGCGCAGTACGCGCAGTTCAAGGGCATTCCGGCGGCCAAGCTATCGGTCCTCGGCTCCGGTGTGCTGCTGCTGCTCGGCGGGCTGAGCGTGCTGCTCGGCGTATGGGCCGACTTGGGCGCGCTGCTGCTGGTGATCTTCCTGCTGCCGACCGCCTTCCTGATGCACAACTTCTGGAAGGAAACCGATCCGCAGGCCAAGCAGACCGAGATGATCTCGTTCAACAAGGACGTGGCGCTGGCCGGCGCCGCGCTCATGCTGTTCGCCTTCTTCGCCTACGTCGGCGGCGATCTCGGATTGACCATCACCGGGCCGCTTTTCAGCCTCTGACCCGATAGTGTGCCCCTGTGATGAAAATCCCAGGGGCGCAATAGGGTTAACGTTTTCGGACAGATTCGCGTTTCGCCCGCGAATTGGCTGGTAGCCAAGGCTGTTTTCCGGCCCGCTTGTGGAATGTGCGTCACAACGGGCGCGCCACGTAAGTGTGATGTGTTGCGATATCTAAAATTTCCGCCGCTTATGCCGCTATTGTCAGGCGGAGTTGCCGCGGCGGTAACCCCAGCATGCTGTGCTCGACAGGGCGCAGCCACCGCCCGGCCCCGACCCTTGTACTTGGAGGAGAGAATGACCGCCTACCGGACGATCGTCGTCGGTACCGATGGCTCGGACTCGTCGTACGTCGCCGTCGAGCGGGCCGCGGCTCTGGCCGGCGACGAGGGCGCCACGCTCTACATCGCCTGCGCGTACTACCCCACCGACGACCGCGATGTGGCCGCCGCCGCCGACGTGCTCAAGGACGAGGCCTACCAGGTGCGCGGCTCCGCCCCCACCAGTGAAATCCTGCGCGTGGCGCGAGACAAGGCCATTGCCGCCGGCGCCGTCAACGTCGTCGAGAAGGCCGTGGTCGGCGAGCCCGTCGAATCCCTGCTCAGCCTGCTCAAGGAACTCGAAGCCGACCTCCTCGTAGTCGGCAACCGCGGCCTCAACACCCTCGCCGGCCGCCTCCTCGGCTCCGTGCCCTCCGACGTAGCCCGCAAATCCCGCTCGGACGTCCTGATCGTGCACACCGTGCGCTGACGCGCAAGGGAGAAAGGGCTTGGGGGTAAACCCCCAAACCCCCAAAGACGAAGAGTTGGGGGGGGGCCAAACTGGCCCGCCCAAACCCAAAGGGTGGGTGAGGCGGGGCGCGCGGCGGGGCCCCCCCCCCCCCCGGGGGGGCCTCCCCCCCTCGGTCGACGGGGTGGGGGCAACACCCCCCACCCCCCACCCCCCTAGGGGGGGGCCGCCCCCTTCGGCCCCCCCCCAACTCGCTATTGGTGGACAGGCTGAGCCGTCGGGCGGGCCGCCCTGCCAAGCGGGGCTGCGCCGTCGGGCGGGGCTGTGTCGTCGGGCGGGGATGTGCCGCCCGGGCAAGACTGTGCCGTCGGGCAGGGCGGGTGTGTCCCAGAAGGGGGTTCGGGGGCTTTGCCCCCGCTCCCTTTCTCCAAGGGGGTGTGGGGGCGGAGCCCCCACAACTCAGCTCAGGCGGTGCAGGACCGGGGGGAGGTCTTCGGTGTGGGCCACGGTCAGGCGTTGGGTGGCTCGGGTGAGGGCTACGTAGAGGTCGTTGAGGCCGCGGGGGGATTTGGTGAGGATTTGGTGGGGTTCGACGAGGATTACCGCATCGAATTCCAAGCCCTTGACGTCGTGGACGGTGAGGACTCGGGTCGAGTCGTCGGTCAGGTGGGCCAGTTTGGCGGCTACGTCGTGGGGGGCGATGACGGCGGTGGTGCCGGGGTGGGCGGCCTCGGCGGCGACGAGGCGGCCGACTTCGGCGTCGAGGGCGTCGAGGGGGACGCGGTGGGCCCGGGGGGTGAAGCCGGAGTCGCGGACCGAGCGGGGGATGGCCGCGCTCGGATCGATTTCGGCGAGGACGTCGGCGGCGATGGCCATGATTTCGGCGGGGGTGCGGTAGTTGACGGTGAGTTCGGCGAGCTTCCAGCGTTTGGCCACGTAGGGTTCGAGGACCTGCTGCCAGGAGGAGGCGCCGGCCGGGTCGCCGGTTTGGGCGACGTCGCCGACGGCGGTGATCCAGCGGTTGGGGATGCGGCGCATCACCATTCGCCACGCCATTTCCGAAAGTTCCTGCGCCTCATCGACGATGACGTGCCCGTAGGTCCAGGTGCGGTCGCCGGCGGCGCGTTCGGCGGTGGTCTGGCTGGTGCGGACCTGCTGGCGTTCGGCGAGCTGGCCGGCGTCGATGAGGTCGTAGGCCATGAGCAGTTCCGGGTCGAGGTCGTCCTCGAGGTCCTGCGGGGCGGAGCCGGTGAGAATGTCGAGGGCGTCCTGGGCCTCGGCCAGCTGGGCGCGCCAGCGGCGGCGGGCGCGTTCGCGCTCCTCGGTGTCGTCCACGCCGAGCAGTTCGGCGAGCTCGTCGAGCAGCGGCGCGTCGGCGTCGCTGAACTCGTTGCTGTCGGGGCGTTGCAACTCGGCGCGATCGGCGTCGCTGAGATGCCCTGCGGCAGTGGCCAATCGCTTGGGATCGGCCCAGAGTCCGCCGAGCACGTCCTGCGGGGTGAGAATCGGCCACAGCCCGGCGATGGCGCGCTGAATATCGGCGTCGGCCCGCATTTCGTCGCGGATCTCGGTGAGATCGGTCTGGCTCAACAGGTTCCGGCCGCCCAGCGGGTTGGCGCCGATGGCCTCGGCCAGCTGATCGGTGAGCGCGTCCACCACGGCCGCGGCGAATACCGGCCGGGCCAGGTTGTGCGGGCGGCGCGAGGACCGGGCGCGGCCGCGGGCCTTGGTGACGATCTTGCGATCCAGGGTGAGATCGTGGCCGTCGAAGTGCAGCCGCACCGGCTCCTTCGGGACCTCCTGCCAGTCGCGCACGGCCTTCTTGAGCACGTCGAGCATGTCGAGAGAGCCCTTGAGCTCCCCGGCGCGCAGCGAATCCTCCAGTGTCGCTTGCACTCCCGGATACAGGTTGCCGATGGTCGAGAGCAGCACGCCGGTCTCGCCCAGCGACGGCAGCACCTGCCCGATGTAGTCGAGGAAGGTGGAGTTCGGGCCGATGATGAGCACACCGGCCTTGTCCAGCTGCTGCCGGTAGGTGTAGAGCAGGTACGCGGCGCGATGCAGCGCCACGGCGGTCTTGCCGGTGCCGGGCCCGCCCTGCACCACGAGCACGCTCTTGTGCTCGGAGCGAATGATCGCATCCTGTTCGCTCTGAATGGTTTCGACGATGTCGTTCATGTGCCCGGTGCGCGCGGCATTGAGCGCCGCCAGCAGCGCGCTCTCACTGCCGACGCCGCCGTCGCCGCTGATCACCCCGGCGCGGCGGGCCGCCTCCAGATCCAGGTATTCGTCATTGAGCGCCGTCACCTTGCGATTGCGCGAGCGGATGTGCCGCCGCAGCGTCACCCCGTCGGGCGCGGCGGTGGTGGCCAGATAGAACGGCCGGGCCAGCGGCGCCCGCCAGTCCAGCAGCAGGGTCTCGTAGTCGTGCGCCTCGTCGAGAATGCCGATGCGCCCGATGTAGCGGCGTTCGCCCTCGGCCGGTCCGCTGCCGTTGTCGGCCGGCCCGTCCCCGTTCTCGGCGAGGTCGATGCGCCCGAAGCACAGGCCGTGCTCGGCGGCGTCGTATTTGGCGAGGTCCTCGGAGTACAGCTGGGTGAACGATTCGCGCTCACTGCGCGCCTGCGGGGTGCCGCCGGTCTCCAGCAGAACGGTGCGCAGGCGGCGCTGCGCGTACTCGCGCATCCCGTCGAGCTGGGTGTACAGCCGGTCCAGATGCTGCTGCTCCCGCTCCACGTCCGCCGCGGCAGCGGGATCGGACGCGGGCACAGAACGCTCCTCTGTGAGGTCGGGCAAAGCGGAACTCCTTGTCACCACACCGGCGCGCCAGCACGGCGTGCGAACCATCGAGAACAGAGTTGTCGAGTCTAGTTCGCGATTGCGGGCTTCGCCGTATCAGCAGCTCAATGGTGATGTGTGCCCCACCTCTCGGGACTCTCGGGGGCTGCGCCCCCGAACCCCCGAATCAGGGGGCTGCGCCCACAAACTCCCCGCCGCTCATGAGGCGTGCGTGCTGTCGCTACGGCGGCCGAGGGTTCCGTTCTGGTGGTTGGCGGGCTTGGCGCGGTACATGGCCAGGTCGGCGTCGTGCAGCACGGCCTCCGGGGTGCGGGAATCGCCCGGATGCAGCGGGGTGATGCCGATGGAGGCATTGACCTGGATGCGATGCCCGCGCGCGATGATGGGCTCGGCCATGGTCTGCCGCAGCCGGGTGACCAGGTCGTCCAGATCCTCGCCCAGCGTCCGGCCGGACAGCAGCACCAGGAATTCGTCCCCGCCGATGCGCCCCACGATGTCGTCGGAGCGCAGCCCGCGCTGCAGCCGCTGCGCCACGATCTGCAGCACGGTGTCGCCGATGGCGTGCCCGAGCGTGTCGTTGATGGCCTTGAACCCGTCCAGATCGATGAACAGCACCGAGGACACCGGTAGGTTCTCGGTGGTGCCCAGCGCCGCCGCGAGCCGCGAGAGCACCAATGCGCGATTGGCGAGCCCGGTGAGCGGATCGTGTGTCGCCTGGTATTCCAATTGCCTTCGGCTGGCCCGGAATTCGGTGATGTCGTTGAACGAGGAGACCGCGGGTGAATCCGGATCGTCGGGATTGAGCAGCCGGCTCGACGCCGACAGCCAGCGGCGCTGCCCGTCCGGCCGGTCCACGCCGAACACGAACCGCGTCACCGTCTCGCCGGTGGCGAGGGTGCGGATGACCGGATACCAGGACGGCGGCATGGGCTGGGCATTGGCGTCGAGCAGGTTCAGCGGAATGTTCTCGATGTGGGTGCCGATCAGGTCGTCGGCGTCGTATCCGAAAATGCGCCGGGCGGCCGGATTGGCCGATTCGATCCGTCCGTGCCGGTCGATCACCACCACGCCCTCCTCCAGCTGGGAGACGACAGTGGTGAAGAACTGCTCGGCCCGCGCCTGCGCGGCCTCGGCCAGGCGCTGCGGGGTGAGGTCGTGCAGGACGACTTGATAGGCCAGGTGTTCGTGCCAGCGGGTGAGCACCGACACGGTTTCCACGTCCACGGTCCCGCCGCCCACCCGTAGCAAGGTCATCTCGGCGGGTTCGGAGGCGGTGCCGGCAATGGTGAGCCGGCGGATGCGTTCCAGCATCGGGGCGACCGAGGCCGGGTCCACGAAGTCGGTGATGGGCCGGCCGACGATCTGGTCGGCGGATTCCGCGTTCAGGAGTCTGACGGTGGCCGGGTTGGCGTAGACGACGGTGCCGCGCTCGTGCACCACGATGCCGTCGGGGCTGTACTCGACCAGGGACCGGTATCGCTGGGCGAGTTGGTCCAGCTGTTCGGCATCGGTCGGCGCAGTTGCCCGATCGTTACCAACCACCTAAAGCACCCCCTGATCGTCGTTGTAACACGTCGCTGGAGCACGGCACCATTGTGGTATCGGCATGGTTGCTGGGTCACCGCGCCGACCGTATTGAATCAATCACAGTTCCGCACATCATCGAGCTGCGATTGGTGATCATTACAGGCACCGGCTCTGAAAGGAGCGATGCAAATGCCTGGCACCAACCCCGTCCCGAATACCGCAGACCAGCATCAAGATCATATGACCATCGTCGGTATCGGTGCCGTCACCGGGTACGGCTGGGGCCGCGAGACCCTCTGGGAGGGTTTGCTGAGCGGCAAGCCGGCCGCCCGGCTCTTTCCAGGGTACGGGCCGGAACGCGATCGGCACGGTTGGGTAGCCCGCGTGCCGGAAGGTGGCGATCCCGAACTCGGGCCGAGCCGGTATGCCCGCGCCGCACACGAATCGGTGCGCGAGGCGATCGCCGACGCGCATGCGCGCGGCTGGAAACCGGGCCGGACGGTCGGTCTGCTGCACGCCATTGTGCTGGGCGATGTATACGAATGGCGCGACTTCTATCTCGTCGACAACGGCCGCCGCCGTTCCCGCGACTACATGCGCCTGCTCCCGTCCACGCCGGTGTCGATGCTCATGCAGGAGTTCGGTTTTCACGGACCGTCCATGAACGTGTCGGCGGCCTGCTCCTCCGCCAATGTCGCCTTGATCACCGCACAGCTGTGGCTGGCACAGGGTTTCGCCGACGACGTGATCGTGGTCGCCACCGACCTGTCCGCCACCGCCGACATGGTCGAGCACTTCGTCGAACTGGGCGCCGCCGTCACCGACGCCGAACCCCTCTCCGCCTGCCGCCCCTTCCAGGAGGGCAGCCGCGGCTTCAGCATGGGCGAGGCCTCCACCGCATTCGTGATGAGCCGCAATGCCGAACGCCCCTACGCGGCCATGCTCGGCGGCGCCATGTCCAACGACGGCTACCACGTGGTCTCCGTCGACCCCTCCCACCAGCAGATCTTCGACTGCGTCCGCCGAGCCCTGTCCAGCGCCGACGTCCGCCCCGAAGAAATCGCCTACCTCAACGCCCACGGCTCCGGCACCAAACAATGCGACGACGCCGAAACCGCCCTCCTGGCAAAGATGTTCGACGACCAACCCCTCGTCTGCGCCACCAAACCCCTCACCGGCCACTGCCAGGGCGCCGCCGCCGGCGTAGAGGTAGCAGCCATAGCCCTGGGCTACGAACGCGGCGTAGTGGTCTCCGCCCCCATCGTCGCCCCCGCCCACGCCCGCCTGGTCGACGGCGTAGTCCCCGGCTCCGACGGCCTCACCCTGAAAACCTCCCTCGGCATGGGCGGCCACAACTCCGCAGTTGTACTGGGCCCGGTGAGCTGAGCGCGCGGTCGCCGGAGCATCAGCCCTAAGCGAACGCGGCGCGCAGGGCGCAGCCGCGTGGGGCGGGGGTGCACGGCGCAGCCGCGCGGGGCGGGGCGCAGGGCGCAGCCAGGCGGGGCGGGGCGCAGCCCTAAGGGGGTCCGGGGGCTTAGCCCCCGTATTCTCTTCCAGGGGGTTCGGGGGTGAAACCCCCGAGAGTCCCCCACGAGAGTTCAGTGGAGAGGCACGCTCCAGTGCAGTTTGGTGCCCTGGTCCTCCCCGGAGGGGTCGCGGCGGGGGTAGACGGCGAGGCGGCCGCCGGATTGTTCGGCGCGGTGGGCGAGGTTGGTCAGACCGCTGGGGGTGATGTCGTCGGGGATGCCGCAGCCATTGTCGGTCACGACGATGGTGAGGTCGTCGGCTACGCCGATGTCGATGGTCACGGTGTCGGCTCCGGAATGCCGGACCGCATTGCTGACCGCTTCTCGCACAACGGCTTCCGCGTGATCGGCGAGGCCGGGTTCGACCACCGAGAGCGGTCCGGTGATGTGCATGAGGGCCCGGATGTCGGTGTTTGCGGTCTGCTGTTTGACGGCGCGCTCGATGCGCTGGCGCAACCGGGTGCTGTGCCCGTTGCCGCCGTGCAGGTCGAAGATGGAGGTGCGGATCTCCTCGACCACATCCTGGAGGTCGTTGATGGCATCGGAAAGCCGTTGCCGCACTTCGGGTACGCGGGCGCGCGGCACCGTGCCCTGCAGTGAGAGGCCGATGGCGAACAGCCGCTGGATGACGTGATCATGCAGATCACGCGCGATGCGATCGCGATCGGTGAGGATGTCCAGTTCGCGCATGCGCCGCTGCGCCACCGCCAGCTGCATGGCCAGCGCCGCCTGATCGGTGAATGCCGCGATGAGCTCCATCAGCTCATCGGTGTAGGGCGCGGATTCGGTGGAGCGCAACGTGATCAGCACGCCCAGCGTGGAGTCGGGCGTGTGCAGCGGCAGCACCAGCGCCGGCCCGATGCCGTCGATGGTCTTGCCGAGATCCACCTGTTTGGCATCGTCGAAGCGCAGCGGTGTGCGGGTGAGCAGCGCCTCGCCGACGGCGGTCCCGGTGGTCTGCACCGTATTGCCGCCGTGCTCCTGTCCGGGCCCGGACCATTGCGCCACAACGAGTTCGGTGATCTCCCCGGGCAGCGATTCCGGATCCGGCACCACGGCCAGCAGCGCCCGCTGGGATCCGGTGAGTTCCCGTGCGTGCTCGACCACGTGCGCGAGCACCTGATTGGGATCGGTGTCGGCGAGGAATTCGGTGGCGATATCGCGGGTGGCCTCGATCCACGCCTGCCGGGTGCGGGCCGATTCGTACAGGCGCGCATTGTCGACGGCGATACCGGCCGCGGCCGCGAGCGCCTGCATGAGCACCTCGTCGTCCTCGGTGAAGGGGTGCCCGCCGGATTTCTCGGTGAGATACAGGTTTCCGAACACCTCGCCGCGAATCCGCACCGGCACGCCGAGGAAGGACCGCATGGGCGGATGGCCGGGCGGGAAGCCGACCGAGGCCGGATGCCGCGCGAGATCGTCGAGCCGGATCGGCTGCGGCTGGACCAGCAGCAGTCCCAGCACGCCGTGCCCCTCGGGCAGATCGCCGATGAGCATGCGGGTCTGCTCGTCGATGCCGTGATACACGAACTGGGTGAGCTGACGGTCGTGGCCGCGCACGCCGAGCGCACCGTAGCGGGCGTCGACCAGGCCGACGGCGGCGCGCACGATGGTGCGCAGGGTTTGATCCAGGTCGAGTCCGGAGGTGACCGCGAGCATGGCCTCGACCAACCCGTCGATCCGATCGCGGGCGTCGATGATCTGTTCCACGCGGTCCTTCACCTCGGCGAGCAATTCGCGTAATCGCAGCTGCGACAGCGTTTCACGAACCGAGTAGGGGCCATTGCGGTGGGCGTCGTACATGGTTGTCCTGCTGTCCGGCGGAAGCGCTCACTGCATCGGGAAGTCTACGCGCGGAACAGTTGCCGGCTGCTCGATACGAGTGAACCGAAACGGCCCGTGGGCGCTCCCGGGTGTGCCAACCTTCTTGCAACCTTTTAGCGGATGATTTTCCAAGAAAGTGGTCCGGATCGGGACCTTCGGCCCTGTCCGGAAGGGTCCACGGCATGTTGCGATAGGACACGGTTGCCGGGTCGGAAACGGGAAAGTGGGGCGGCATGGGCGCGTTCGATGTGTGGTCGAGTGGAATCGATCCGGATTTCGTGGTGACCACCAGCGGACCCGTCCCGCCGGCCGAGGTGACCCGCGTGGTGCGCGGGCTCGGCAGGATACTGCGTCGCCACGGGGTGGACGGGCCGGTGCGGGCGCGATTGCACCGGCCCGGTTCCGAGGATGTGACGACCCTGGTTCAGGTGGCGATCCGGGCGCAAGGGAAGGCGTACCGGGTGCAGGTCGCCGGGCCGGGGCGGTTCGCGGTGACCTTCGCGCTGGAGCGGCTCGACCTGCGTCTGGACTGCCCGCCCGAGGAGTTGTCGCGGCCCTGGCCGGATCCGTCGCGGCCGTCGCTGGCGACGGCGGGGGAGCCGCGGCCGATCGTGCGCCGCAAGGACTGTCAGTTGCAGGTGGTGAATGCGGCTGCGGCGACACGGGTCCTGGATGCGATGGATTACGACGCGCACCTGTTCACCGATGCGGAGTCCGGATCGGATGCGGTGGTGTGCTGGCGCGGACCCCTCGGGGTGCGGACGGTGCGCCAGCATCGCGATGGCGTTCCGGTGCTGCGCGAGGACGAGGCGGCCGCGCGATTGTGCCTGGGCGGTATGCCGTATCTGTTCTATACAGATCCGGACAGTCGCCGCGGCCGGTTGCTGTACCGGCGCTTCGATGGCGACCTGGCACTGGTGAAGGCGGCCGGGGCCGAGGACCGGGTGCGCGATCGCGGGCTGGCGCCGCGGGCCATCAGCGCCTCGTGCGTGCGGCGGATTCCGGCCGGATCGGCAATGCCGGGTGTGCTCGAGGTGGTCGAGAAACTAGGCTGATCGGTATTCCCGAATCCACTGTGACCAGCGTTTCAGCATGCGTGGGCAAACTTGTCGGTGGGTCCGCCTAGCATGGCGTCGGGGGTAACTCTGGATGCCGAAACGTTGGAAGGACGGCCTGTGGCGGATCGCCTGACGGTGCGTGGTGCGCGGGAGCACAATCTCAAGGGAGTCGATCTCGACCTACCCCGCGACAGTCTCATCGTGTTCACCGGGTTGTCCGGGTCCGGCAAGTCGTCGCTCGCGTTCGACACCATTTTCGCCGAGGGCCAGCGCCGCTATGTGGAATCGCTGTCGGCATACGCGCGGCAATTCCTCGGGCAGATGGACAAGCCGGATGTGGACTTCATCGAGGGCCTGTCGCCGGCGGTGTCCATCGACCAGAAATCGACCAACCGGAATCCCCGGTCCACGGTCGGCACCATTACCGAGGTCTACGACTATCTGCGCCTGCTGTTCGCGCGCGCGGGCACCCCGCACTGCCCGGTCTGCGGGCATCTCATCGAGAAGCAGACCCCGCAGCAGATCGTGGACCAGGTGCTGGCCATGGAGGAGGGCATCCGCTTCCAGGTGCTCGCGCCCGTGGTGCGCACCCGCAAGGGCGAATTCGTCGACCTGTTCGATCAGCTGAACTCGCAGGGCTACTCGCGCGTCCGGGTGGATGGCGTGGTGTATCCGCTCACCGATCCGCCGAAGCTGAAGAAGCAGGAGAAGCACGACGTCGAGGTGGTCATCGACCGGCTCGCGGTGAAGCCGAGTTCCAAACAGCGCCTGACGGATTCGATCGAGACCGCGCTGCGGCTGGCCGACGGCATCGTGGTGCTGGACTTCGTGGATCGCGACGAGCACGCCCACGATCGGGAGCGGCGTTTCTCCGAGCGGCTGGCCTGCCCGAACGGTCACCC
Source organism: Nocardia sp. NPDC127526 (assembly GCF_042672265.1). Lineage (NCBI taxonomy): Bacteria > Bacillati > Actinomycetota > Actinomycetes > Mycobacteriales > Nocardiaceae > Nocardia > Nocardia sp. NPDC127526. The sequence goes on along the minus strand of NZ_JBHXVO010000024.1, from coordinate 112,977 downwards.
GCTCGATATCGAGGATCTGGAACCCCGGTCGTTCTCCTTCAACTCGCCCTATGGCGCCTGCCCCGACTGCACCGGTCTCGGCATCCGCAAGGAGGTCGATCCCGATCTGGTGGTGCCGGATCCGGAGCTGAGCCTGGCCGGGGGCGCCATCGCGCCGTGGTCGCGCGGGCAGACCGCCGAATACTTCACCCGGCTGCTGTCGGGCCTGGCCGATGCCATGGGCTTCTCCATGGACACGCCGTGGGAGAAGCTGCCGCTCAAGGCCCGCAAGGCGGTGCTGGAGGGCAGTTCCGAGCAGGTGCACGTCTCCTATACCAACCGCTACGGCCGGAAGCGTTCGTACTACGCCGATTTCGAAGGTGTCATGCCGTTCCTGCAGCGGCGCATGGACAACACCGAATCGGAGGCCATGAAGGAGCACTACGACGGGTACATGCGGGATATCCCGTGTCCCGTCTGCAATGGCGCCCGCCTGCGCCCGGAGATCCTGGCCGTCACCCTGGCCTCGATCGACGGCCACAAGTCCATTGCCGAACTGTCGGATCTGTCCATCGGCGAGGCCGCCAAGTTCCTCAACAGCCTCGATCTCGACGACCGGCAGGCGGCCATCGCGGCCCAGGTGGTCAAGGAGATTCAGGCGCGACTGGGCTTCCTGCTCGATGTCGGCCTGGAATACCTGACGCTGTCGCGGGCCGCGGGCACGCTCTCCGGCGGTGAGGCGCAGCGCATCCGCCTGGCCACGCAGATCGGTTCCGGCCTGGTCGGCGTGCTGTATGTGCTGGACGAGCCGTCCATCGGCCTGCACCAGCGCGACAATCGCCGGCTGATCGAAACCCTCACGCGCCTCAAGAATCTCGGCAATACGCTCATTGTCGTCGAGCACGACGAGGACACCATCCACTCCTCGGACTGGGTGGTCGACATCGGTCCGCTCGCCGGTGAGCACGGCGGCCAGGTGGTCTACTCCGGCCCGTATCCCGGACTGCTCGAGGACAAGCATTCCCTCACGGGCGCCTACCTTTCCGGCCGCCAGACCATCGAAGTGCCGCTGGTGCGCCGCCCGATCGACAAGAAGAAGCAGCTCACCGTGGTGGGCGCGATCGAGCACAACCTCAAGAACATCGATGTGAACTTCCCGCTCGGGGTGCTCACCGCGATTACGGGCGTCTCGGGTTCGGGCAAGTCCACCCTGGTCAATGACATTCTGGCCACCGTGCTCGCCAATAAGCTGAACGGCGCGCGCCAGGTGCCCGGCCGGCACACCCGCGTCAACGGCCTCGACCACCTGGACAAGCTGGTGCAGGTCGACCAGTCGCCCATCGGCCGCACCCCGCGCTCGAATCCGGCCACCTACACCGGCGTCTTCGACAAGATCCGCACCCTCTTCGCCGCCACCACCGAGGCGAAGGTGCGCGGCTACCAGCCCGGCCGTTTCTCCTTCAATGTGAAGGGCGGCCGCTGCGAGGCGTGCTCCGGCGACGGCACCCTGAAGATCGAAATGAACTTCCTCCCCGATGTTTACGTCCCGTGCGAGGTCTGCCACGGCGCGCGGTACAACCGGGAAACCCTGGAAGTCCACTACAAGGGCAAGACCATCGCCGAAGTTCTCGATATGCCGATCGAGGAGGCCGCCGAGTTCTTCGAACCGGTCACCTCCATCCACCGGTACCTCAAGACCCTGGTGGATGTCGGCCTCGGCTACGTGCGCCTCGGCCAGTCCGCCCCCACCCTGTCCGGTGGTGAGGCGCAGCGCGTGAAGCTGGCCGCCGAACTCCAGAAGCGCTCCACCGGCCGCACCGTCTACATTCTCGACGAGCCCACCACCGGCCTGCACTTCGAAGACATCCGCAAGCTGCTCACGGTCATCAATGGCCTGGTCGACAAGGGCAATTCGGTCATCGTCATCGAGCACAACCTGGACGTCATCAAGACTTCCGACTGGGTCATCGACATGGGCCCGGAAGGCGGCTCCGGCGGCGGCACCGTCATCGCGCAGGGCACCCCGGAAGACGTTGCGGCCGTGGCGGAAAGCTACACCGGGCAGTTCCTGAAGGAAGTCCTGGCCGCTCCGGCTCCGGTCAAGCCGAAGAAGGCCGCCGCCAAGAAGGCTCCGGCCAAAAAGGCTGCCGCCCCGAAGAACCCGGAACAGGCAGCCGCGGCGAAGAAGGCATCCGCCGCCCGCCGCAAGGCAGCGGCTCTCCGCTAGGGAGAATGCGCGAGGTCCGATTCCCGCCGGTGATCAACTCACCGGCGGGCCAATCTGGAGACATGACGACCTACACCGCGCTTCCCATCAGCCCCGAGGCTCTGAAGGAACTCCGCATCACGGACGATGCGGGCCGCCCGATGGTCGCGTTCACCGATGACGAGGGCGGCGCCCCCCTCCGCTGCTGCCTTCGCCGCAGTGCACCCGGCGACCGCATCGCCCTCGTCGCGTACGCGCCCCTCCGGCGCTGGGCTGCCGAAACCGGTGCGGCCCCAGGCGCATACGACGAGCAGGGCCCGGCATTCATTCACGCCGACGACTGTGCCGCCCCCGCGCATGACGGCTATCCGCTGCTGAATGCGCGGCGGGTTCTACGGCGGTATTCCACCGACGGCCGCATCCTCGGCGGTCAACTCCTGGAAGACTCCGAGCTGTCCGACCAAGAGGTCGATCAAGCTCTCACCGACGCCTTCTCCGACCCGGAGGTGGCCCTGGTGCACGTCCGAGCCGTCGAATACGGCTGCTTCTTCTACGAGATCCGCCGACCCCCCACCCCCGAACCGGTTCCAAAGTGAAACAACGCCGACCGGGCACTGGTGGCGGCGACACGCCGAGAAACCCCGCCACCAGTGCCCGGTCGACCATCCAGCCAGGCTGGGAGCCGAGTATTCGGCTCCCAGCAGGGGAGCCGGCGCCGGGTGCGGCGGACGAGGTGACCCCTCCATCGGTTTGCTTTGCGCACGCCAGAGAGCGAGAACCATCCACACCCGATCGACACCTGAGCACCGACCACCCGCGGATCGAACCCGCCATACTTTCAGAGTGAGCACCATCGCGAAGCGGCTGACAGAGCTAGGCATCCAGCTTCCCCCCTCACCCAAACCCCCGCCGGGCATGGTGACTCCCTTCGCATGGGTTCGCGTCTCCGGACCCCGTGTTCTCGTCTCCGGCCATGGGGCCCTGAGCGAAGACGGCCGCCCCGCAGGCCCTTTCGGCAAGGTCCCGAGCATGGTCCAGCCGGACCACGCCTACGAGTCGGCCCGCGCGGCCGCCATCGCCATGCTCGGGAATCTCCAGGCCACGCTGGGTGATCTGGATCGCATCTCGGCGTGGCTCATGGTGCAGGGCATGGTCAATGCCGATGTCGGCTTCGCCGGATCCACCACCGTGATCAACGGGTTCTCGGATCTCATCCTGGACGTCTTCGGTCCCGAGATCGGTCGGCACGCCCGGACCGCGGTGGGGATGGCGACGCTGCCGTTGAACTATTGCGTAATCGTGGCCGCCGAGCTGGAGATTCGCGAGTGAATCCGCCACGGACCCACCGAAACTGGTGGCTCGCCGCGCCGAGAGCCGCCGCCGCATACTGAGATCACCATCGGTGAGCTCTGGGGGTGTTTGCGGTGGGAAATCTCTTGCTGTTGTTGATCTTTGGACTGCTGCTCCTCGCGGTCGTGATTCGGATACCGCCGCTGACCGCGCGTTCGGATCGGGAATTGTCCACGAGTGAAATCGGATTCCTGCGGGCCGGCGCGCGAGGTGCGCTGGTCACGGCGGTGACCGCGCTGGATGTCGATGGCGTGGTAGCGCCGAACAGGCCGAAGTCGAAGGTCAAGCGGACGGGAGCCGAGCCGCTATCGGATGCCGATGAGCTCGAACAAGCCGTCTTCGCCGACCTGACCACGCCCGCCCGGCTGCGGGCGCTGGTTCGAAAACGGCGCACGCGTGCGGAATTGACGACGCTGCGGGATCGGCTGCGCGACGAGGGACTGATTCCGGGGGAGTGGCGGCGGCGCGTGGTCAAGGCGATCGCGGTGGTGCTGCTTCCGGTCGCGGTGCTGGTCCGGCTGGTGACCGATCCGCTGAACGTCTGGATAGTCGTGCTGCTGGCGGCGGCGCTCGTGGCCGGGCTGTATCTGCTGGTGAAACCCAAACGGACGGTTGCTGGTTGGCGGGTGCTCAACGCCTTGCGACAGGAGACGGAGCGGCTGCTCGAGGAGTGGCGGGGCGAGCCGGACTATTGGTGGGAGAAGGAGCCTCAGCAGAGCGTGGCGGCACATGCCGTGCGGGAGGCCGGGGCGGGCGCGGAAGTTCCGCTGCCGGAGGGCGATGAGTCCGAAGCGAAGGAATCCGAGGACGGCCCGCCCGAAGGCTTCTTCAATACGCCGCGGTCGCGTTTCAAGCGGTTGGTGGCAATGGCGATGACGGGCAGCATCACCGTGAGTACCGGAAATACGCCCTACGGCTCAATGGATTACGACGAGAAATGGGGTGACGAGGGCGGACCCGGCTGGGGCGGATGGCATGTGGGCGATGGCTGGGACGGTGGCTGGGATATCGGTGACGGGGGCGGCGGTGATGGCGGCGGAGGCGGCGGCTGTGGCGGTGGGGGTGGCGGCTGCGGAGGCGGCGGATAGCGCATTCCGCGGGCGCGGCGGTCCCGGAGCCCCGCACCGCCGCGGTGCGGGGCCTCGTCCGATTCGCTACAGCATGGGAGCCCGATTCGCTACAGCATGGGAGCCGGGATGGCGGAGACCAGGCCGCCGTCGATGATGAGGTCTTGGCCGTTGATGTAGGAGGCCTCCTCGGAGGCCAGGAACGCAACGGCATTGGCCACGTCCTCGGAAGTACCGAAACGAGCGGCGGCCACATTGGCGAGAACCTCGGGCTGGGCCTTGAGGGAGACATTGTCGTGGAACATCGGCGTGGCGATGTAGCCGGGGCTGACCGAGTTCACCCGGATCCGACGCGACGAGAGGTCGGCGGCGAGGGTGTGCGCGAGGTTGTGCACGGCGGCCTTGGTGGCGGAGTAGATGGTGGCGCCGGTGAGTCCGCGGTGCAGGGTCCAGGAGGCGTTGATGACGATGGCGGAGCCGTCGGCCAGCAGCGGAAGGGCCTGCTGGATGGTGAAGTACACGCCCTTGAAGTTGATGCCGATCACGCGGTCGAACTCGTCCTCGGTGACCTCGGCGACCGGCTGGAAGGAGCCCACGCCCGCATTGGCGAACACCACGTCCAAGCGGCCGTAGCGTGTGCAAATGGCCTCGGTCAGGGCATCGCGGTCGGCGCGGTCGCCCACGTCGCCGGGCACCGCGAGAATGCGGTCCGCCGCGTCGGGGGCGGTGGTCGCGAGATCCTGGACGGCGGCGTCGAGACGGGTCTTGTCGCGGCCGGTGATGACCACGTGCGCGCCCTCGGCCAGCAGGCGGCGGGCGGTGGCCAGGCCCATGCCGCTGGTGCCGCCGGTGATGAGGGCGATCTTGCCGGTGAAGCGGGAGTTGCTCTGTGTCATGACATTCAGCCTGCCGAGATCGGCTCCGAGCAAACAGTGCGCAGTCAACATGGGTCCGCCACCACCAGGCTGCGCCCCTGCGCCTGTGCGGCCGTGCGCCCCTGCGCCCCGTCATTCCGGCGTGCCCTTGGCCGGAATCTAGTGGATCCCGGCCAAAAGCACGCCGGGATGACGAATGGACACGCCGGGATGACGAATGGACACGCCGGGATGACGAATGGATTGAGTGCCTCAGGCCGATGCGAGGGCGCTGCTGCGGGTCAGCCAGTCGAGGCGTTCTGCGGTGCCGGTGCCCGGTCGCGGGTTGTAGAACTCCAGATGCCAGTCAGGCTGGTCGATCAGGGCGAGGGTGGTCTTGTCGAAGATCAGGTCCCCGGCCTCGGGATGGCGGACCGCCTTCATGCCCTGTGTCGGTGCGGCGACATCGTGGCGGGCCCACAGTTCGGCGAATTCCGTACTGGCGCTGCTGAGTTCGCCGATCACCCGCTGGAATCCCGGATCGGCGGGGGAGTAGGCGACATCGGCGCGATAGGCCGCGACCACGACGGGGGCGATCTCCGCCCACTCGGTGTGCATATCGCGGTAGCGGGCATTGGTGAAGAAGGTGGTCAGGCAGTTGTGGTCGCTGTCGTCGTAGCCGAAGACCAGCCGGGTGGCGTCATTGAAGGCGAGCAGATTCCAATAGCGGTCGCGCAGGATCGCCGGCCGCGGATTCCACCCGTCGATCAGCCGCCGCAGTTCCGGACTGACCGGCGCGGTGCGAACCTGGTGGCTGCGTGGGGGATTCAGCCCGGCGAGCACGAACAGATGCGCGCGCTCGGTCTCGTTCAGCTGCAGCGCCCGCCCGATGGCCTCCAGCACGTCGGCGGAGACATTGATATCGCGCCCCTGCTCGAGCCACGTGTACCAGGACACCCCGACCCCGGCCAGCTGGGCGACCTCCTCGCGCCGCAATCCCGGCGTCCGGCGCTGGCCCGAACTCACCAACCCCACGTCAGCAGGGGAAATCCGCGCGCGCCTGGCACGCAGAAAGTCTCGCAGTTCTTCTCGTCGAAGCCGCTTCGCCGCAGAGGTCTCGCTGCCCATTCTTACGACTGTAATCAGCGGGCCCGCATGTGCTCCGCGCCACTGCGGGATGCGGCGTGCGTGAGAACCCCTTCACGCCGCCAACGAGAATGGCCCCCACCGCCGGGTGGGGGCCATTCCCTGTTCTGCTATTCGGCGACCGGCTGCGCCAGCAGCTTGGCCTCCGCCACGCGCCCGAAATCGAGCTTGACGATCTGATCGGCGAGATCGAAGTACCGGTCGTCGTGGGTGATCACGATGACGGTCTTCCCGCGCTGCTTGAGCTTGGTCAGGATCTCCCGGTAGAACACATCACGGAACTTGGGCTCCTGATCCGCCGCCCACTCGTCGAACAGGTAGATTGCCCGGTCCTCGAGCAGAGCGGTCAACAGCGCCAACCGCTTTCGCTGACCCTGCGACAGATTGATGGTGGACAGCCGCCCGTCCTTGACCGTCACCTTGTGCGCGATCTGCAGCTCTTCGAGGTAATGCCGCACCTCGTCGTCGATGCCGGGGCGATCGAAGCCGAGGTAGTCCTCGAAGAGATAGAAATCGGTGAAGATGGCCGAGGAGTTCTGCCGGAACCACTCGATGTTCTCGTGGTCGATCTGCTCGCCGTTCAGCGTCAGATGCCCGGTCTCGGGCACGTACAGGCCCGTGATCAGCTTGGCGAGCGTGGATTTGCCACTGCCGTTGCCGCCGACGATGAACGTCACCTGCCCGGGTTCGAAGGTCAGGTCGAGCGGGCCGAGATTGAAGCCCGCCACGTCCTCGGCCGGCGGATGACTGATCGGCACCGGAATGCTCTTGCCGGCGAACGGATTCACGAACCGGTGACCGTTGACATCCGGCCGCGCGCCGGGATGCGCACCCGGCCCGCCCGGCCGCGGCGGACCACCCGGTGCGCCCGGCCCGGGACCGGGATGCCCGCCGGACCCGGGAGCGCCGGGGCCGGGTCCGGGATGACCGCCGTGCCGCGCGCCCGGTGCACCGGGTCCGGGACCCGGATGCCCGCCGTGCCCCGCACCGGGAGCCCCCGGTCCCGGACCGGGATGCCCGCCCTGACCGGGGCCGGGACGTCCACCCTGACCGGGGCGGCGTGCGCCCATCCCCGGCTGCGGTTCGGATCCCGGCGGCGGCGGAACCTGCGAAGGCGCCTCGCCCACATAGGTGTAGCTGACATTCGACAGCTCCAGCCGCGCCTCGCTCACGATCGGCCGCTCGGTGTAGGGCAGCTGATCCTCATTGTGCAGGGTCGCCATGGACAGGCTCATGGAGCGGATCTTGGCCAGCGCCACGTCACCGCGCAGCAGGTCCGGGATCCGGTGCATGAAGTTCTGCATGGGCATGGCCAGGAAGGTCGTCACCAGGATGTACCCGAACATGGTGTCGCGATCCAGCTTGAACGCCTTGGCCAGCACGAACAGGATGAGACCCATGGTGGCCAGCTGCAGCAGCTGCCCGAACCCTTGCGCCACCGAGAATTTCGAGCCGGCGTCGACATTCTGGTCGCGCAGCTCCCCGGCGGTGCCGAGCAGGTGCTTGTCCATGAAGTCCTTGCGCCGCCCGCGGTGCAGCTTGAGTTCCTTGATGCCCAGCGTCACCGAGGTGAACGACCGCAGCAGGGCGTCGTCGTTCTCACGCGCCTGCTGGTAGATCTTGCGCACCTTCTTCAGAATCGCTTCGACGGAAGCGATTCCGAGCAGGGTGCCCGCCACGGTGACCGCGAAGACCTTGCCGTCCACCATGAACAGGTACACGAAGCAGCCCACAATGGTGGCGACGTCGATGCAGATGCTCGGGATGGCGGTCACGGCCTGCGACAGCGACCGCACATCCTCGGTGAGCGTCGCCATCAGGCGATGCATGCCCAGCCGTTCCAGATGCTCCAGCGGAGCGGACACGATGCCATTGCTGAGCTGGGCGCGCAGCTGGAAGATCGCATCCTGGGCGAGCCGGATGAGCAGCACCTGTGACAGCACTCCACTGACCAGGATGACCGCCACCGTCGCGGCGAAGCTCTGGACGGTGACCGCTGGATGCGGTTCCGGTGACACCACTCCCCGAATAAGTGTCACCAGGTAGGTGTTGGCCACACCGCAGACCAGGCCCGCCGCGATGACGGCCGCGATCCGCATCCAGGAGATGGAGATGAGAAATCGGATGAGTTGCATGATTGCTGCTCTCTGAGACGGCGGTTCGTCGTTACCGGCGAACGATGTCGAAGATCATGCCTTCGAGGGTGACGCCCGGCGCGAACGAGAACGCCACACCGGTCGAGATGGGCTTGCTGGTCTGGGCCCGCTGAATCATCTGCTCCAGCACGAAGATCAGCGAGACGCTGAGCATATTTCCGTGCTGGGCAAGGATATCCCAGCTCGGACCCGCGGTGTCCGGAGTGATTCCGAGCGAGGCCGCGGAGGATTCGATGATCTTCGGGCCGCCCGGGTGGATCGCCCACAGGTCGATATCGGACTTCTGTAGTCCATTGCGGTCCAGCACATCCGAGACCACCGGATCGACGCCGTCGAAGATGTACTGCGGCAGGTGCTCCGACAGCTCGCAGGTGATGCCATTGTCGTTGACGCCGAGCACGATGCCGTCCTCCGCGCCGTCGAACAGGTAGCTGAAGGTGTCGCGCAGCACCACCTTGCCGGCCTCCAGGGGCTGCTGCACCTGGGAGGCGCCGATGACGAGCGCGCCGCACCCGTCGCCGAACAGGCTGTGGGTGATGATGCCGATGATGTCGTCGCCGAATGCGGCGTTCACCGAGCTGACCTCGATGCACACCACCATGGCCTTCTTGTCCGGGTTGGCGCGGACGTAGTCCACCGCGGTGCGCACGCCGTTCATGGCGGCCGCGCAGCCCATGAAGTTCACGACCACCCGGCCGACCGACTTCGGCAGGCCGAGCTGCTTGACGATGGCGACGTCCACGCCGGGGGCGATGAAGCCGGTGCTGGTGACGAACACCAGCAGCCCGATCTCGGACGCCGCGGCATCGGCGTCGGCCAGCGCCCGCGCGGCCACGTCGACCGCGAGCGGGGCCGCGTAGTCGTAGTACATGTTCATCCGTTCCCGGATGGTGGCGGGCTTGCTGCTGAACGCCTCGAACTCCGGCTGCAGCGGATCGACCGCCAGGTGGCGGGTGCTGATCCGGGTCTTCTGGAAGACCCGCCGAATGCGTTCCTGCTGCGCCGGATCCGCGAACCGCCGGGCCACCCGCTCGGCGGCGTCGGCCTGTTCGAAGAGCTGCTCCGGCGAGCCGGTGGCAATGCCCTCGATGACGCCGACCGTGGTCGGCGGGGTCGGCGGCAGGCCCTGCTCGCCGAAGCCGTATTCGAGCTCGGTGCCCGCCGGGAACCGGGTCGCCGCGGTGGCCAACCGGGTCGCGGTCTCGGGCACGGCGCCCCCCTCGTCGATAGTGATAGACACGAAATTCTCCCCTTCTTTCGATAAAGCTATGACCGGCCGCGCAATACGCGGCGGCGCGGTCATTCGACCGTCAGCGAAACAGAATCAGACTGTTCCGATTCCGGTGAATCCTTGAACCGTGTAGACCGCGGAGGTTTTCAGCGCGCCGGGGGACAAATGCTCCCGGACGAATCCCCAATTGCGTTCCTTCGCTTCATCGGAACGGGACAGGAGATAAACGCGAACCTGCTTCGGGAAACGGTCGGTGAAGAAACTCTTCGCCGGCAGCCATTCGACGCCGAATTTCGCGGCCTCCTCGCGGACCACGTCCTCGGTCGCGATATTGGCGAAACCACTGCGCTGGTACGGCAGTACGTGATGCACCCGGTGCGAGCTCAGGCCGGCCGACAGGAAGCAGTCGACGTAGCGGTTGCCGATCACCTTCAGGTCGTAGGCCTGTTCGAGCTGGTTGATGGCCCAGTCCTCGGTATCGGATTCGACCTCCTCGGTGTCCATCTCGAAGTCGTGGCTGGCCACCACCAGGAAGGTGCTGACCCACAGGGTGAGCACGAACTGCAGCACCCAGGCCCAGATATCGCCCATGATCAGGAAGGCGAGGAACTCGCCCACCAGCAGAAAGCGCACCGCGAACGAGCCGATGAAGTGCGGCAGCGCACCGCCCCAGGTGCCGTACATGTCCTTGATGCCCACCTTGCGGGTGAGGCGGCAGACATCGAGCAGGCGCATGATCATGCCGGTCAGCGTGTGGCCGAGCTTGTGCAGCGTGTGGATGGGAATGCGGTACAGCACCGGCACGCGCGTCATCATGGTGAAGACGTTCTTCTTGATGTCGACTTCACTCTGCGTGTGCGGGTGGTGCAGCAGCGCGTGCCCGTCCGCGGTCACGAACGACAGGGCGACGTAATTCAGGTCGAACGCGTTCACCCAGATCTTGTTCCAGCCCTTCTGGGCGCGGTGGATGGCGTAGTGACCGAAGCCCGCCAGGGAGCTGCGCAGCACCACCATGGCGATGACGAACACCGGCAGCGGCATCCACGCCGGCACCGCCAGCCGCAGGCCCTGCACCGCGAAGTAGGCGATGGCCATCAGCACGACGGTGATGTTGAACAGCTTGTCCATCTTCTGGATTCGCGCCGCCAGCGCCGGCTCCTTGAGCCGCTTCTTGACCGCGTGCAGCAGATCGTTCTTATCGTCGAAGCGGTACTTCGGGGTGTCGCGCCAGGAGTCGAAACCCTCCTTGAACAGGAAGTCCGGCGCGTTCGCCTTGGGATGGATATCCTCGGGCAGGGCTTCCCGATCGAGCGCGTAGCGCTCGATCAGCTTCGAGATCCCCTCCGGGTTCTTGTGGTACGAGCCGATAATGGAGGTGATATCCCGGTTTTTCGTACGGCCGATGAAGAACTCGCCGCCCGGATGCTTTGAGATCCAGTCGCTCAGGTCGTAGGCTTTGCCGTTGTAGACCCATACATTTGAAACCGGAGGCGGACCAGGAGGGCCGTCGGGGCGCCGGAATTCGCTCTCCCCCGTGTCCTGCCCGCGCTCGTCCACGTCCTGGCGGTCGGTCGTCATTTCTTTCCTCCGTGTCCGATCGGCCGGTGCCTGCCTGTTCTGCGCCGATCAGGCCTCATCACACACTGCCCTCGAGCGTTCTGTATGAACTATCGTTGCGGGCCCTTGCATTTCACTGAACAATCTCTTAAACCAATAGCTTCGTTAGCGCGGCGTCCCCCGAGACCCTAGAAGAGGGGGCCGACAAGTTCATCAGGGTTTCGGCCGAGATCGAAGCGCTGGCGCCCCGAACCAGGCCCTGCAATACGAAAGCCGGCCCGGGCCAGCGGATTACAGCCGTTGCCGGCGTTCCGCTTTCCCGGACCGGTTCCGAACTCAGACTTCAGGGACGAGGGTGTCCCTTACCCCCCGACCTTGGGGACGGTGAATTCCTTGGCCCAGTTGGACAGCACCACCGAGATGGTGCCGGAGTCCTTGGTGACCACGGCCTTCACCAGGTTCGGGCCGGTGCCGGGCGAGGCGGCCTCGGACGGCAGCGTGGTGCCGCTGCCGGTCGGCGGCGCGACGTCCTTGATCCACACCGTGATCGGCAGCGAGCCGACGCCGTCGCCGGCCTTGGGCACGACCGGGTCGATGACCGAGCCGTTGATGGTGCCGGTGATCTTCACGGTGTCGACGCCGTCGATCTTCTCCCGGGCCTCGGCCTTGGGGTTCTGGATCTGGGCGATCACATTGGCCAGGCCCTTGTCCTTGTCCAGGATGACGCCCGGATCGTAGATCTGCTCGGCCGGGCCGACCTTGCTGTACTTGGTGCCGTCGCCGGCGTACAGGGTCTTGTCGTAGACCAGGAACTTGGTGTCGGTGAACTCGGCCTCCGGCTTCAGCCGCACCTTCGCGTCACCGATCGCCTGCCCCGCCCCCTGCGGCTGGTTGGTGACATCGGCGGAGATGGTCTCCACCGGGAGGTTCGGCACATTCGATACCGACAGGTTGAAGTGGACCCACTGCAGGGTCTGGGTGGTGCGAGCGCATTCCGCCACGATCTGCGCGCCGTCCGGCAGTTCGGCCGGCGGCGGGGTGGCGGCGGTGGTGCCCGTGTCGTCGCTGGACGACGAGCAGCCCGCCACCAGTGCCGCGGCTACCGACACCGCGGCGAAGATCGGAGCGAACCGGCGCAGCCGGCTGCGGGTTCGCCCTCGCGAAACAGAGTCAATCATGTACAACCCCCGTGGAGTTCGTTTCAACGCCGTTGTAAGGACAGCAGCCGCTGTCCCCGGAGTAGTATGCAGCACCGCACCAGCGTTTCGCTGGTTCAGGTGGGAATGCGGCATCCACTCAGCACCACATCGTTCTGTGTGCGGCGTTCGATAACGCAGGGCCGCAAGTTATTACGAGGATTCATCAGTCGGGGCGCTTGACCAGCGGCGTTGCGGGACACGCTGGCCGGGCGTTTGTACGGCGCGCCGCCCTGCGAGGCAATCTCAATGTGTAGCTATTGATTTGCTGAAACGTGATCTCGGCATGATGTTTAAATGACGGCAACTGCGAGCCGGCGCAATAGAATCCGCGCCGGACCGGCCGGTCTTCTTGGCTGCTCGCCACGCGAAAATCTTTCGCAAATCTCTGGCAATTGATCGGAAAGCCCTAGTGGCAAATTGCTGAATCCGCTTTCCGCACTGCGCTCTTGACCGCGGCCACTCCGCGGGCCGATGATGAACACACGTTCATGAACGTGTGTTCACAATAGGAGGCGTCATGACCGAGATCGTCAACACCGCGCAGTCCGAAGCGTGGAACGGTTACGAGGGCGAACATTGGGCCGCCCACTTCGACCGCTACGACGCGGTGAACGGCGGCTGCAACCAGCCCCTCCTGGATGCCGCCGCCATCGGCCCGGCCGATCGCGTGCTCGACATCGGTTGCGGCAACGGCCAATTGACGCGCCTGGCGGCCCGGCGCGCAGCGAGCGGCGCGGCGACGGGCGTCGACCTGTCCGGTCCGATGCTGGCGCGCGCCCGGGAACGCGCCTCGATCGAAGGCCTCGCCAATGTGTCCTTCGAACAAGGCGACGCCCAGGTCCATCCCTTCCGCGCAGCCTCTTTCGATGCCGCCCTGAGCCGCGCGGGCATCATGTTCTTCGCCGACCCGGTCGCCGCCTTCACGAATGTCGCCCGCGCCCTGCGCCCCGGCGGCCGCCTCGCCTTCGTCACCATGCCACCCCTGGACGGCACCGACATCGGCACGGTATTCACGGCCGCCGCAACCCATCTCGACGATTTCGAGGTCACCCATGCGCACGGTCCCTTCGCCGATCCCAACCGCATGCGCGAACTACTGGCCGCTGCCGGCTTCATCGACATCGCATTCCGCTACCTGGAGCCCGACGGCATCTGGGGCCGCGATATCGCCGACGCCACCGAATTCATCATCGGCTGGGGCCCGGTGCACTACCACCGCATGCGCATGAACTTCGGCACCGACGACGCCATCCGCGCCGCGCTCGCCACCGCCCTCGAACCCTTCGTCACCCCCGCGGGCATCCGCCTGCGCACCGCCGCCTGGCTCGTCACCGCCACAACCCCGCTACCGTAACGCCCATGTCCCCGAGAAAGGCCGCGGCCCTACGCGACAGCGAGAGCGATCAGGGTTTGCGCGACCACCTGCTCGCCACCGCCCAGCGCCTCATTGCCGAGCAGGGCGCGGCCGGCCTCACCGTCCGCGCCATAGCCCGCGCCGCCCAGGTCGCCGACGGCGTCCTCTACAACCACTTCACCGACAAGGACGAACTCCTCACCGCCGCCGTCACCGCCCACATTGCCGAGGCCCACGCGAAACTCGGCGAACTCCCGGCCCCGGGCACCGGCACCCTGGCGGAGAACCTGCGCGCCTACCTCCGCGCCGGCCTGACCCTGCACCGCACCGTGCTCCCGGTCTTCGCGGGCCTGCTGGCCAGCCCGTCGATCCTCGCTCGCCTCGCCGAAGCCGAAGAACCCCACCAGGATTGGCGCTCCCTCCTCACCGACTACCTGTCTGCCGAAAAAGAGCTGGGCCGCCTAGCCTCACACGCCGACCCGCACACCGCCGCAGCCCTGCTGGCAGGCATCTGCCACGACGAAGTCCTGACCACCCTGCTCTCCCACGCCACGCCCGCCCGAGCCGATCCGGACGCGGTGATCGCCGCCCTTCTCACCGGCATCGCACCCGAACCGGAATAACCACCCGCAACGGTCGACGCCACGGCGGAACGTCCCCTGTCCGAGGGCGCGATCGCGATGCTCGGCCGGAGCCGCTGGGTCAGCGGTTGGCGACTTCGTGCAGGATCTCGGCCAGCTCAACGGGTTTCGACCACATGGGCCAGTGGCCGGTGGGCAGGTCGACGTAGTCCAGGAGTTCGGTGTCGAAGCGGGCGACCTCGGCGAAGATCGGCACCTGCCCCGCCTGCGCGCCCTGCCGCACCACTTCGCTGGGCCAGCTCGTGCACACCAGTGTCGTCGGAACCGACAGGCGCGCATCGGAATCGGAGAGTTTCAGGGGCGCGCCCGCGACACCGGCGGGGACCGGCACCGCGCGCTCGCGGAAGCGGGCCAGCGCCGCTTCGTCCAGGCCCTCGAGGCTGTTGCCGTCGGCTTCCACCTGCGACCAGTCGGCGAGCGGGAACTCCGGGGCGTCGCCGAGGGCGGGAATCGCGACGAAGCCGTCCGGGAGCGGGGCGGTGTCCACGTAGATCACGCGCGAGAAGCGTTCCGGTGCAAGGTCGGTTGCCAGGTAGGCGGGCAGGGCGGCGCCGGAGTGCGCGACCAGCACCACCGGCTCGGGGGCGGCGGCGACAATGGCGTGGGCCTGATCCACCAGCGTGGTGTCGAGCCGGCCCGGGTCGCCGGCGTCGAGTCCGGGCAGCGTGAGCGCCACGACTTCGTCCCCGCGGCGTCGCAATTCGCCGGCGACCTCGTCCCACGCCCACGCGCCGAGCCAGAATCCGGGAGCCAGAACCATTTTTGCCATGTGCCCACCCTGCCAGAGCGGGCGGGCGCGAGCCCAGCCTTACGCAGCGGGCCGATCCGAATGCGGTGCGCGCCGGTCCGGCGTCAGTAGACGGGGCCGGTGTACTTCTCGCCGGGGCCGGCGCCGGGGGCGTCGGGGTGGGCCGAGGATTCCCGGAAGGCGCGCTGCAGCGACTGCAGGCCGTCGCGGATGGGGCCGGCGTGCGGGCCGAGGTATTCCACGGAGGCGGTGACGAGGCCGGCGAGGGCGGTGATGACGCGGCGGGCCTCGTCCAGGTCGAGGTGGGGGCTGGCGGACGGGTCGTCCTCGCCGAGGCCGAGCTTTTCGGCGGCGGAGCTCATCAGCATGACGGCGGCGCGGCTGATAACCTCCACGGCGGGGATCTCGGCCAGTTCGCGGACCACTTCGCCTTCGATGAGGGCCGAATCCTCGTTCACACTTGCCTCACTCATGGGGTAGAGCATGGCACCGGCCGGGCCGGGCCGGGTCGCGGGGGAGGCCGATTTCGGGATCCGCCCAGGTGGCTGTTAGACTGACCTGCGACGACCGCCCCAGTCCGGTTCTTGTAGCCGGACCGGGGCTTTAAGTGGAGCCCGACTCCCACCGTCAGCCGCAAGGTTGAACGGTCCGGTCGCCCATCTTTTTCCGAGATGGGTTCCTCGATGGGTTCGCCCAGTTCGGGGTGCGATGCGAGTTGCTTGCGTCGTGGATCGGTCGACTCGGGCCCCGTGTTGGTGAAATACCAATGCGGGGCTTTCGTGTTGGAATTGGGGTTGCAGTTATTGCTTGCGGTCGTTGACGAACCGCTTGACCTAGGAGGCCCCATCAGCACTGAGACCCGCATCAACGATCGCATCCGCGTACCGGAGGTCCGCCTCATCGGACCCGGTGGCGAACAGGTTGGGATCGTGCGTGTTGAAGATGCACTACGCGTCGCCCAGGAGGCAGACCTCGACCTGGTCGAGGTCGCACCGGACGCGCGCCCGCCGGTATGCAAGATCATGGATTACGGCAAGTTCAAGTACGAGACCGCGCAGAAGGCGCGCGAGTCCCGGAAGAACCAGGTCCAGACCGTGATCAAGGAGCAGAAGCTCCGCCCGAAGATCGACGACCACGACTACGCCACCAAGCGGGGACACGTCATGCGTTTCCTCGAGGCCGGGTCGAAGGTCAAGGTCACGATCATGTTCCGTGGTCGTGAGCAGTCGCGTCCGGAACTGGGTTACCGACTCTTGCAGCGGCTGGCCTCCGACGTCGCCGATCTCGGTTTCGTCGAAACCTCGGCCAAGCAGGACGGCCGGAACATGACCATGGTCCTCGCGCCCCACAAGGGTGCGAAGACGCGGGTGAAGGCCCAGCAGTCGGCTTCGCAGGCGCGCGAGAGCGCTCCGGCGGCCGACAGCGCCCCGGCCGCCGATGCGGCGACCGAGGCCCCGGCCGAACCGCAGCAGTAATAACGAACAGCATTGGCGGAGGCGGGCCCACCCCTGCCTCCGGCACGAGAGAAATGGTGAATCCATGCCGAAGATGAAGAGCCACAGCGGCGCCTCGAAGCGATTCAAGGTGTCCGGTTCGGGCAAGCTGCTCCGTCAGCAGGCGAACCGTCGCCACCTGCTCGAGCACAAGCCGACCACCCGCACTCGTCGTCTGGACGGCGTGGAGGTCGTGGCGAAGGCGGACGTCGCTCGCGTCAAGAAGCTGCTCGCCAAGTAAGTCGGCCGAGCACGCCAATTCGCGATCCGTTCCCGCGGACGCATAAACCGACCAACACCCGGGCGCAACCGCAGCGCCCCCGATCGATCAAGGACTGACAAGTGGCACGCGTCAAAAGGGCTGTCAACGCTCAGAAGAAGCGCCGTTCCGTTCTCGAGGCCTCCAAGGGCTACCGCGGTCAGCGGTCGCGCCTGTACCGCAAGGCCAAGGAACAGCAGCTGCACTCGCTCACCTACGCCTACCGGGACCGCCGCCAGCGCAAGGGTGACTTCCGCAAGCTGTGGATTGCTCGTATCAACGCCGCCGCGCGTCTGAACGACATCACCTACAACCGCTTCATCCAGGGCCTGAAGGCCGCGGGTGTCGAGGTGGACCGCAAGATCCTCGCCGAGCTGGCCGTCTCCGACGCCGAGGCGTTCGCCGGTCTGGTGGCCGTGGCCAAGGCCGCGCTGCCCGAGGATGTCAACGCCCCGGCCGCCTGAGCCGGGACTGCGTGACAAAGCATTCCGAACGACCCGTGGATGCGCTCTCCGAGCGCAATCCGCGGGTCGTTTCCGCTGTCAAACTCCATCGCGCCCAGCAGCGCCGCAAGACCGGATTCTTCCTCGCCGAGGGAGCCAATTCGGTGGAGTCGGCGCTGGACACCGAGCGCGTGGAGGAACTCTTCTACTCCGCCAGGGCCGCCGCGCGTGAGCACGAGCTCGTCGCCGGCGCGGCCGCCGCGGGCGTGCGCACCACGCTGGTGAGCGACCGCGCCGCGGAAATGCTGGGGGAGACCGTGACTCCGCCCGGGCTGGTCGCGGTGTGCCGTCAGGTCGACGTGCCGTTGACCGAGGTGCTCGACGCCGCGCCCCGGCTGCTGGCCGTGCCGGTGGAGATCGCCGATCCCGGCAATGCCGGCACCCTGATCCGCGTCGCCGACGCGGTCGGAGCGAACGGCGTTGTGCTGTCCGGCGATTCGGTCGACCCGCACAACGGCAAGTGCGTACGCGCCTGCGCCGGAAGCCTTTTCCACGTCCCCGTCGCCCGCGAACGCGACACCGACGCCACCCTGACGGCCCTGGAGAACGCGGGCATCACCATCCTCGCGACCACCGCCAAGGGCGAAGTCGACCTGGACGAGGCCGACGAGCTCCTCGCCGGTCCGGTCGCCTGGCTCTTCGGCAACGAAGCGCACGGCCTGGACCGCGCCGTCGCCGAGCGCGCCACCCACCGGGTGCGCATCCCCATCCACGGTCGCGCCGAAAGCTTGAATCTCGCTGCCGCGGCGGCCATCTGCCTCTACGCGAGCGCCCGCGTCCAGCACACCCGATAATCCCTGTTCCGGCCGGTTGTATCGGCGCTGGCGTGCTGATTCGGTGTGCTGGGCGTTTGCCCTTAGCATTACCCGGTGACATCGCCCAGCACCCTGAAGTCCGGTGCGCTGTCCCTGGCATCCAGTGTGGTGATCGGGGTGGCGTCGGCTGGACCCGCCTACAGCATTACCGCCACGCTCGGACTGGTGGTGGCCGCCGTGGGGTTGCAGTCGCCGATCATCGTGCTGCTGGCCTTCGTGCCCATGCTGCTGGTGGCCATCGGATACCGGGATCTCAATGAGGTGGAACCGGATCCGGGGACCACGTTCGTGTGGGCCACGCGGGCGTTCGGGCCGTTCACCGGGTGGATGGCCGGGTGGGCGATCGTGGTTTCCGATCTGCTGGTGATGGCGAGCCTGGCGCAGATCAGCTCGCAGTACACCTTCCATCTGTTCGGGGCGCACGGCATCGGCGGGGACGCCACCAATGTGTGGGTGCTGTTGCTGGGCATTGTCTATCTGGTCGTGATGACCTTGGTCGCGGTATTCGGCATCGATGTGTCGGCGCGGCTGCAGCAGTGGCTGCTGACCATCGAATTCGGGATGCTCGTGGTGTTCGCGGTGGTCGCGCTGGCGCGGGTGGTGATCGGGAACGCGCCGGAGGGGGCGAGCCTGCCGGACTGGTCGTGGTTCAACCCGTTCGAGATCGGGTCCTTCTCGGACTTCGTGACGGCCATGCTGCTGATGGTGTTCATCTACTGGGGCTGGGATTCGGCCGTGGCGGTGAACCAGGAGACGGTGGATCCGCGGCACACTCCGGGGCGGGCCGCGGTGCTGTCGACCATCACGCTGGTGGCGCTGTATCTGCTGGTGACCGTGGCGAGCCAGTCCTTCGCGGGAACCGGGACCGAGGGCCTGGGCCTGGCGAATCCCGATCATGTCGACGATGTGCTGGGCGCGCTGGGCAGTGCGGTGTTCGGCGACGGTGCGGTCGGCACGGTGCTGGTGCACCTGCTGTTCCTGATGGTGCTCACCTCGGCGGCGGCGTCCACGCAGACGACCATCCTGCCGACCGCCCGCGCCACCTATTCGATGGCGCTGCATCACGCCTTGCCGAAGGCGTTCGGCAAGATCCACCCGCGCTTCCGCACGCCGTCGTTCTCGACCATCGTGTTCGGCGCGGCCTCGGTGGTGCTGTACGTGGCGCTGAACTTCGCCTCGGGCGGACGGCTCATCGCGCAGGCCGTGACCGCGATCGGCATCTCGATCGGCGTGTACTACGGCCTCACCGGACTCAGCTGCGCGTGGCTGTATCGCGACCGATTCGCCTCCAACCCAAGGGCTCTCGTCATGAAGGGCATCCTGCCGGCGGCGGGCGGGTTCATGCTGCTGTTCGCGGCGGGCTGGACCGCGGTCACCTCCTGGTGGGTGGAGGAGGACGGCTCCTTCTGGCAGCTGCCGTTCCCGCCGCACTGGCACATCGGCGCGACCTTCCTGCTCGGCGTGGGCACGCTGCTGCTGGGCGTGCCCATCTACCTGGTGCTCGCGAAGGTCATGCCGCCGTTCTTCCAGGGCGAGGTGCTGGCGCGCAAGCTGCCCGAGCCGACCGAGGACATCATCGAGGCCGATGCCGATCCGGACAATATCGAGGTGCTGGACGGCCGCTAGTCCGGCCGCGCCCGGTCAGATGCCATTGGTCTCCAGGTCCTGCATGAGCTCCTGCGCCCAGTCGGCGGGCACGGCGTGCGGACCGGTGACGCGCATGGCGCCCATGACGGTCAGCAGCATGCCCGTGGCCATGAACTGGCGGGCCTGCGCGATCGAGGCGCCGGTGAGCTCCCGGACCAGGCGGTACATGCGGCCGTAGCGGTCGCGGATCTGATCGCCGATGGCCGGGTCCGCGCTCGCGGAGAAGCTGTGCAGCAGGATCAGGGGCAGCTCGGGCTCGCTCAGGAAGACCTCGTAGCCCTCGCCCATGGCCATGAGCTTGCCCGCGGCATCGGCGCCCGGATCGGCCGCCTCGGCGCTGGTCCGGAAGACCTCCTCGATGCGATCGCAGGCGCGTTCGGAAACGGCCAGGAACAGCTGCTGCTTGGTGCCGAACAGCCGGATGACATACGGCTGCGAGACCCCGGCACGGCGCGCGATCTCATCGGTTTTCGTTGCGGCGTAACCGGATTCGGCGAACGCGGAAATGGCGGCGGATAGCACCTGCTCGCCGCGTTCGCTGGCGGTCATCCGCGTTCTGGTCATGGTCGGGGGCCTCCTCGCCGTCGGAATCAGGGTACGCATTGACATGTTATCAGTCGATGCATACTCTCTTGTAATCAGTCGATTACAACAAAGGACTGCGCATGACCCGGACCCTCGCAACCACCCCCGCCGCCGGAGTCGCGGCCCGATCGAAACCGCTCGGCGCGGTGCTGGCCGCGGTCAGCATCCCGATGTTCATGGCGACCCTGGACAATCTCGTCGTCACCAACGCATTGCCGGTGATCCGCACCGAACTCGGAGCCTCGCTCGCGGATCTGCAATGGTTCGTGAACGCCTACACCCTGTCGTTCGCCTCGCTGCTGCTCACCGCCTCCGCCATCGGCGACCGGCTGGGGCGGCGACGGGTCTTCCTGTTCGGTATCGCGCTGTTCACCGCCGCCTCGGCGGCCTGCGCCATGGTCACCGAACCGTGGATGCTCATTGCGGGCCGCGCCGCACAGGGCTTCGGGGCGGCGGCGATCATGCCGCTCTCGCTGACCCTGTTGACCGGCGCGGTCCCGGAGCGGATGCGCAGCGCCGCCATCGGCATCTGGGGCGGCATCTCCGGACTCGGCGTGGCGCTCGGGCCCGTGGTGGGCGGCGCGGTCGTGGACGGGCTGAGCTGGCAGTGGATCTTCTGGCTCAATGTGCCCATCGGCCTGATCGCCCTGCCGTTCGCGGCGCGGGTGCTCGGCGAATCCTTCGGCGGCGCACGCCGATTGGATGTGATCGGGCTGCTGCTCTCGGCCGGGGGCGTGCTCGCCGTGGTGTGGGGCGTCATTCACGGTGCGGACGACGGCTGGACCTCGGCCGGGGTGTTGACCGGACTGTTCGGCGGCGCGGCGCTGCTCGCGGGATTCATTGCCTGGGAACGCCGTACGACAGCTCCCATGCTGCCGCTGCGCCTGTTCTCCGACCGTGCGTTCACGGCCATCAACGCCATCATGTTCACCTTCTCGGTGGGCGTATTCGGCTCGATCTTCCTGCTGGCGCAGTACTTCCAGGTGGTGCAGGGTTATTCGCCGCTGGAGGCGGGGGTGCGCACGCTGCCGTGGACCATGGCGCCGATGGTGGTGGCCCCGCTGGCGGGGTTGATCGTGGACAAGGTGGGGCCGCGAGTACTGGTCGGGTCCGGGCAGATCTTCCTCACGGTGGCGCTGGCCTGGATGGCGTCGATCACCACCGCCGAAACCGATTACGGCTCTTACGTCCTGCCGTTCGTGCTGGGCGGCGTCGGGATGGGCCTGACCTTCGCGCCCGCCTCCACGGTCGTCATGGCGAGCGCTTCGGCGTCCGATCAGGGGATGGCCTCGGGCGCCAACAACACCATCCGGGAGGTCGGCGTGGCCATGGGCGTGGCAATCCTGGCCTCGGTCTTCGCTTCCCGCGGGTCGTATCTGACGCCGGGCAGCTACGTCGACGGCCTGGTGCCCGCGGTGTGGGCCGGCGCGGCCATTGTCGCAGTCGGAGTGGTCGTTTCCCTGTTCCTGCCCAAGCGGGTCGAAGCGTCCGCCGGGCAACTCGTTCCGTAATCCCTTTCACAGCACGTCGATTCGGAGAAGATCATGTTCGGCACCCTCATGCTGATGCTCGTTCCCACGCTCGCCTTCCGCGCCCTCGGGGCACTCGGCGTCGAGCGCTTCGCCACCTGGCGGGTGTCCTTCGCGCACGGACTGGCCGTGCTGCTGCTGTTCACCGGCGCAGCGCATTTCGTCCCCGACACCGTGGACGCGATGCCCAGCCACGACGACCTGACCACCATGGTTCCGGACTTCGTGCCGTTCCCCGGCGGCATGGTCTACCTGACCGGGGTGCTCGAACTGGCCGGAGCGGCAGGCTTGGTGTTCACCCCGGCCCGCAAGTACGCGGGGATCGGCCTGGCCATCCTGTTCGTGCTGATGACGCCCGCCAATATCTATGCGGCGGTGCGGGACATCCCGCTCAATGGCGATCCGGCCACGCCGCTGTGGTTCCGCCTGCCCGAGCAGGTCGTCTATATCGGCGTCGCGCTGTGGGCGGCGCTGGGCGCCGCCGGGGTGCGGGACGCCATAGCCCGCACTCGGCCCGAGCAGGCGAGCGTCTGACGGCGAGAGCGCGAACAGCACCGCGCCCTTTCCGATTCGGTTCGGGAAGGGCGCGGTGGCGTCGGTTCACAGTCCGAGTGCGGTGCGGGCCGCTGCCCGGGCGGCAGCCGGATCCGCTGTTCCCAGAACGGCTTCGGCGGCACGCCGGCAGTCCTCGAAGGTGACCGCCGCCAGGGTCGCGCCGACGGCGGCGACCGCCGGCGCCGCTGCCGAGAGCGAGGTGACGCCCAATCCCGTGAGGACACAGGCCAAGAGCGGATCGGCGGCTGCTTCACCGCAGACGCCGACGGGCTTGCCGAGGGCCTGCCCGGCGGCCGCGGTACAGGCCACCAGGGTCAGCACGGCGGGCTGCCACGGGTCGGTGAGCGCGGCCAGCTGCGGGGACATGCGGTCGGCGGCCATCGTGTACTGGGCGAGATCATTGGTGCCGACCGACGCGAAGTCGACATGCTCGAGAATGGCCTCGGCCAGCAGGGCGGCGGCGGGGACCTCGATCATGACGCCGGGTACGAGACCACGGGCTCGTACCCGCGCCGCGAAGGACTTCGCCTCCGCCGCAGTGGAAATCATCGGAGCCATCACCCACGTGGGCGCGGCGCGACCGGCGGCGGCATCGGCGATGGCGTCGAGCTGGCGGTCCAGCAGACCGCTGTCGCGGGCGGTGAGGCGGATGCCGCGCACCCCCAGCGCCGGATTGGCCTCGTCCGGATGGTCGGCGAAGCGCAGCGGTTTGTCCGAGCCCGCGTCCAGGGTGCGCAGGACCACCTTCGCGTCCGGGTAGGCCGCGAGCACTTCGGCGTAGATCGCGGCTTGTTCGGCGCGTGCGGGCTCGGATCCACGGTCCAGGAAACACAATTCGGTGCGGAACAGGCCCACGCCTTCGGCCGGTGTCCGCTGCGCGACACGGGCGCCCGCGCCGTCCTGGACGTTCACCAGGACCTCGACCCGCCGACCGTCGGCGGTCGCGCCGGGACCGGTCCAGGCGGCGGCGCGCTCTGTCGCGGAGCGGTATTCGACGACGGCGGCCCTGGTGGTTTCGGGGTCGGGGGAGACGGTGACGCGTCCCGCCGTGCCGTCGAGCAGGAGCTCGGCTCCCGCGGGCACGGCATCCAGGCCGGTGACCGCCACCACGCACGGTATCCCGAGCTGGCGCGCGATGATCGCGGTGTGGCTGGTCGGACCGCCGAGCGAGGTCGCCAGCCCCACAATGAGATTCGGGTCCAGACCGGCGGTATCGGCGGGCGCGAGATCCTCGGCCAGCAGAATCGACGGCCGGTCCGGGACCGGGATGCCGGGCTCGGGCCGGCCCGTCAGCTCCGCCACCACGCGATCGCACACATCCCGCAGATCGGTGACGCGCTCGGCCATCAAACCGCCCAATCCGAGGAACAATTCGGCGAAGTGCTCGGTGGCCGCGACCGCCGCGGTGGGCGCGGGCGTGCCCGTGGCAATGCGCTGCTCGGCCGCCGCGAGCCAGCCCCGGTCGGCGGCCATGGCGGCATTGGCCGCCAGCACCTCGGCCGCCGCGCCGCTGGATGCCGCCGCCCGGGCGCGCAGTCGATCGGCAACCGTAGTGGCGGCCCGGCGGAAGGCCTCGGCGGCGGATGCCCGTTCGGACTCGGCCAGGGGAGTTGTAACCGTCTCCATGAGCACCCGCGGGGCGGGCCGGACCGTCGGTGCGGCGACCACGCCCGGGACAGCCGGAGTGCCGTACAGTACGGTTGAAGTGGGATTTTCCTGGAACGATCGGGTCATGCGGTGATCCTCCACGCATTCTCGAAAAGCAAGTGCGACCGGCCTGCGGTCTCGAATCGATGTGACCCAGGCTACCCGCGAGCCTTGACAAAGCAATATGTTCGGGCATAAAACAACAGAATCAAACATCGAGTTGGAGGATCGGTATGTACGCCGAGGAGCGGCAGCAGGCCATCGCCACCCTGGTCGGGCAACTCGGTCGCGTAGCCGTCACCGACCTGGCCGAGCGGTACGGCGTCACCACCGAGACCGTGCGCCGGGACCTGGCGGTGCTGGATCGCATGGGTCTGGTGCGCCGCGTGCACGGCGGCGCGGTGCCGGCCGCGGCGCTGACGGCCATCGAGGTCGGCACCGCCGAGCGCGAGCACAGCAAGTCGGGGGAGAAGGACCGAATCGCCAAGGCGGCCTTGGACTTCCTGCCGCCCTCCGGTGGCAGCGTGCTGTTCGACGCGGGCACCACCACCGGGCGAGTGGCGGCGTTGCTGCCCTCCGACCGCGAGCTCGTCGCCGTGACGAATTCCCTGCCGATCGCGACCCGGCTGTCCGGACATGCCGGGGTGCAGCTGCACCTGCTGGGCGGCCGGGTGCGCGGCGTGACACAGGCCGCCGTCGGCCCGCAGCCCCTGCGCCTGCTCGGCGAGCTGCGGGTGGACGTGGCGTTCATCGGCACCAATGCGCTGACCTCCGGGCACGGGCTGTCCACGCCGGACACCGACGAGGCCGCCGTGAAGCGGGCCATGGTCGGCACCGCGCACCGGGTGGTCGTGGTCACCGACTCCAGCAAGATCGGCCGCGAGGATTTCGTGCGCTTCGCCGCCATCGACGAGATCGACGTCCTGGTGACCGACACCGGATTACCGCAATCCCTGCGAAACGAACTGGAGGAGTGCGGAATCGAGGTGGTGACCGCATGATCGTCACCCTCACCGCGAACCCCAGCATCGACCGCACCGTCACCCTGTCCGAGCCGCTGCGCTCCGGGGCGGTGCTGCGCGCCCGCACGGTCACCACGCAGCCGGGTGGCAAGGGCATCAATGTTTCTCGCGTGGCCGCGGCCGCGGGCGTCCCCACCGTCGCGGTGCTCCCCGGCCGCGCCGACGACCCTTTGCTGCGGGCCCTGCGCGAAACCGGCCTCGACCATCGCGCGGTCCCCTGCGAAGGCTCCGCCCGCACCAACCTCACCCTCGCCGAATCCGACGGCACCACAACGAAAATCAACGAGCCCGGGGCCGCGCTGACCGAGGAGAACCTCCGGCGGCTGTCCGACCTGCTGGTCGAACTCTCCGCCGGCGCCGCCTGGGTGGTGCTCTCCGGTTCGCTCCCGCCGCTGGTCCCCACCGACTGGTATGTCGACCTGCTCCGCCGCCTGCCCGGCGCCCGCGTAGCCGTCGACACCTCCGACGCCCCGCTGCGCGCCCTGGCCGCGGGCTTCGATTCCGCTGTGCCCCAACTGCTCAAGCCCAATGCCGAAGAACTGGCCCAGCTCACCGGCGCGGACCCCGATGACCTGCACGACCCCCTGACCGCCGCCCGCGCCGCCCGCACCCTTGTCGACCGCGGCGTCGGCGCGGTCCTCGCCACCCTCGGCGCGGCAGGCGCGGTCCTGATCACCCCCGATGGCGCCTGGCACGCCACCGCCCCCGAAGTCACCCCGCGCAGCACCGTCGGCGCGGGCGATTCCGCCCTGGCGGGCTACCTCCTCGCCGACCTCACCGGCGCGCCCCCCGCCGACCGCCTCCGCCACGCCGTCGCTTACGGCAGCGCTGCGGTTGCCCTCCCCGGCACCGGCCTGCCCGGCCCCCACCACATCACCCCCGACGCCGTGACCATCACGGCCCTCGATCCCCTGCCCCATCGCTGAAGGACATCCGATGGCCGACCCCAACGTCATCACCGCGCTGCTCACCGTGGATGCCGAACTCGCCGCGTCGAAACGGAAGGTGGCCGGCACTCTCGCCGGCGACCTGTTCAGGCCCCCGGCGGGCGCGGCGGCCTCGGCCGATGGGTTGCGCGCGCTCACATTCCCCGCCACCGCGCCATCCGGCGCGCATCGCGCGGTGCCCGGCACCCTGGCCGTCATGGCCCCCGACTCCCTGCCCCATCGCTGAAGGACATTCGATGGCCGACTCCATCATCACCGCGGAACTGATCAGCCTGGACGCCGATCTCGGCGCCACCAGACAGGAAGTGATCGCCGCGCTCGCGGCCCGCGTAGCCGCGACAGGCCGCGCAACGGACGCGGATGCCCTACGGGATGCGGCGCTCGAGCGGGAGAGCCAGTCGGCCACCGGGCTTCCCGGCGGCATCGCCATCCCGCACTGTCGCGCTGAGGCGGTCACTACCGCATCCCTCGCGTTCGCCCGACTGGCCCCGAAGGTCGACTTCGGCGCGCCGGACGGGCCTGCCGATCTCGTCTTCCTGATCGCCGCGCCGGAAGGTGCGGGAGCCGAACACCTGAAACTGCTTTCGGCGCTGGCCCGCGCGCTCGTCAAGCCGGAGTTCGTCGGCGCACTCCGCGCCGCCGAGACTCCGACCATGGTTCTGGCACTTGTCGACGGTGTCCTCGCGCCGCCGGAAGCGGCACAGTCGCAGCCGAATTCGGGACCACGCGGCGCTGGGGCGGCCGCGCGTGCAGCAGCCGCCGACGAGACGGGCGACGGCTCGATCGCAATGGCCGCGACGACCGCTGACGCGACGGCGGCGGGAACAAGTTCCGACTCGAGCACGGATTCGGGTGAACGCGGATCCGCCCGCGGTGCCGACCGGCCGGACCTGGATATCGCCGCGAACGGGTCGTCGCTCGGGGGCGCGGCCACTGGAGCCGATGCGGCGGTCGCGTCGCGGACCGGCGCGGAACCGGCTGGGATGGGCGGTGATTCCCCGTATTCCGCAGCGGCATCGAGCGCTGCCGCCGGCAGCGCGGCAGCGGAGGGTTCTCCGGCCGGCGGCGAGATGGGTGCGGAATCTCCCGCCGATCGGATCCTGGTGGCTGTGACGGCGTGTCCGACTGGGATCGCGCATACCTATATGGCCGCTGATTCGCTGGTGGCGGCGGGGGAGCGGGCCGGGGTCACCGTGCAGGTGGAGACGCAGGGGTCGAGTGGGAGTACGCCGTTGTCGGCGGCGACCATTGCGGCGGCGGATGCGGTGATCTTCGCGACCGATGTGGGGGTGAAGGGGCGGGAGCGGTTCGCCGGGAAGCCGGTGGTCGAGTCCGGGGTGAAGCGGGCGATCAATGAGCCGGATGCCATGGTGGCCGAGGCGCTGCGGGCCGCATTGGATCCGGGGGCGCGCACGGTTGCCGTCGAGCGGGTGCAGAGTGCTTCCGGCGCAACGGGTTCGGCGTCACTGGGGTGGGGGACGCGGTTGCGGCAGATTCTGCTGACCGGCGTCAGTTACATGATTCCGTTCGTGGCGGCCGGCGGGCTGCTCATTGCGCTCGGATTCCTGCTGGGCGGGTACGAGATCTCCGACAGTGCGAAGACGATCGTGCTGGACAATACGCTGAACTCGTTGCCGGACGGCGGGTTGCGGATCTACCTCGGCGCGGTGTTGTTCCAGTTGGGCGCATTGGCTTTCAGCTTTCTGGTGCCGGCGCTGGCCGGGTATATCGCCTATGCGATCGCCGATCGGCCCGGTCTCGCACCGGGATTCACGGCGGGCGCGGTCGCGGTGTTCGTGGGCGCGGGATTCCTGGGTGGTCTGGTCGGCGGGTTGATCGCCGGGTTCGCCGCGCTGTGGATCGCCAAACTCGCTGTACCGCAATGGGCTCGCGGGCTCATGCCGGTGGTGGTGATTCCACTGTTCGCCTCGCTGATCGTGGGCGGGCTCATGTTCATCGTGCTCGGGCGGCCCCTGGCGGCCGTCACCAGCGGGCTCACCGATTGGCTCAACGGCCTGTCCGGGACCTCGGCGGTGCTGCTGGGCGTCATTCTCGGCCTCATGATGTGCTTCGATCTGGGCGGGCCGGTGAACAAGGCGGCCTACTCCTTCGCGGTCGCCGGGCTGAGCGTGAACGACCCCGCGACGCTGCGGATCATGGCCGCCGTGATGGCCGCGGGCATGGTGCCGCCGCTCGCCATGGCCTTGGCAACCACCGTGCGGCCCAAGCTTTTCACCACCGCCGAACGCGAGAACGGCAAGGCCGCCTGGCTGTTGGGCGCCTCGTTCATCTCCGAGGGCGCGATCCCCTTCGCCGCCGCCGATCCGGTGCGCGTCATCCCCTCGATGATGGCGGGCGGCGCGGTCACCGGCGGGCTCATCATGGCCTCCGGCGCCACGCTGAGCGCCCCGCACGGCGGCATCTTCGTCTTCTTCGCCGTCGGCCATCTGCTCTGGTTCCTGCTCGCGCTGGCCGCGGGCACCGTGGTCGGCACGCTGTGCGTGGTCGGCGCGAAACAACTCGTCGAATCCCGCTCGCAAACCACACCGGCCGTCCCCGCGGCCGTGTGATCACAAGGAGGAACATCATGCCCAGCACGACCGTCATCGTCGGCTCCGCCGTGGGCCTGCACGCCCGCCCCGCCGCCGTGGTCGCCCAGACCGTCCTGGCCGCCGGCGTTCCGGTCACCATCGCGCTGCCCGACGGCGCTCCGGTGGACGCGGGCTCCGCCCTCATGATCATGAGCCTGGGCGCGGCCAAGGGCGCGGAGGTGATCGTCAGTTCCGAAGACCAGGCCACCCTGGACAAGATCGCCGGGCTCATCGCCTCCGACCTCGACGCCTGAACGGGCCGCGCCCCTTCCGCAGGAATGTCCGGAAGGGGTGCGCCGGTGTGCGTGGGACGGTTGCCCCGGACCGGTCGGTTCAAGTCCTGTTTCCGTCCGCCGGGGGATACGCTGCGGGTGGCTTGACCGCATCAACCCAGGTAGATCCCATGCACACCGACACCGAACGGGTACCGGCACTGCCGCCCGATCTCGTACCCCACACCCGCCGGGTCGCATGGGAGCGCGCCACCGCGATTCCCATGGCGGCGTTGGCATTACTGTTCCTGGCCGCCTACGCCTGGCATGTGCTCGACGCCGGGCGGCATCCGTGGATCGGCACGTGGACCAACGTTCTCGACGCCACCGTCTGGGCGTTGTTCGCCATCGACTACTGCATCCGATTGCGGCTGTCCACCAATCGCCGTCGCTTCGTCCGGCGCAATTGGCTGGATCTCGTGGCGGTCCTGCTGCCCCCGCTGCGCCCCCTGCGATTGTTGCGCGCCGTCCTGCTGGTGCTCGACGCCGCCGACCGCCGCAGCCGCTTCCAGAGCCGCACCCGCATGTCGGTCTTCGTCGGCTCCGGCTCGCTGCTGCTGCTGTTCGTGTGCAGCCTCGCCCTCTACGACGCCGAGCGCGATGCCGAGGGCGCGAATGTGAAGAGCTTCGGCGACGCCGTCTGGTGGGCCGCCGTCTCGGTGACCACCGTCGGCTACGGCGACCGCTACCCGGTCACGATGGAGGGCAGACTCGTCGCCCTGATCCTCATGACCATCGGCATCGGCCTGATCAGCTTCGCCATCGGCGCCACCACCAGCTGGGTGGTGGACAGACTCGGCACCGTGGAGAAGACCAGCGAGCGCACCGAGGGCGAGATCAGCGTGCTGATCGCCGAAATCCGTTCCCTGCGCGCGGAAGTCACCGCGCTGCGGGAGCAGAGCGGCGGGCCGCCTCGATCTCGTTGATGTGCGCCTCGGTCCACAGGCGCAGCGCGGTAATGGGTTCGGCGAGGCTGCGGCCCAGGTCGGTGAGCTCGTACTCCACGCGCGGGGGAATGGTGGGATGCACTGTGCGCGTGACGAATCCGTCATATTCGAGGCTGCGCAGCGTCTGCGTGAGCATCTTCTGGGAGACACCGCCGATGCGGCGGGACAGGTCGGTGTAGCGCATGGTGCCCTCGTGCATGAGGGCGTCGATCACCAGGACCGTCCACTTGCCGGCGATGTGGTCGAGGATCTGGCGGGTGGGGCATTTGGGGGAGTAGCAGTCGGCGGGGAGGCCCGACGATTCCACGATGGTCTGCACAAGGAGAGAGTAACGCACTAATTGGTGCCTTCTTCCCAGAAGTTCGCCACTCTCCAATAGTGAGTGTCATGAACAACGTCATGAACGCCCCGCTGTCCGTCACCGATGCCATCCGCACCCGCCGCACCGTCCGGCACTACCTGCCCGATCCGGTCCCGGCCGCCGATATCGACGCGCTGATGGAACTGGCCATGGAAGCGCCGTCGAGCTGGAACCTGCAGGACCGCTCGATCGTGGTGGTCACCGATCCGGCCGTGCGGGAGGGGCTGACCTGGGCCACCGGCGGGCAGCCGCAACCGCAGGAGGCCCCGGTCATGCTGGTCTTCGTCGCCGAAAGTCAAGCGTGGCAAGAGGATCGGGCCGACGTCTACGAACACGCGCACCGGGCCGGGGCATGGAACGCGGAGTTCGTCTCCTTCTTCTCGGCGGCCGCCACCGAATTCCAGCGGGGCCTGGCCGAGCGCGGGCTGCTGCGCGAATACGCGGTGAAAGACGCCATGATCGCGGCCGCCTACGTGATGCTCGCCGCCACCGAACGGGGACTGGCCACCTCGCCCATGAACGGCTGGGACGAGGAGAAGGTCAAGAAGGTCATCGGCATCGAGGACCGCCCCGATCTGGCCATCGCCTTGCTCATGTCCGTCGGCCATCCGGCCGAACAGCGGATTCACCCCGGTCGCCGGAGCCTGGACCGGAACATCTTCCGGGAGCGGTACCGGCGGGCGTGATTCGGCGCGGCGGCGCGCGCCACGCCGAGCGGGGGGCGCGCTGCCTGCGGAAATCCGAGTGAAGTGGGCTGATTACAAGGACTACGATTCGACCAGCAAGAATGGGGTGGCAATCGCCCGACCTTTACCAGCCAGGGGAGAGACCAGCATCGTGGCCGACGATATCGACCGTGCCGAGCAGACTGCGGCTTTGACCGAGGAATCCCTCGCCGCCGCCGCGGAAGCCGCCGAGCAGGCGTTCGCCTCGGCCGCGACCCTGGATGAGCTCGCGGCCGCGAAGACCGAGTACATGGGCGGCAAGTCGCCGATCTCGCTGGCGCAGCGCTCGCTGGGCACGCTGCCCAAGGAGGAGAAGGCCGAGGCCGGCAAGCGCGTGAACGTGGCGCGCGGGCGGGTGTCCAAGGCATACGAGGCCCGCCAGGCGGAGCTGCTCGCCGAGCGCGATGCGGCGGTGCTGGTGGCCGAGACCATCGATGTGACGCTGCCCGCGGGCCGCCGGGCCGAGGGTGCGCGGCACCCCATCGCCGTGCTGTCCGAGCGCGTCGCCGACGTCTTCGTGGCCATGGGCTGGGAGGTCGCCGAGGGCCCCGAGGTCGAGACCGAGCACTTCAATTTCGACGCGCTGAACTTCCTGCCCGATCATCCGGCGCGCACCATGCAGGACACCTTCCATATCGCGCCCGAGGGTTCGCGGCAGGTGCTGCGCACCCACACCTCGCCGGTGCAGGTGCGGTCCATGCTCTCGCGCGAGCTGCCGATCTATGTGGTGTGCCCGGGGCGGACCTTCCGCACCGATGAGCTCGACGCCACGCACACCCCGGTGTTCTCGCAGGTCGAGGGCCTGGCCATCGACAAGGGCCTGACCATGGCTCATCTCAAGGGCACCCTGGACGCCTTCGCGCGGGCGCTGTTCGGCCCGAACACCACCACGCGCATGCGGCCGTCGTTCTTCCCCTTCACCGAGCCGTCCGCCGAGGTCGACGTGTGGTTCGAGGACAAGAAGGGCGGACCGGGCTGGGTCGAGTGGGGCGGCTGCGGCATGGTCAACCCGAAGGTGCTCATCGCCAGCGGGATCGACCCCGAGGTGTACAGCGGTTTCGCCTTCGGCATGGGTCTGGAGCGGACCCTGCAGTTCCGCAATGGCCTGTCCGATATGCGCGACATCGTCGAGGGCGATGTGCGCTTCACGGTGCCGTTCGGCGTCCAGTCCTGATTCCGACCCCTTCGATACGAGGAAGCGAAACGTCAAGTGCGAGTAGCGCAGTCCTGGCTGACGGAAATCCTGCAGCGCACCACCCCCGGCTGGGCGGTGTCGGCGGAAGAGCTGGACGCCGGTTTCGTCCGGGTCGGTCTGGAGGTCGAAGAGGTCGATCCGCTGCACCCGATCACGGGTGAGATCGAGCATCCGCTGGTGGTCGGCCGGGTCGCCGAGATCACCGAGCTGACCGAGTTCAAGAAGCCCATCCGCTTCTGCAAGGTGGATATCGGCAAGCCGGAGCTGCAGGAGATCGTCTGCGGCGCACGGAACTTCGTGGTTGGCGATCTGGTGGTCGTGGTGCTGCCGGGCGGCGAGCTGCCGGGCGGGTTCAAGATCTCCTCGCGGAAGACCTACGGGCACACCAGCAATGGCATGATCTGCTCGGTCGCCGAACTCGGCATCGGCAAGGATCACAGTGGCATCCTGGTGCTCGAGCCCGGGACCGCCGAGCCGGGCGCGGACGCCAACGAGGTGCTCGGCATGGACGACACCGTCATCGAGCTGGCCATCACCCCGGACCGCGGTTACGCCTTCTCCGCGCGCGGCCTGGCGCGCGAGCTGGCCTGCGGGTTCGACCTGGAATACCAGGATCCGGCCGTGCGCCTGCTGCCCGACGCCGAGGCCGAGGCCTGGCAGGTCAAGATCGAACCGGAGTCGCTGTGCACGCGTTTCGCGGTGCGCCGCGTGACCGGCATCGATCCGAAGGCCGTCAGCCCGTGGTGGCTGCAGCGTCGCCTGATGCTCTCGGGCGTGCGCCCGATCTCCCCGGCCGTGGACGTCACCAACTACGTCATGCTCGAACTCGGCCAGCCGCTGCACGCCTTCGACACCGCGAAGGTCAACGGCACCCTGATCGTGCGCCGCGCCAACAAGGGCGAAACCCTGCGCACCCTCGATGATGTCGAGCGCACCCTGGACGCCGAGGACGTGGTGATCGCCGACGACTCCGGCGTCATCTCCCTCGCCGGCACCATGGGCGGCGCGAGCACCGAGGTCGGCGCGGACTCCACCGACATCCTCCTGGAAGCCGCCACCTGGAACCCGGTCGCCATCGCCCGCACCGTGCGCCGGCACAAGCTCTCCTCGGAGGCCAGCCGCCGCTTCGAGCGCATCGTCGATCCCGAGGTGAATGTGGCCGCGCTGGATCGCGCCGCCACCCTGCTGGTCGAAATCGCCGGCGGCACCGTGGAATCCGTGCTCACCGACGTGCGCGTGCCGGTGCCGGCGGCCGCGCCCATCAGCATGGACATCGACCTGGCCGATCGCACCGCCGGCGTGCACTACGCCCCCGGCACCTCCACCCGCCGCCTGCAGCAGGTCGGCTGCACCGTCGAGGTCGGCGTCAGCGAGTCCGGCCACGGCCAGCTGGTGGTCACCCCGCCGACCTGGCGGCCCGACCTCACCCAGCCCGCCGACCTGGTCGAGGAGGTGCTGCGCCTGGAGGGCCTGGACAAGATTCCGTCGGTCATCCCCACCGCTCCGGCGGGTCGCGGCCTCACCGCCGAACAGCGCCGCCGCCGCGCGGTGAGCAAGGCCCTCGCCTTCGAGGGCTGCGTCGAGGTTCCGGCCCCGGTCTTCATGTCCGCCACCGTCTTCGACACCTGGGGCCTGGACGCCGACGACCCGCGCCGCAATACGTTGAAGGTGCTGAACCCGCTCGACGCGGAGCGCCCGGACCTGTCCTCCACCCTGCTCCCGGGCCTGCTGGAGATCGCCGCCCGCAATATCTCCCGCGGCCAGCGCGATCTCGCCCTCTACGCCATCGGCCAGGTCACCCTGCCCACCCCGCAGACCGCGCCCGTCGACGCTCTCCCGGTCGACCGCCGTCCCACCGAGGAGGAGATCGGCGTCCTGCTCCGCTCGCTTCCCGAGCAGCCGGTCCGCGTCGGCGCGGTGCTCACCGGCAAGCGCGAGCCCCGCGGCCCCTGGGGCCCCGGCCGCGCCGTCGAGGCGAGTGACGCCTTCGCTCTCGTCGACGCCGTGGCCGGCGCCGCCGGTGTGGTCATCGAGCGCCGCTCGGCGGCCCACCTGCCGTGGCACCCGGGCCGCTGCGCCGAACTCGTGGTGGACGGCAAGGTCGTCGGCCACGCCGGCGAACTGCACCCGGCCGTCCTCGAGCGCTCGGGTCTCCCCCCGCGCACCTGCGCCGTGGAGATCGACCTGGATGCCCTCCCGATCCGCGAAAACCGCCCCGCCCCCGTGGTTTCCGCCTTCCCGGCGGTTCTCCAGGACGTGTCGGTCAGCGTCGAGAAGGCCACCCCGGCCGCCGCGGTGGAGTCCGCGCTGCGCACCGGCGCGGGCGAACTCCTCGAAGACATCTCCCTCTTCGACGTCTACGAAGGCGCCCAGGCGGGCGAGGGCCGCAAGTCCCTCACCTACGCCTTGCGCTTCCGCGCCCCCGACCGCACCCTCACCGAAGACGAGGCGAGCGCGGCGCGCGATGCCGCCGTCGCCGCGGCGGCCTCGGCCGTCGGCGCGGTGCTGCGCGGCTGATCACGTCGCTCCGACGACAGTGAGGGCTCCCGATCCCGGCGGATCGGGAGCCCTCGCCTCGTTGGGTCAGTCGCCGGATCGGATGTCGGCCAGCGCCGCCTTCGCCAGCTCTGCCGGCGTGGAATCGATGTCGAGAGCGATGACGCCGGGTTCGCCCGCGGGGTCCTCGAGGGTGGCGAGCTGGGAGTCGAGGAGCGTGGCGGGCATGAAATGCCCGGGCCGGGTTGCCATTCGGCGGAGCAGTTCCTCGCGTGGGCCGGTCAGGTGGACGAAAGTCAGCCGGGTGCCGGGGGATTCGGCCAGGGCGTGGCGGAAGAGATCGCGGTAGGAGCGTTTCAAGGCCGAGCAGGTGACGACGCCCGACCGGCCGGTGCCGACCTGATCGGTCATCCATTGCGCGATGGCCTCGAGCCAGGGCCGGCGGTCCTCGTCGGTGAGGGGTTGGCCGGCGGCCATTTTCGCGATGTTCGCCGGCGGGTGCAGGTCGTCGCCCTCGAGCAGGTCCCAGCCGGTCTCGGCGGCGATCAGTTGGGCGACCGTGGATTTTCCGGAGCCGGAGACGCCCATGACGACCACGATCCGAGGGGATTGGCTGGGCTCCGGCATCCATCGGTTCTACACCATTCGGTCTGCCCTGCGGTGTGGCGGGCGGATGGTGGGGTAGGAATACCGGTATGCAGCATCCGGCTACCGCTGTCCTCAATGCGCTCACCTATTTTCCGGAGCGGCGGATCGTCGCCACGCCGGAGCAGTTCGGGGTGGAGTACGAGGACCTGTGGTTGCGGACCGGTGACGGGGAGACCGTCAATGCGTGGTTCGTGCGGGCGGTGGGTGAGCCGGTGGCGCATGTGCTGTACGCGCATGGGAACGGCGGCAATATCGGGGATCGGTCGCCGGTGCTGGCCTTGCTGGCGGCGGCCGGATTCGATGTGCTGACCTTCGATTACCGGGGGTTCGGGCGCAGTAGCGGGAAGCCGAGTGAGCGCGGGACCTATCTGGATGCGCGGGCGGCGCGGGCGGCATTGCTGCAGCAGCGGGGAGTTGATCCGGATCGGGTTGTGTACCTGGGGAAGTCGCTGGGCGGGGGAGTGCTGCTGGAGTTGGCGGATGCGTATCCGCCTGCGGCGCTGGTATTGATGTCCACGTTCACGGGGCTGCGGAATGCGGCGAAGGCGGTGTATCCGTTCCTGCCCAAGCTGTTCGTGCCCAATGCCTATCCGAGCCTGCAGCGAATTCGGCGATTGCGGTGCCCGGTGCTGATCATGCACGGGGATGCCGACGAGCTGTTGCCGGTGAGCATGGGACGGGCCTTGTTCGAGGCGGCTCCGGAGCCCAAGGAGCTGGTCATCTATCCGGGGGCCGCGCACGACAATCTGGTGGCGATCCCGGAGTGGCCGGGGACGCTCGCCGCGTGGGTGACGCGCACGCTCTCGCACGATCCGGTGTGACCGCACGGCCGATGCCCGGCCCGCGGTGGCGGGGCTGCGTAGCCTGGGCGTTATGAGTGATGCCAACAAAGAACTCGCGGTGCTGTTGGCTCAGTTGCCCGATGCTGAGCTCGCGGCGGTGGTGGAGCAGGCAACCGATGGGCGGGCCGGGCTGGCCGCATTGCACGCGGTGGCGGCGTCGGTGGCCGCCACGGTGGGTCATGCACCGCAAGCCATCGATGTGACTCCTGACACGCAGCTGACGGCGGCTCGTCCGCTGCCTGAGACACCTGGCGCGTTCGGGCAGGTGGGAGGTGGTCCGGCAGTGTCCGGGACAGTGGTACCTCCGGCGGGTATGCCGGTGACGGGCGATATCGGCGGGTATTCGGATTCCGGTGTCCCTACTTTCGAGTCAGTTCGCGATAAGGTCGAGCAGCGCTACGGCACCGCCAGGGGGATGGGCGAACTCGACCAGCAGACACCGGTGGGCCGTAGCGTCGAGGAACAGTGGGACGCGCGGGCGAAGGCCGCGCGGGAGCGCCTGGAGAAGATTCGAAAATCGGTGCACGGCAACGATACCGAGTGATATCCGGGCGGTCCGCTCGACACCGAGGGTGGAACCTATGACCGACGCCAAGCCACGTGAGATCGCCGAACGGCTGCTGGATCTGCAAGTCGACTACATTGTCGCCGAGGTGACCGGCGACCGGTTCGCCGAAGTGATCGCCCGGGACGTGGACGCGGTGATCGGCGTGGCCGACACCATCGTCTTCCGCGACGTGGTGGAGATCGACCAGGCCAAGCAGACCGTGGCCAATGTCGTCGAGCTGATCGGCGGCAGCCCGGTCCTCGGCGAAATGGTCGGCACGCTGGCGAATTCGCTCTACGACGATATCGCCGCCAATAACGACTACACCCTCGGCGACGTGGTCGACCGCGAGCCGGTGGAACAGCTGCTGGAGAAGGTCTTCGGCATGCACCAGGCGCAGGAGCGGATTCTGGAGCGGCTCACCGAGAGCCCGCTCATCGCCACCGTCGCCTCCAAGTTCGTGGACAAGCTGATCGACGACTTCATGGAGTCCAACCGGCAGCTCGCGGGCAAGATCCCGGGCGTCGGCTCGCTGGTCTCCTTCGGCACCTCCGCGGCCAAGCAGGCCCGCAAGGCCGCCGAGAAGGCCGCCGGCGACGGCACCTTCCTGGGCGAAATGGCCGGGAAAGGCGCGCAATTCGCGCTCAAGCGCACCAATAACGCCATTCGCGAGATGCTGCGCGACGCCCCGGTGCACGACGCCGCCATGGAATTCTGGGACCTGCACGCCGGCGAACCGGTGAGCGGGCTGCGGGAGTACCTGTCCCAGCAGGATCTCCAGGATCTGGCGCTGATCATCTACCGCATCGCGCTGACCACCCGCGAGAAGGAGTACTTCGGCGTCCTGGTGGATCAGGGCGTGGAGGTCTTCTTCGAGAAGTACGGCGACCACACCCTGGCGGCCATGCTGCCGGAGCTGGGTCTGTCCAATGAGACCGTCGCCGCCGAGATCCTGCGCTACGGCCCGGCCGTGGTGGAGGCCGCCAAGCGGAACGGCGTGCTGGCCAAGCTGGTTCGCGAGCGGCTGGAGCCGTTCTTCCTCTCCGAGCCCGTGCTGGCGGTGCTGAGCGGTAACTGATCTCCGCATGAATCGCTGAAAACGCGATCTACCACACACTATCGGCCCGTCTCCGCAGTTGCGGAAACGGGCCGATAGACATTTCGGGCACAGTGGAATCAGACGAACCGCAACGGAGGAACGATCATGAGACTGCCGATTGCCGGAGAGCGACTGTGCGTGCTGTCCACCGAACCCCTGCTCGCCATCGGGATCGGTGTGTACGAACTGCACGTCGGTAGTGAGCTGACCATCGAAACCCCGGGCGGCTCGGTCCATCACGTGGTCGGCGATCCCACCCGCACCCACGACAACCTGGTCGGCGCCCTGGACGGCCTGATCGAATCCGCCAGCATCAACGAGCAGGGCGGCCTGCGCATCGCCCTCGACTCCGGCGCGCATCTGATCGTGGATCCGGACCGCTACTACGAGGCCTGGACCTTCTCCGGCCCGCGCAGCATGATCGCCTCCATGCCGGGCGGTGAGCTCGCCGTCTGGCAGGACGAGTCCTGATTACCCCGGCGGGCCGGTCGCGGTGACCGGCCCGCCGAGGTGGATGCCCCACGCGGCACGTACCGCGCAGCGATTCCGTGAACAGCGATCCGGCCGGCGTACGTGCCGTCCCCTCCGCTGGCACCTGTCTGAGCCGCTCGGCTTCGAGCGACTCAGAGAGCATCCCGAGTCAGCGGGCCTATCGTCAAGGCGAGGCCCTGTCCCAATTTGTCCCAGTCGTCGGATTTGCCATTGCGACCGGGATGCTGCTGCACACCCCTTCAAGACCAAACGGTAGGTTTTGATGCGCACACAGCACATTTGGTCGGGAGGTATCTGCAGGTGGCCGACGCACATTCGGCAATCGCGGGCTATCTGCGGGAACGTCGCGAGCACGCGGGGCTGACCCGCGCCGAACTGGCCCGGCGGGCCGGGGTCTCGGAGGCGCTGATCCAGAAGCTCGAACAGGGCACCCGGCCCCCGACCGCCACCGCGCTCGGCGCGCTGTTCGATGCCTTGGACGTGCCGGTGCAGGTCCGGGAGCACGCCGCCTACCTGCTGCAGCCGGAGCTGACCGCGATCGTCTCCGACGGTTACGGCCCGGATGCGGCGGAACTCGATTTCCTCCATGGCATTCCGTACCCGGCGTGCTACCAGACCATGCCCGGGCTCGACTGCGTCGCCGCCAACGAGCCCTATCGCCGGGCCTTCCCGGGCCTGGACGCGGGCGTCAATATCCTCGCGTGGACGCTGCTGGATCCGCGGGCCCGCGAGGTCATCGGCAATTGGGAGACCATCGCCCACATGATGGTGCACGCCTTCCGCCACCTGGCGCCGGGAATGATGCCGCCCGAACGCATTGCCGAGCTCACCCGTCAGCTCGAACGGGCGCCGGAATGGGAACGGATGTGGGCGACCGATATTCCACCCGCCGAGATCGAGCGGCGCCCGATCGTGGTCCGGTCGCCGGAGACCGGGGAGTGGACGGATTGGCATGTGCAACTGCTGCGCTGCGAGGTGCCACGGCGGCCGTGGTGGATGTGGACGATGGTCCGGATGGTCGACTGAGGATCGGCCCTCGACGCTGGCTCGGCCTGCGGCGGTGGCTCAGCCTTCGACGATGGCGATGCCGTCGATCTCGACCAGCATCTCCTCGCGCGGCAGGCCGGTGAAGACCGTGGTGCGGCTGGGCAGCACGCCGCCGGTGGTGTGCTCGGTGACGAACTTGCCGTAGGCCTCGTTCATGACGGCGAAATCCTCCCGCTTGGTGAGGTATACGCGCAGCATCACCACATCGTCGAAGCTCGCGCCACTGGCCTCCACAATGGCTTTGACGTTCTCGAGCGTCCGGGTGGTCTGCGCGGCGACATCACCCGGGTGCAGGTACTCGTTGGTGACCGGGTCGACCGGACCCTGCCCGGAGACCTGGACGAACGGTCCCTTGCGCACACCCTGGGAGAAGGTGTGGGCGGGCGCGGGCGCGAGATCGGTTCGGACGGCGATCTTCTCACTCATGTGCATACCTTTCGGCGGTCGATCTTTCAGCGGTCGAGGCCCGGACTCCAGCCGAGCTCGGTGGAAACGGCGTCGGCGGCCGCACGCACGCGCGGCAGCAGTCCGAGCACCTGGTCGTGATCGAGCAGCATGTCCGGCACCGACATGGACAGCGCGGCCACGACCGCGCCGGTGCCATTGCGGATGGGGACGGCCACGCAGTTGACGAAGCTCTCGTGCTCCTCGTGATCCTCGGCGAACCCTTGGGAGGCAACGAGTTCCAGCTCCGCCAGATACTGCTCGGGAGTGCGGATGGTGCGTTCGGTGAACGGGCGGTACTCGAGGCCCTCGGCGATCTCGCGCCAGAGCCCGCGCGGCTGGGCGGAGACCAGCACCTTGCCGACCGCGGTGCAGTGCAGCGGCGCGGGCCGGCCGATGCGCGAGTACATGCGCACGCTCTGGGTGGCGTCGAGCTTGTCGATGTAGATCGCCTCGCCGGATTCGTAGGTGGCCAGGTGAATGGTCTGGCCGGTCTCGGCATTGAGCGCGGTCAGATGCGGGCGCGCCGCGGTGCGCACATCACGGCCCTCCAGGGACCGGTTGGCCAGCTCGAACAGCCGGGACCCGAGCCGGTAGCGATGCTCGGCGTCATGGGTGACGAAACGCTCGCCCTCCATGGTCTGCAGCAGCCGCAGCACCGTGGACTTGTGCACGCCCAGCGTGGTGGCCAACTGGTCCAAGGTCTTCGAGTCCTCGCCGAGCTCGGCGAGAATGGTCAGGGCGCGATGCAGGCTTTGGCTCACGACGCCACATTCTCCGGTACGAGCTGCGCCGGGTCGTAGCGCAACTCGGTCCAATCCGAGCGGGCGGCGAGGGATTCCAGCACGGGCAGCGGCGGCAGCTCGGCGAAATCCCCGGCGCCGGTGAGGGCGGCCGCGGCGCACAGGTGGCCGAAACGCAGCAGTTCCTCGTGCGGGCGGCCGTGCAGCAGGGCGGCCAGGTAGCCGCCGGCGAAGGCGTCGCCCGCGCCGATGCGTTCGGTGACATCCAGGCGCAGGGCGGGCACTTCCAGGTGTGCGGCGCCGGCGAATCCGGTGACCGAATGCTTGTCGTTCTTGACCACGAGGTGGTGCGGATGCGGGAACAGGGCGCGCAGTTCGCCGGGATCGCCGGTGCCGAAGACGGTTTCGGCCTCGTCGGCGCCGAGGAACACCACATCGCACGCGTTCAGGTGCCGGGCGAGGATCTCGGCGGGATCGCCGGTGCGCTGGGCCCACAGGGCCGGGCGGTAATTGAGGTCGAAGCTGATCAGCCGGCCGTGGCGCGGCAGTGCGGTGAGCGCTTCGGTCAGCGCCGTCGCCGAGGGCGACAAGGCGGTGGTGACGCCGGTGCAGTGGATGAGATCGCAGCCGTCGAGGAGGGTGGACGCCGCGCCGAGATCGGCGGGGGACAGGGCGCTGGCGGCCGAGCCGGTGCGGTAGTACAGCATCCGGCTGGACCCGGCGGGCAGATCGCCGTCGCGTCCGGACCCGCTGCCGCGCTCCTTGACGTACACCGCCGTCGGCCGCGCCGGATCGACGGTGACCGCGGTGGTGTCCACACCGCGTTCGCCCAGGTGGCGAATGAGAAAGCGGCCGAATCCATCCGCGCCGACGCGAGACAGCCAGGCCGTCTCGATCCCGAGCTGGGCGAGCACGGCGGCCACATTCGCCTCGGCCCCGCCCGCGCTCCGGTCGAAGGCCGGCGAATCCTCGAGCGGTCCGGGCCGGGCGATCAGGACGGCGAGTCCTTCGCCGACGGTGACCGCTCGGGGGCGGGCCGGCGTCGCTCGGGTCACACCAATCTCCTTCGAGTGCTTGCGGCTATCGGTCATCGCATGCAGAATAACCACCACAAACACGATGTGCAACAAGCGTTGCGGATTATGCAATGCATAGTTGATATGACACTCGGACCTGAGGAAGGAAGTGCCGTGGCCATCGACAATGCCGTCATCGCAGCGCTGCACGAGCGGACGCTGGGACCGGAGCACAAATCGCTGCCGCCGACGGCATGGGGCCGGACGGTGCGCGAATACCTCGCCGCCGCACCGCTGCTCGAGGAGTTCGAGACGCCGGCGCTGACCCTGGACCGCGCCGCCATGGACTCGAATCTCGCCGTCATGGCGGACTGGGCGGCGGCCGCCGGGGTGCGGCTGGCCCCGCACGGGAAGACCACCATGGCCCCGCAGCTGTGGGCCGAACAGCTGGCGGCCGGATCGTGGGGGATCACCCTCGCCACCGGCTGGCAGGTGCAGGTGGCGCGCTCGTTCGGGGTGGCCCGCGTCATGCTCGCCAATGCGCTGCTGGATCCGGTCGGATTGCGCTGGGCCGCCGCCGAATTGGCGCGTGATCCCGGGTTCGAACTGTTCAGCTGGGTCGACGGGGTGGGCTCGGTGCGTGAGATGGAACGGCATCTGGCCGATGCGCCCGAGGGCGTGCGGCTGTCGGTGCTCGTGGAACTCGGTGGGCCGCACGGGCGTACCGGCGCACGCGGCCTCGAGGCGGCGCGTGAGGTGGCCGAGGCGGTGCACCGCTCGCCGCGGCTGATCCTCGCCGGGGTGGGCGGATACGAGGGCGCCCTCGCCCACGATCGCAGCCCGGAAAAGGTTGCGGCCGTAAGGCGGTACCTCGACGAGATGGCGCTGCTGCATCGCGCGATCGGCACGGCGGGCTGGTATGAGGGGCCGGCCGTGATCACCGCGGGCGGCAGCGCCTACCCGGATCTGGTGGTGGAGCATCTCGCCGGGCTCGCGGACGAGGAAGGCGCACAGGGTGTTCCGACCACCGTCGTGCTGCGGTCGGGCGCGTACCTGATTCACGACGACGGCTTCTACTCCGGCATCTCGCCGCTGGCCGCGGGTCGCGCGGAGCGGCCGCTGCGCTCGGCCATGCACGGCTGGGCGCGCGTGGTCTCCCGGCCGGAGGCGGAGCTGGCCCTGCTCGATGCGGGCAAACGCGATCTGCCCTTCGACGAGGGCCTGCCCGTGCCGCAGCTCATCG
Source organism: Nocardia sp. NPDC127526 (assembly GCF_042672265.1). Taxonomy (NCBI): domain Bacteria; kingdom Bacillati; phylum Actinomycetota; class Actinomycetes; order Mycobacteriales; family Nocardiaceae; genus Nocardia; species Nocardia sp. NPDC127526. Next base: position 69,779 of record NZ_JBHXVO010000024.1, on the reverse strand, counting down.
CGGGTCCGGCTGCGGCCAAGCTGAATCCGGACGCGACGGTGTCGGCGCTCAATGACCAGCACGCCTTCCTGCGGCTGCCGGGCAGTGACGCCCAGGACCTGCCGGTGGGCGGCGTCGTGCGGCTCGGTCTCTCCCATCCCTGCACCGCCTTCGACAAGTGGCGGCTCATCCCGGTGATCGACGATGCCGGGGCCGAGCGGCCGCGGGTGGTCGATCTCGTGCACACCTTCTTCTGATCGGCGGTAATACTGTGGCCGACTTGCTCTTCCGCACTATCGACATCATCGACGGCACCGGTGCGCCGCGCTATCGCGGCGACGTCCTCGTCGACCGCGGCCGGATCGCCGAGATCGCCGGGCCCGGGGCGATACCCGGTGCGGATCGCATTGTGGACGGCGGCGAGGATCTGGTGCTCGCGCCCGGATTCATCGATATGCACGCCCATTCCGATCTGCACCTGCTCACCGAGCCCGAGCATTTCCCGAAGCTGAGTCAGGGCATCACCACCGAGGTGATCGGCCAGGACGGGCTGTCCTACGCACCCATCGACGACGCGGCACTGGCCGTGCTGCGCCGCCAGATCGCCGGGTGGAACGGCAATCCCGCCGATCTCGACTTCTCCTGGCGCACCGTCGCCGAGTATCTGGATCGCCTCGATCAGGGCATCACGCCCAATGCCGCCTACCTGGTTCCCCAGGGCACCTTGCGGCTGATGGTGGTGGGGGCCGAAAAGCGCCCCGCCACACCGGAAGAGATCCAGCGCATGCGGGAACTGCTGGCCGACAGCCTCGCCGAGGGCGCGGTCGGCATGTCCAGCGGGCTCACCTACACACCCGGAATGTACGCGGACACGGCCGAACTCGCCGCCCTGTGCGAGGTGGTCGCCGCCGCCGGCGGCTATTACGCCCCGCACACCCGCTCCTATGGCGCCGGCGCGCTGAACGCCTACGCGGAAATGATCGACCTGGCCCGCACCACCGGCTGCGCCCTGCACCTCACGCACGCCACCCTGAACTTCGGCGAGAACCGGGGCCGCGCACCGGAATTCCTGGCCATGATCGACGCCGCCCTCGCCGACGGGCACGATGTCACCCTCGACACCTACCCCTACCTGCCGGGCTCGACCACCCTGTCGGCCCTGCTGCCCAGCTGGGCCATGTCCGGCGGCCCGGACGCCGCGCTGGCGCGCATCGCCGACGAATCCACCCGCATCCGCATCGCCCTGGATGTGAACCTGCACGGCTCCGACGGCTGTCACGGCGTCACCGTCGACTGGGAGACCATCCAGATCAGCGGCGTGGGCAACACCGCGCTCGACGAATACGTCGGCCGCACCGTCGCCGAGATCGCCGCCGATCGGGATATGCCGCCGGTCGAGGTCTTCTTCGACCTGCTCACCCGAGACCAGCTGGCCACCACCATCCTTCAGCACGTCGGCCACGAGGAGAACGTGCGCGCCATCATGCGCCACTCCCGCCACATGGGCGGCAGCGACGCCCTGCTCGTCGGCGACCGCCCGCACCCGCGCGCCTGGGGCACCTTCCCGCGCTACCTCGGCCACTACGTCCGCGAACTCGGCCTGCTCGACCTCGAAGACTGCGTCAACCACCTCACCGGCCGCCCGGCCCAACGCCTGCGCCTACGCGACCGCGGCCTCGTCAAGCCCGGCTACGCCGCCGACCTGGTGGTATTCAACCCCCGAACCATCACCGACACCGCCACTTTCGAGAACCCGAAACAGCAGGCGCACGGCATCCGCCACGTCCTGGTGAACGGTGAATTCGCCCTCGAAGACGGCAAGGCGACCGGCGTCCGAGCGGGCCGCGCCCTGCGCATGGACCCTGCCCGCAAGGAAACCCGGTGACCGCCGCTGCGGCCGGTACCGCCCGCCCTCCGTCATTCCGGCTCGCGGTCGGTACCACCGGCCTCCGTCATTCCGGCGTGTTCTCGGCAGGAATCCGGACGGCGGGGCGAGATCCCGGCCAAAAGCACGCCGGGATGACGGAGGGATTTGCGATGGCGCAGGGACTCGCGATGGCGCAGGGACTCGCGACGGCGGGGGACCGGCGGCGGAAGGGCATGCGATGACGGAAGGCGTGGCGGGATGACGACGATGCGGAGGGAGTTTCGATGATCGGGGCCATGGAGGCCATTCGTGCCGACCGTGTGCTGACTGTGGTGCGCGCGCCGGAGATACCGGATCCGGTGGCGCTCGCCGAGGCGCTCGCGGGATCCGGGATTCGGGCTGTGGAGCTGACTTTCACTACGCCGGGTGTGCTCGACTGCTTGCGGAAGGCATCGGGTGTGGCGAAGGCGGTGGTGGGGGCGGGCACGGTGCTCGATGGCGAGCAGGCCGCGGCCGCGATCGACAGTGGCGCACGGTTTCTCGTCACCCCGGGGATCCGGGAGACGGTCGCCGAGGTGGCCGCCGAGCGCGGAATCCCGGTCGTCATGGGCGCTTTCACGCCGACCGAGGTGATGCGGGCCCTCGATCTGGGTGCGGCGGCGGTGAAGATCTTTCCCGCGAAGGCGCTCGGGCCAGGCTATCTGAAGGATTTGCACGGTCCGCTCCCGCAGGCCGAGCTCATCCCCTCCGGCGGGGTCAATGCCGGTAATGCCGCCGACTTCCTGGCGCACGGCGCGGTCGCCGTCACCGCCGGGACCGATGTCGTCGCTCCCGCCGACGTCGCCGCGGGCCGGTGGCCCGAGATCGCCGCTCGCGCGGCATCGTTCGTTCGATCCATGAATTGAGGTACCCCATGGGCGACACAGTCGATTGGCTGCGCACCACCACACCGGGACTGCTGGTGCTGTGCGGGCTGGCCATCGCCGTCCTGCTCGTGACGATCATCCGGTTCAAGCTGGAACCGTTCATCGCACTGCTGCTCACCGGGCTGGGACTGGCGCTGGCGGCGGGACTGCCGGTGGCGAAGATCGTCGGCACTCCCTTGAAGGCCGGGGAATCCTTGCTGGAGACCGGATTCGGCGGCATCCTCGGGCACATTGCCGTCATCATCGGCCTGGGCACGGTGCTCGGCGCCATTCTGGAACGCTCCGGCGGCGCGGACGTGCTCACCGAGCGGCTGCTGAAACTGTTCGGGGACAAGGGCGCTCCCATTGCCATGGGCCTGCTCGGGCTCATCTTCGGCATTCCGGTGTTCTTCGATATCGGCATCTTCGTGCTGGCACCGCTGATCTACGTGGCCGCCAAGCGCGGCGGGCGCTCGCTGGTGCTGTACGCCATGCCGATGCTCGCGGGCCTGTCCATGACGCACGCCTTCCTGCCGCCGCATCCGGGTCCGGTCGCGCTGGGCGGTCTGCTCGGCGTCAGCCTGGGCTGGCTGATCCTCATGGGATTCGTCTGCGGCCTACCGGGATTCGTCGCGGCGGGCATCGTGTGGGGCGGCTGGATCGGCAAGCGGGTGAACGTGGAGGTGCCCGCGGAGTTCCTGGTGAAGTCCGAGACGGCCAATGGCTCCGGCGGCACGGCCGTGAAGACCGGCGACGGGCCGGGCGCGGCGACGGTGCTCGACAAGCGCGCGCCGTCGGTGGGGCTGATCGGCGGCATCATCGCCATCCCGCTGGTGCTCATCCTGGGCGCGACCTTCGGCAGCCAGCTGCTCGACGACGGCTCGAAGACCTTGCAGGTGCTCACCTTCCTGGGCACGCCCGCCGTGGCACTGCTCATCGCGGTGCTCATCGCCTTCTACGTGCTCGGCCTCCGGCGCGGTTCCACCGTGCAGGAATTGAGCGCCCTGACCGCCGAATCGCTGCGCCCGGTGGGCATGCTGCTGCTGGTGGTCGGCGCGGGCGCGTTCTTCGGAAAGGTCATCGCCGCCACCGGAATCGGCACCGCGCTGGCCGACACCATGTCCGCCGCCGGGCTTCCGGTCATCGTGCTCGCCTACCTGATCAGCTGCGGCCTGCGCATCGCGCAGGGTTCGGCGACGGTCGCCATTGTCACCACCGGCGGCATCGTGGCCCCGCTGGTCGTGGATCAGGGCTACTCGCAGATGGCCATCGCGCTCATCGCCATGGCCATCGCCGCCGGCTCGATCATCCTCAGCCACGTCAACGACGGCGGCTTCTGGATCATCGCCAAGTACTTCAACCTCACCGTCAAGCAGACCCTGCAGACCTGGACGGTGCTGGAAACGGTGCTGTCGGTGGTCAGCTTCGCCGTCGCGGCGGTGCTGTTCGCCTTCGTGTCCTGAGGTCGACGGGCATCCGCCGAGCCGCAACCGGTTCGGCGGATGCCCCGTGCACGCATTGCGGCACCCGCGGCGCGGCGGCTAGCGTCGCGGCGTGAGTGAATCGGGAGCCGATGCGGCCGAGCGCTACGCGGACGAGACGTGGCGCACGCTGAACAACATCTGGAACGGTTGGGGGCGACTGGATCCGGCGCTGGCGTCGCCGCGCTATCAGTCGCGGTTCATTCCCACCGAGATCTGGCAGCACATGGGGGTGCAGGAACCGGAACCGCCGAGCGTCGAGCATCCGAGTTTCGCGGTGGTGCGGCGGCAGTACGGGGCTTTGCTGACCTCGTACGGGCTGTCCTTTCCCGATACCTGGGGTGATGTGCCCGACCCGGTCAACGGCGTCGGCGTCGAGGTGTACGGCGCGGCCGCCGGTATGCCCGCGGATTGGGCTGCGGCGCAAATGGTCTCCGATACCTGGCTCGGCCACATGGTGTGGTCGGTGGCGCAGACCGTGTCCAAGCACGGATTGCGGTTCATCCAGAATCTGGAGCATTACGGCACCCTGTCGATGACCTTGTCCGGCTCGGGTTTTCCGGACGAGGCGCGCGGCGCGTACGTCGACGATCAAGGCGATGTGTGCGTTCTGCTGGGCATGACCGATGAGAGCGTGCCCGCGACCGTGGACGGGCCGCTGGGGCCGATCCGCCTGGTCAACGTCAAGCTGCTGACGCTCGCCGAAACGCACTTCTGCGTCTCGGGCGGACGATCCGGCACCGGTGTCACCGATGCGCGCGGCGAACTGGCGCAGCGCTTCGCCGACCAGGGTGATGCGCTGTGGTCGAGCATCACCCGGGAGTCGGTGGTCTGATCAAGCCCGGGTGAGCACCGCGATGGGGAACTTGCGGGTGCTCAGCGCCCGATAGGTCGCGAAGTCCGGATATCCGGCGACCAGTGTGCGCCAACGCTTCTCGTACTCGGCCGGATCGGTGACCACGCGCGCGGTCACCGGCCAGGACTCCCGGCCGACCCGCACCTGCGGCCGCTCGGTCGCGAGCAGATTGCGCCACCAGTTCGGCGTTCCGAGATTGCCGCCATTGGACCCGCACACCAGCAGGTCATCGCCGTCGCGCACCAGCATGAGCATGACCGGGCGCGGCTGTCCGGACTTGCGGCCGGTGACGGTCAGCTGGAACACGGGCTTGCCCTGCAACGTCGTGAACCGGGTCCCGCCGAATCGGTCGTACAGCCTGCGGTGCAGCCGCGCGTAGAAGCGTGTGAGCGCGCCGAGGCGGGTGGTCGAGAAGTGGTTGAAGCGCCCGCTCAGGGCGAGGGGGCTCGATTCGGTGTTGTTGTCAGCCATGAGTTTATTTCCTGCCTGTCGCGGTCCGCGGCTCACTGTACATAGCGTCCAGTCAGTTGGCGCGCAGTCCGCGACGCATGGCATCGATGGTGGACTCCGGCGAGGTGTTGAAGGCGAACCGGATACCGGGGGCGATCTCGGTGACCGTATTGATCAGCCGCTCGAACAGTTCGGTGAGCTCGGGCGCCATCCGCACGCCCGCGCCGATCATGGCGACCCGGAACGGGCCCGCGCCGGCGCACTCGCGCACCTTCGCCTCGGCCGCATCCGGATCGCGCGGCACCATGCACTGCACGAAGTCGATGCCGGCGGCCCGCATGGCGTCCTCACCGGCCTTGATGCGCGCGGTCAGCGTCGCCTCGCTCTGTCCGGGATAAGGGGTGAAATCGACCGCGCTGGGATGCAGGCCGATCGACAGGACACGGTCGGTACCGTTCGATTCCGCCACGATGTTCTCCTTCGATGATTCGGGCGACCACTCCTATGTCACCACGGAGTGGCGCCATTGCGGTCGAAGAAGCCGCCGGTCGGGCCGTCCGCGCCGATGCGGGCCAGGTTCACGATGGCATCCGTGCCCTCCGTGACGGTCTGAAGGCCGGAGTGGCCGTTCAAATCCGTTGCGGTGTAACCCGGATCGACGGCATTGATGCGAATATCGGTGAAGATCTGCGCATAGCGCGTGGTGAGCATATTGAGCGCGGCCTTGGTCACCGGATAGCCGATGGCCGGCGGCAGGACGCCCGCCCACCGCGGATCGGTGATGGTGGCGATGGACCCCATGCCGCTGGACACCATGACGATGCGCGGTGCGGGCGCGGCCTGAAGCAACGGCAGGAAGGCGTGGGTGACGCGCACGGGGCCGAAGACATTGGTCTCGAACACTTCTCGCAGATCATCGGGCCGGGTGTCGGCGGGATGGTTGTCGTGGCCGCCGATGGCGGCATTGTTCACCAGCACATCCAGGCGACCGGCATGGGCCTTCACCGTTTCCGCGGCCGCGAACACCGAATCGTCGGAGGTCACGTCCAGGGGCACGTAATGCACGTTCAGGCCCCGCGCGGTGAGCTTGGCGGCCGCCCGGTTGCCGCGTTCCGGATCGCGGGCGGCGAGGAAGACCTCCCATCCCAATCCCGCCAGCCGGCGGACGGTTTCGTGGCCGAGCCCCTTGTTCGCCCCGGTGACCAGGGCGATCGTCGTATCAGTCATATCTCCAGCGTCGGCGTGCGATACCCCCGGCCACCAGGGACGCTTCGGCATGGGACCGGCGGTACCACCCCGCCGCGCGCTCGGTGCGCGACCATGGGGTGGTGGACAGAACCGAATTGGCCACGGTATTGCGCACCGCCCGTTCTCGACTGGCTCCCGGAGATGTCGGGCTTCCGGCCGGTTCGCGGCGGCAGGTGCCCGGCCTGCGCCGGGAGGAGGTCGCGATGCTGGCCGGGGTCAGCGTGGACTACATCGTCCGGCTGGAACAGGGACGCGGTCCGAAACCCTCCGATCAGGTGCTGGGCGCGCTGGCCCGCGCGCTGCGACTCGACGAGGACGATCGGAACCTGATGTTCCGCCTGGCGGGTTCCGCGCCCCCGGCCGAAGGCCGCATCCCCATGCTCATCCGTCCCAGTGTGTACCGGCTGCTCGACCGCATGGCCGATCTGCCCGTGGTGGTGCTGTCCGCCAAATCCGATGTGCTGGCCTGGAATCCACTGGCCGCCGCACTGTTCGGCGACTTCTCGGAATGGCCGCCGATCGAACGCAACATCATCTACCAGCGTTTCCTCGGCAGCGGTCTCGGCCGCGCCTGGCTGACCCCCGAAGAAGAAGCCGCCACCGCCGACTATTGCGTCGGCTGCCTGCGGTCGGTCAGCGCCCGCTACCCCGATGATCCGGACCTGGCCCACCTGGTCGGTGAATTGCGTGCCCGCAGTCCGCGATTCGATGAACTGTGGCGTGCTGGACGCTCCCATCAGCTGCGCTCGTCCACCAAGACGATCGGGCATCCCGAACTCGGTCGCCTCACGCTGGACTGCGACACCTTGCTGGTCCCGGATTCCGACCAGACCGTCATCGTCTACTCGGCCGCCCCGGGCACCCGCGAGGCCACCGCACTCGACCTGCTCCGGGTCACCGGTCTGGAACAGTTCGGTCCTTGATCCGAGCAGCGGGTATTGGGAGGGTGGTGCTTGTGCTCACATTGCCGCAGTACGGCCTGAACTCGCTGGCCGATGTCTTCCCTTCCCTGCTCGCGGGCCTCGGCGTGCCCGGCGAAATCGACCGGCTCGGACTGGAATTGGACGCTCGGCGGGTCTGTGTGCTGCTGATCGACGGGCTCGGGGCCGAGCAGCTCGCGGAGTACGCCGCGGACGCGCCGTTCCTGTCGGGTGCGGTGCGGCGCACGATCACCGCGGGATTCCCCACCACGACGGCCACCAGCCTGAGCTCACTCGGAATCGGGGTGCCGCCCGGGGAGCACGGGCTGGTCGGCTACCTGCTGCGAGTGCCCGGCCAGGACCGGCTCATGAGCCCGCTCAAATGGCGTCTCTTCGGTGACGGACCCAAGGTCGATCTGCTGAAAGAACTCGCGCCGGAACAGTTCCAACCGCTGACCACGGTCTTCGAGCGGGCCGCCGCCGACGGCGTCTCGGTCACCCATGTCGGCCCCATCTTCCAGGCCGGGTCCGGCCTGACCCGGGCATCCTTCCGGGGCAGTGAATTCCGCTTCGACGTCTCGCTCGGCGACCTCATCGACGGCACCCTGACCGCACTGGGCCAGGGCGAGCGTTCCCTGGTCTACGCCTATCACGCCGACCTCGACACCACCGGCCACGTCCGCGGCCCCGGATCCCCGGCCTGGCGACTGGAATTGGGCATGGTCGATCGCACCGTGCAGGCCATCGCCGAACGCCTCCCGGCCGATGCTGCGCTGCTCGTCACCGCCGACCACGGCATGGTCGCCATGCACGACCGGATCGACTTCGACACCACGACGGCCCTGCACGACGGCGTCGCCGACCTCGGCGGCGAGGCCCGCGCCCGCCACGTCTACACCGCGAACGGCGCGGCCTCCGATGTCGCCGCCACCTGGCGTGCGGTACTCGGTGCCGACTACACCGTCCTGACTCGTGACGAGGCGATTCGCGACGGTTGGTTCGGCCCCGCCGTCCATGCCGAGAACACCTCCCGCATAGGCGATGTCATCGCGGTGGCGGGCGACCGCGGCGGGATCGTCCGCTCGGCCGTCGAACCCCTCCAGTCCGGCTTCCTCGGCCAGCACGGCTCCCTGACCTCCGCCGAAATGCACGTCCCCCTGCTGGTATTCCGAGGCCGAGAGTGAAACGACGCCGACCGGGACATGGTGGCGGGGCGTTCTCGGCCGATGCCGCCACCATGTCCCGGTCGGCGATGTTTCAGTTCAGTTCACGCAGGGGATGCCGCCGCCGATGGTGGTGGTGACCGGCTTTCCGGCGTCGGGGGTGTCGGAGGTCGTGGTGGTGGTCGGGGTGCGGGGCGACGTCGTCGCGGTGGTCGAGCCGGCGGTGGGGTCGAGGGCGTCGGGGAGGTCGAAATCGGTGCCCAGGACCAGTCTTACGTGACCGGCGGTGACCTCTGACGAAGCGGTGACGGTCACGCCGCCGAGCATCTCGGAGAGTTGTTTGGCGTCGGTGTCGGCCCCGGCGCCGTAGAAGATGGCGGTGGAGGTGCCGTCGGAGAACTTGGCGGTGTCCACGGTGCCGGTGGGGAAGCCCTTGGCGTTCAAGGCCTTGGAGACCTTGGCGGCCAGGCCGGGGGTCTCGCTGGCATTGACCACGTCGAGGGTGGAGACCGGGACGGTGGCGGGGGTCGTCGGCGGGGCCGGATCCTCGATGCCGAAGGCGGCGCGGACTTCCTTGCGGATGGCGACCGGGTCGATGATGTTGACATCCTGGCCGTTGATCATGTCGTAGCGCAGCACCGGCAGGGTGCGGAACTCCACCTGCGGGGAGTCGGCGCGGCCCAGGGTGGTGACGAAATCGGTGAGGTTCCAGCCGTCGGACAGCACGATATCGCGGTGCGCCACGTCCATGAGGTCCTGGAGCTTGCCGATATTGGTGAAGGTGCCGGCCTGTTTGAGCGAGTTGGCGACCGAGGTGAGGAAGGCCTGCTGCCGGTGGGTGCGGTCGAGGTCGCCATTGGGCAGGCCGTGCCGCTGGCGGACGAAGGCCAGGGCATTGGCGGCGTCGAGGTGCTGGCGGCCGGCGGGGAAGACCGCGCCGGAGTAGTAGCTGTCGTCGACGGCATTGTTGAGGCACACGTCCACGCCGCCCAGGGCTTCGGCGAGGTGATAGAAGCCGACGAGGGAGACCTCGGCGAAGCGGTTGATGGGAACGCCGGTGAGCGCCTTGACCGTTCGCACGATGGAGGCCCGGCCGGCTTCGCGCCCTTCGCGTTCCAGCTGGACCTTGTCGGTGACGCCCTGGGCCTCGAGCTTCTGCTCGGCGTAGTACTTGGCCAGCCCGTACGCCTCTTTGACTTTGATGTTCGTGTAGCCGGGAATGCCCGTCACCGGCACGTAGTCGTCGCGCGGGATGGAGAAGGCGACGATCTTCTTCATATCCTTCGGAATGTGCACCAGGATCAGGGAATTGGCGTTGTAGCCGCCCTCGGAGCCGTCACCGGCGTGCAACTGGTCGAGGATGTCCTTCGGCAAATCGTTGCCGTTGAGGTCTTTGCGGGTGTCCAGGCCGATCAGCAGGATATTGACATCGCCGTCGAGGCTGCGATCCTCCTCGGCGATGGCGCCCGAGGATCGGATGAAGCCGTCCTCGAGGCTGTTCTCGCCGTACCAGGCCACGCCGGAGACGGCGATGACTGTGACCGCCGCCATGGCGGAGATGGTCTGTCCGATCCGTCGCAGCAGATGTGATTCCGATCGCCGCCGGTGTGAAACCGGGCCGGCGTGCCTGCCGCCGCGCGCACGACGACGGGCATGGCGGGTCCCCGCGGTGGCCGTATCCGAGGCGGTGGTGCGGTCCTCCGGGGTGGTGGCGGGCGCATCGGATGCTCGGTGGTTGCCGCGGTGGCGGCGGACGGCCGGGATGGGTTCGGTGTCGTCGTCGTGCATGGCTCTATCGAGTGTGCCGGAAAACCGCCCTTGACGCCCGAACTCCACCCGATGGTGAATGAGCTTGCACAGTCGTGCATAATCATCACATGGTGGATACCTCGGGTGGACCCACGGTGCGGGTCGCGGTGGCTGGTGCGAGCGGGTACGCGGGCGGCGAAGTCCTGCGACTGCTACTCGGACATCCAGCGTACCGAGCCGGGCGCCTCGAGATCGGGGCGCTGACCGCCGGGTCGAATGCCGGAAGCACGCTGGGGGAGCTGCAGCCGCATCTGCTGCCGCTGGCGGACCGGGTACTGGAGGCCACCACTCCGGACGTGCTCGCGGGGCACGATGTCGTCTTCCTGGGGCTGCCGCACGGCCAGTCCGCTGCGATTGCCAAAGCATTGCCGGAATCGACGGTGATCATCGACTGCGGCGCGGATTTCCGGCTCACCGATGCGGCGGCGTGGGAAAAGTACTACGGCAGCCCGCACGCGGGCAGCTGGCCGTACGGTCTGCCGGAGCTGCCGGGAGGTCGCGAGCAGCTGCGCGGCGCCACCCGGATCGCGGTGCCGGGCTGCTACCCGACCGTGGCGAGCCTGGCGCTGGCCCCGGCGGTCGCGGCCGGAATCATCGAGCCGACCGTGAATGTGGTCGCCGTGAGCGGCACCTCGGGGGCCGGGCGCAAGCTCGACGTGGGTTTGCTCGGCTCCGAGGTGATGGGCTCGCTGCGGGCCTACAACATCGCGGGCGCGCACCGGCACACCCCGGAGATCACGCAGAATTTGAAGGCCGCCGCCGCGAGCGGTGCGGGCACTCTCGCCGGAACCGATGTCTCCGTGTCCTTCACCCCGGTGCTGGCCCCGCTGCCGCGCGGCATTCTGGCCACCTGCACCGCCCCGACTCGCGTGGACGCCGCCCAGGCCCGTGCGGTCTACGAAAAAGCCTATGCCGATGAGCCGTTCGTGCACCTGCTGCCGGAAGGCGTACTGCCGCAGACCGGTGCGGTGCTCGGCTCCAATGCCGTCACCCTGCAGGTGGCGGTGGACGCCGACGCCGGGCTGCTGATCGTGATCGGCGCCATCGACAACCTGACCAAGGGCACCGCGGGCGCCGCGGTGCAATCCATGAACCTGGCCGTCGGATTCGACGAGACCGCAGGACTTTCCACCGTAGGAGTGGCTCCGTGACTTCAATCAACGACGGCAAGCTGGTCCGGACCCAGGGCGTCACCGCGCCCCTGGGTTTCCGCGCCGCGGGCATCGCGGCCGGGATCAAGGTCAGCGGGAAGCCGGATCTGGCACTGGTTCTGAACGAGGGGCCGGAGTACGCGGCGGCGGGCGTGTTCACCCGCAACAAGGTGAAGGCCGCGCCGGTGCTGTGGTCACAGCAGGTGCTCACCGGCGGCCGGCTGCGGGCGGTCATCCTGAATTCCGGTGGGGCCAATGCCTGTACCGGCCCGGGCGGCTTCCAGGACACCCACGCCACCGCCGAGGAACTGGCGAAGGCATTGAGCAACTGGGGAACCGAGACCGGCGCGGGTGAGATCGCGGTCTGCTCAACCGGTCTCATCGGCGACCGACTGCCCATGGACAAGCTGATTCCGGCCGTCACCGAGATCGTGCACGAGATGGGCGGCGGACTCTCCGGCGGCGCCGAGGCGGCGCGGGCCATCATGACCACCGACACCGTGCCGAAGGAAGCCGCCTTCCACCACAAGGACAAGTGGAACGTCGGCGGCATGGCCAAGGGCGCGGGCATGCTCGCCCCGTCGCTGGCGACCATGCTCGTGGTGCTGACCACCGATGTGGTGGCCACGCCCGAACAGCTGGACACCGCGCTGCGCAATGCCACCCGCATGACCTTCGACCGCCTGGACGTGGACGGCTCCTGCTCCACCAATGACACCGTGCTGCTGCTGGCCAATGGCGCCAGCGGCGTCGCGCCCGGCCAGGACGAGCTGAATGCCGCCGTCATGGCGGTCTGCGACGATCTGGCCGAGCAGCTCATGGCCGACGCGGAGGGCGTCACCAAGCGGGTGCACGTCACCGTCAGCGGCGCGGTCAGCGAGCAGGAGGCGCTCATCGGGGCGCGCACCATCGCGCGCGACAGCCTGGTGAAGACGGCGTTCTTCGGTTCGGATCCGAACTGGGGCCGGGTGCTGGCCACCATCGGCATCGCGCCGATCGAGCTGGATCCGGAGAAGATCACGGTGTCGTTCAACGGACATCCGGTGTGCGTCAACGGCACCGGCGCGCCCGGGGCCCGCGAGGTCGACCTGTCCGGACCCGATATCCAGGTGACCGTCGAGCTCGGCCTGGGCGCGGGCACCGCGACCATTCGCACCACGGACCTGTCGCACGGGTACGTCGAAGAGAATTCGGCCTACAGCTCATGAGCACGCCGATCGACGGGCTATCGGCGCTGGACAAGGCGCACGTCCTCGCCGACGCGCTGCCGTGGCTGCAGAAGTTCCGCGACAAGATCGTCGTCGTGAAGTACGGCGGCAACGCCATGATCGACGAGGAACTCAAGCAGGCGTTCGCCGCCGATATGGCGTTCCTGCGCACCGTCGGCGTGCACCCGGTGGTGGTGCACGGCGGCGGGCCGCAGATCAGCGCCATGCTGAAAAGGCTGGGCCTGCAAGGCGAATTCCGCGGCGGCTTCCGGGTCACCACGCCCGAGGTCATGGATATCGTGCGCATGGTGCTCTTCGGCCAGGTGGGCCGGGAGCTGGTCGGGCTTATCAATGCGCACGGCCCGTACGCCGTCGGCATCTCCGGTGAGGACGCGCACCTGTTCACCGCCACCCGCCGCACGGTCACCGTGGACGGCGCGGCCACCGATATCGGCCTGGTCGGCGATGTCACCTCGGTGAATCCCGATGCGGTGCACGACCTCATCGCCGCCGGGCGGATTCCGGTGGTGTCCACCATCGCGCCCGACGCCGCCGGCGTGGTGCACAACATCAATGCCGATACCGCCGCGGCCGCGCTGGCCGAGGCCATCGGCGCGGAGAAGCTGGTCATCCTCACCGATGTCGAGGGCCTGTACACCGATTGGCCGGACCGCTCCTCGCTGACCTCGCGCATCGACACCGATGAACTCGCCAAGTTGCTGCCCCGCCTGGATGCGGGCATGGTGCCCAAGATGGAAGCCTGTCTGCGCGCGGTGGCGGGCGGCGTCCCGACCGCGCACGTGATCGATGGCCGAGTGCCGCATTCGGTGCTGCTGGAACTGTTCACCGGGGAAGGCATCGGCACGATGGTGACCCCCGTTCAGGAGACCTCATGAGTACAGCCGACATCCAGCAGCGGTGGTCCGCCGCGCTGATGAACAACTACGGCACCCCGAAGGTGGCGCTGGTGCGCGGCGCGGGCGCGGTCGTCTACGACGCCGAGGGCAAGCGCTACCTGGATTTCCTGGGCGGCATCGCGGTGAACAGCCTCGGGCACGCGCATCCGGCGATTCTGGAGGCGGTCACCCAGCAGCTGGGGACGCTCGGGCACGTGTCGAATCTGTATGCCAGCGAACCGGTCATCGAGCTGGCGGAGCGGCTGCTCGCGCACTTCGGCGACGGGCACGGGAAGGCGTTCTTCTGCAATTCCGGCACCGAGGCCAATGAGGCCGCGTTCAAGATGGCGCGGCTGACCGGCAAGCACAAGATCGTCGCCTGTGAGGAGGCGTTCCACGGACGCACCATGGGCGCACTGGCTTTGACGGGCCAGCCGTCCAAGCGGGAGCCGTTCGCCCCCATGCCCGCCGGCGTGGTGCACGTGCCCTACGGCGATGCGGACGCGCTCGCGGCGGCCGTGGACGACGACACCGCGGCGGTGTTCCTCGAGCCGATCATGGGTGAGAGCGGTGTGGTGGTGCCCCCGGCCGATTACCTGGCCAAGGCGCGTGCCATCACCAAAGAGCATGGGGCACTGCTGATCCTGGACGAGGTGCAGACCGGTATCGGCCGCACCGGCGCGTTCTTCGCGCATCAGGCGGCGGGCATCGTGCCGGATGTGATCACCCTGGCCAAGGGGCTCGGCGGCGGCCTGCCCATCGGCGCGGTGCTCGCCCAGGGTGCGGCGGCCGAGCTGCTGCAGCCCGGTCTGCACGGCACCACCTTCGGCGGCAATCCCGTCTGTGCCGCAGCGGCTCTGGCCGTGCTGCGCACCATCGACGAGGAAGGGCTGCTCGCGCATGTCGAGTCGGTCGGCAAGATTCTCGTCGACGGCATCGAGGATCTCGGGCACCCGCTCATCGACCATGTGCGCGGTGCGGGCCTGCTCATCGGCATCCAGCTGACCCGGGATGTCTCGGCTCAGGTCGACGAGGCCGCCCGCGCGGCCGGATATCTGCTGAATCCCGCCAAGCCCAACGTGATCCGGCTGGCGCCGCCCCTGGTGCTCACCGAAACCCAGGCCGACAATTTCCTGTCCGACCTGCCCGGCATCCTGGATGCCGCGCAGGCCACAGCGGAGAAGGACACCAAGTGACGCTGCATCATTCGACGATCCGGCATTTCCTGCGCGACGACGACCTCTCGCCCGCCGAGCAGGCCGAAGTCCTCGCTCTGGCAGCGGAACTCAAGGCGGACCCGCTCGGCCGCAAGCCCCTCGCGGGCCCGCGCGGCGTGGCGGTCATGTTCGAGAAGAACTCCACCCGCACCCGCTTCTCCTTCGAGATGGGCATCGCCCAGCTCGGCGGCCACGCCGTCGTGGTGGACGGCCGCGACACCCAGCTGGGCCGCGAGGAGACCCTCGCCGACACCGGCCGGGTGCTGTCCCGCTACGTGGACATGATCGTCTGGCGCACCTTCGGGCAGGATCGGCTCGACGAAATGGCGGGCGCCGCAACGGTTCCGGTGGTCAATGCGCTGTCCAATGAATTCCACCCCTGCCAGGTCCTGGCCGATCTGCAGACGCTGAAGGAACGCAAGGGCGACCTCACCGGCCGCAAGCTCGCCTTCCTCGGCGACGGCGCCAACAATATGTCGCACTCGCTGCTGCTGGGCGGTGTGACCGCGGGCCTGAACGTGACCATCGCCGCCCCCGAGGGTTTCGAGCCGCTGCCGTGGATCGTGGACCTGGCCCAGAAGCGCGCCGCCGAAACCGGCGCGACCATTACCGTCACCAATGACCCGATCGCCGCGGCGGAGGGCGCCGACGCCCTGGTCACCGATACCTGGACCTCCATGGGCCAGGAGGACGACGGCCGCGACCGCGTGGCCCCCTTCCGCCACTTCCAGATCAATACCGCCCTGCTGGCCGGCGCCGCACCGGATGTGACCGTGCTGCACTGCCTTCCGGCCCACCGCGGCGAGGAGATCACCGACGAGGTCATCGACGGCCCGCACAGCGCGGTCTGGGACGAGGCCGAGAACCGCCTGCACGCCCAGAAGGCGCTACTGGTCTGGCTGCTGGAGAAATTCGAAAGCGGTGCCCGATGACCATCGAGCGACGTACGCAGGCGTCCGGCAAGGGTGCGGCCATTGCCCGCACCCGCGCCGGCCGCCAGGCCCGCATCGTCGCCATCCTGTCCCAGCACGAGGTCCGCAGCCAGTCCGAGCTGGCCGCGCTGCTGTCCGCCGAGGGCATCGAGACCACCCAGGCCACGCTGTCGCGTGACCTCGACGAACTCGGCGCGGTCAAGCTGCGCGCCGCCGACGGCGGGGCCGGTGTATACGTGGTCCCCGAGGACGGCAGCCCCGTCCGTGGCGTCACCGGCGGCACCGAACGCCTCTCGAAACTGCTGGGGGACTTGCTGGTCTCCACCGACTCGAGTGGCAATATCGCGGTGCTGCGCACCCCGCCGGGGGCCGCCCACTTCCTGGCCAGCGCCCTCGATCGGGCCGCGCTGCCGGAGATCGTCGGCACCATCGCGGGGGACGACACCATCGCCGTCATCGCCCGAGAACCACTCACCGGCGCCGAATTGGCGGCGAAGATCGAACAACTCGCCTGAGTGGAATACGTTGTAGCCGTGGAGACTTTGACGGTTGCGGCGGCACAGACGAGTTCGGTCCTCGGCGATATCGGACGGAATGTCCAGGAGTCGCTGGAGTGGGCCGCGAAGGCGGCGGCCGATGGGGCGGAACTCATTGTTTTTCCGGAGCTTTCGTTGATCGGCTACGAGCTGACGCAACTTGATGAGGCGTCGGCGTGGGTGACCCCCGACGATCCGCGGCTGGATCCGTTGCGGGCGACGCCGATGACGACCGTGGTGGGGGCGGCGGTGCGGACCGCCGAGGGGAAGCAGCTGCTCGCCTCGCTGGTGTTCCATCCCGGCGGGCGAATCACGGTGTACGGCAAGCGATATCTGCATGGAGCCGAACATCGGTTCTTCGAGCCCGGCGACGAGGTGGGGCTGGTGGAGCTCGGCGGATGGCGGGTCGCGCCCGCGATCTGTTACGACGCCGGGGTGCCGGGGCACGCGCAACAGGCGGCGGCCGCGGGTGCGCACGTCTACCTGGCGTCGAGCCTGTACACCATGGCCGAGGTGCGGCGAATCGACCTGCATCTCGGGGCTCGGGCCATGGATCACCGGATGTACGCGGTGGCGGCGAATCACGCGGGATCGGGGCCCGGGTGGGAATCGTGCGGGGGCAGCGGGGTGTGGCATCCGGACGGGCGGCGGCTGATCGCGGCCGGGCGGGAGCCGGAATTGGTGCTGCACACACTGTCACGAGCAGAGCTGAAAGAGCTGCGGGAGCGGGACGCGCAGCTGGGATACCCGCGGCCGGAATAGATCCGGCCGCCGGGCGAAATCGGGTCAGTTGAGGGGGTACTGGGGCGGTGGCGCGCCGGCGCCCGGATTCGGTCCGGCGCCGGGGCCTCCGGGCACGTGATCCGGGGTGGTGACCGAGATGAGGTCCTGGGCCAGCTGGACGGCGGCCTGGCCGACGGCGAGGATATCGCGGCCGATAACGCCCACATCATTGGCGAGAGATGAAACCTGTTGGGCGAGAAGTGGAATCATGAGGGGATCCTTCGGTTGGAACCTGGGGACATGATCAGGGTGACACAGGGGTGGCGGGCGAGAGCGGGGATCAGGGGGATCCGGGCGATCTGTCCGGAAATTTCCGGTGCGGTGTGTGAGGCGGATAACGGGTGGTCAGCGCGCGGGAACGTGTGACGATGAGGCGTGCCTGATTGGACTTATCACCCGCTGAGGCCGGTCGCGAATGCTGTCGTCGGGGAGCGACGGGCGCAGGTGGGGGCGTTGCGATTCCTGTCCGTGCTGATCGGATTGCCCGGCGGCGGCGCCGCGATCCGGCGCGTGTTCGATCATCCGGAGGTGCCGCGGGAGTGGTCGGGCAGATTCGGGGCCGCCGTGCCGGTCTCGGTCGCGCGCGACGCGGTGCGGGTGCTGCCGGTGCAGGGGGCGAGCATTGTCGAGATCGGACCGGTCGCAGCCGATGACGTCGACGCTGTCCGGGCGGCCGCGCGCGGTCGCCGGTGCCGGGTGGTGGCACGCGTCGACAACCCCGCCGTGGGCGCGCTGCTCGCGGACGCGGTGGACGACGTGGTGGTGGGGGAGCGGGCGGATGGGGTGTATCTGCGCGAGCCGGATATCGCGAATGCGGTGGCGGCGCTGCGGGATCCGGCGGTGACCGTACTGGCGGAACCGGCGGTGCTGGTGGCGGCCGGGCCGAGCTGGTTTCAGCGGGTGATCGAGGCGGCCGAGGTGACCGAGCCCGCCGCACCCGGATTGCGGGACGCCGGGATCGATCCGCGGAAATGGCCCGGCTGGTTCTGGGGGCTGCTGGTGGGCGCGGGGATGATCGTGGCGGGCCTCGGGGCCGGTGCGATCACCCTGGGACCGGTCCTGCTCTGGTACGACCGGAACTACCTCGGCACCGATGTGGACGGGCTGCACCGGATCAACCATCACCTGGTGCATTTCCTGCAGCACGATCGAATAACCATGGCGGGCAATATGATCGCCATCGGAATCCTGTATTGCGGACTGGCCTGGGGCGGCATGCGGGTTGGCCGGAAGTGGGCGCGCAATGCACTGCTGCTGTCGGGGCTGGTGGGATTCCCGACCCTGTTCTACTTCCTGGTGATCGGGTTCGTGGAGCCGTTGCACACTTTCGCGGCGGTGGTGCTGTTCCCCATGTACCTGATGGCGGTGTGGCGACCGCTCGGACCGCCCCGATGGCGAGTGCTGCCGGAGTGCGCGGAAGCAATCCGGCGGCGAGCGCTGGTGGGGCAGTTGCTGATCGTGGCCATGGGCGCGGGCGTGATCTTCGGCGGCATTGTCATCTCCACCGTCGGCCTGACCGAGGTCTTCGTGCCGACCGACCTGGCCTTCCTGGAGACCGACGCGGAAACGCTGCGCGCCGCCAATGACCGCCTGCTGCCGTTCATCGCCCACGACCGCGCCGGATTCGGCGGCGCGCTCATGTCCACCGGCGTGGCCTTCCTGCTGATCGGCCTGTGGGGCTGGCGGCAGGGTGAGGCGTGGGTTTTCTGGTCGCTGCTGGGCGCGGGTCTCGCGGGTTCGGCGAGTGCGCTCATCGTGCATTTCGTCATCCACTACACGGCCTTCATCCATTTGCTTCCGGTGTATTTCGGAGCCGCGGTGATAGGTTTCGCCTTGTTCCTGGCGCGCCCGTTCCTGACCGGAAAGGTGACGAGGTGAAAGTAAGCTGCGTGATCCTGCCGATCCATCCGTGGCAGCGGGCCGCCGAAATCTGGCGGCAGGCCGAGGACCTGGGATTTCACGCCGCTTACAGCTACGACCACATTGCCTTCGAAGGGTTCGAGAACCGCCCTTGGTACGGCGCGATTCCGACCCTGACCGCCGCCGCGACGAGCACCGGCGCGATTCGGCTGGGCACCATGATCACCTCCCCGAATTTCCGTCACCCGGTCACCCTCGCCAAGGATTTGATCACCCTCGACGAGATCTCCGACGGTCGCGTGATCGCCGGAATCGGCGCGGGCAGCTCGGGTCTGGACGCGGCGGTGCTGGGCGGTGAACCGTGGTCGCCGCGCGAGCGCGCCGACCGCTTCGCCGAATTCGTCTCGCTGCTGGACCGATTGCTGACCCAGCCCCTGACGACCTGTCGGGGCACGTATTACGCCGCCGATGAAGCCCGCATGATTCCCGGCTGCGTCCAGCGCCCGCGGCTCCCGTTCGTCATCGCCGCCGGGGGCCCGCGCGGTATGCGCCTGGCCGCCGCGTACGGCGACGGCTGGGTGACCTGCCCGTTCGGCGATGACGCGGCCGCCGTCGCGCCGCTGATCGACAGTCAACTGGACGCGCTGACCGAGGCGTGCGATGCGATCGATCGGGACCTCGACACCATCGAGCGCGTCTATGTCTCCGGTTTCACCCCGGAGAACCCGCTGGCTTCGGTCGACGCCTTCGCCGATATCGCCGGGCGCTACGAGGATCTGGGCATTACCGAACTGGTGGTGCACTGGCCCGAACCCGGCACCGCCTTCGACAACGACCCCGCCGTCTTCGAACGCATTGCGACCGAGGTCGTTCCGGCCCTGGCCTAGCGGAGTATTCTCCGGGCAGGCAGTGTTTTCGGGGCGGGAAGGCCGAGGTCGCGATGGAATCGGATACCCATAAGTCTGTTCTGGAATTGTTCCGGCGGACGGCCGAGACCGTGCCCGCCTACCGCCTGTTCCTGGCCGACAAGGGCATCGACCCGGATGCGGTCGGCGATATCGCGGCGTTCCGGCGACTGCCGCTGACCACCAAGGCCAACTACCACCAGCAGTACTCGCTGCCCGAGCGCTGCCGCGGGGGCGAGCTGCCGCACTGCGACATGATCGCGGTGTCCTCGGGATCGACTGGCACACCGACCTTCTGGCCGCGCACGGCCGCCGATGAGAGCGCCTCCACCCGGCGCTTCGAACAGGTGCTGGTGGAGGCTTTCGGCGCCCGGCTGCGGCGCACCCTGGCCGTGGTCTGCTTTCCGCTCGGCACCTGGGTCGGCGGCTTGTACACGGTCTCGTGCCTGCGCCGGCTGGCCGAGGGACTGCCGATGACCGTCATCGCCCCCGGCAACAACAAGACCGAAATCCTGCGCGTCATACCCGAACTCGGCCGCCACTTCGATCAAGTGGTGCTGCTGGGATATCCGCCGTTCCTCAAGGACGTGATCGACACCGGGATCCGCGAGGGCGTCGAATGGGGGCGCTACGCGGTGAAACTGGTGGCGGCGGGCGAGGTGTTCAGCGAACAGTGGCGCACCTTGCTGGCCGCCCGCGCGGGGCTGGATCCGCTGCGCGATGTGGCCTCGCTCTACGGCACGGCCGACGGGGGCGTGCTCGCCAACGAGACGCCGCTGACCATTCGCATCCGCCGCCTGCTCGCCGATGATCCCGAGGCCGCCCGCGACCTGTTCGGCGCGCCCCGGCTGCCCACCCTGCTGCAATACGATCCGGCCGACCGCTTCTTCGAAACCATGGACGGCACACTGCTGTTCACCTCCGACGGCGGCGTGCCCCTCATCCGCTATCACATCGCCGACCACGGCGGAATCATCCCGCACGACCGCATGCTGGAGTTCTGCCACGAGCGCGGGCACACCCTGCCCAGCGACTCCCGCCCGCACCTGCCCTTCGTCTACGTCTTCGGCCGCACCTTCCACACCGTCTCCATCTTCGGCGCGAACGTCTATCCGGAGAACGTCGCCATCGGCCTGGAGCAGCATCCGGTCAGCGCCTGGGTGACCGGCAAGTTCGTGCTCGCCGTCGTCGAAGGCAGCGATCTCGACCACCGTCTGGAGATCACCGTCGAACTCGCGCCGGGCGAATCCCCGACCGAGGCGCGCGCCCAGGCCGTCGCCGCATCCATCCGCACCCAGCTGCTCCGGCACAACAGCGAATACGCCAACTACGTCCCCGCCGATCGTCAGTTCCCGCACATCGACCTGCGCCCGGCCGGCGATCCCGCCTACTTCCCGGTCGGCGTCAAACACCGCTATACACGCTGACCGCATATACCGTGTGACCTGCGCGAACAATGCGCGCCACCGGCGTATGCACCCCCCAGTTATGAATGGGATTGCATCATCATGCATAATCATTTGCAGGACGAGGGTGCGGGACGCGAGCGGCGCACCGGAGCGGCCGCGGAGTCCCGCCGAGGCGGGTAACGCAGACCTGTACGTACTAATCGAGGAGCACACGGACTATGACCAAGCGCGTCGTACTCGCCTACTCCGGCGGGCTGGACACCTCTGTTGCGATCAGCTGGATCGGTAAGGAGACCGGCGCGGAGGTCGTCGCGGTCGCCATCGATCTGGGGCAGGGCGGCGAGGACATGAACGACGTCCGCCAGCGCGCGCTCGATTGCGGCGCCGTCGAGTCCATCGTCGTGGACGCCCGCGACGAGTTCGCCAATGAATACTGTCTGCCGACCATCCAGTCGAACGCGCTGTACATGGGCCGCTACCCGCTGGTGTCGGCCATCTCCCGGCCGCTGATCGTCAAGCACCTCGTCGAGGCCGCCGAATACCACGGCGCGGACACCGTCTCGCACGGCTGCACCGGCAAGGGCAACGACCAGGTCCGCTTCGAGGTCGGCATCGGGGCGCTCGCGCCCGATCTGAAGGTCATCGCGCCGGTTCGCGACTACGCCTGGACCCGCGAGAAGGCCATCGAGTTCGCCGGGCAGAACAACCTGCCCATCAATGTCTCCAAGAAGTCGCCGTTCTCCATCGACCAGAACCTGTGGGGCCGCGCCGTCGAGACCGGCTTCCTCGAGGATCTGTGGAACGCCCCGACCAAGGACGTCTACGACTACACCGTGGACCCGACGGTCAACTTCGAGGCCCCCGACGAGCTCATCGTCACCTTCGACAAGGGTGTGCCGGTGGCCATCGACGGCCGCCCGGTGACCATGCTCGAGGCCATCACCGAGATGAACAAGCGGGCCGGACGCCAGGGCGTGGGCCGTCTCGACA
Source organism: Nocardia sp. NPDC127526 (assembly GCF_042672265.1). Lineage (NCBI taxonomy): Bacteria > Bacillati > Actinomycetota > Actinomycetes > Mycobacteriales > Nocardiaceae > Nocardia > Nocardia sp. NPDC127526. The sequence goes on along the minus strand of NZ_JBHXVO010000024.1, from coordinate 47,214 downwards.
TGGTCGAGGACCGGCTGGTCGGCATCAAGAGCCGTGAGATCTACGAGGCCCCGGGCGCCATCGCGCTCATTGCCGCGCACCAGGAGATGGAAGCCGTCACCATCGAGCGCGAACTGGGCCGCTACAAGCGGCAGGTCGAGCAGCGCTGGGGCGAGCTGGTGTACGACGGCCTGTGGTTCTCGCCGCTGAAGCGGGCCCTCGATGCCTTCGTGGCCGAGACCCAGCAGCACGTCTCCGGTGATGTCCGCATGGTGCTGCACGGCGGCAATGTGGTCGTCAACGGGCGGCGCTCGGACGAGTCGCTCTACGACTTCAACCTCGCCACCTACGATGAGGGCGACACCTTCGACCAGTCGCTGGCCAAGGGCTTCGTGCAGATCCACGGCCTGTCGTCCAAGGTCGCCGCGCGGCGCGATCTGAACAGCAAGAAGTAGCACGAACCAGTCAGCGGCCCGCCGGAATTCAGGCGTCTTCCGGCGGGCCGCTCGGCTTGCACCGCGATGGCCGGGCTGCCCCGTTCGAGGGGTGGGCAACCCGGCCGGGTACATGGCGCGAGCCAACTGGTGCAATAGCGGGTGGCGCACGGTGCGGCCGTCCGCGCTGGGCGCACCCGGACACCGCGAGATTCGAGGAACAGGGAGAGCATCGAATGACCGAGCAGCACGGCACCAATGAGGGCGCGCTGTGGGGTGGGCGATTCGCCTCCGGTCCGGCGGCGGCCATGGCGGCGCTGAGCAAGTCCACGCACTTCGACTGGGTGCTCGCGCCCTACGACATCCGGGCGTCCAAAGCCCATGCGCGCGTGCTGCACAAGGCCGGGCTGCTGTCGGAGAGCGACCTCGAGGGCATGCTGGCCGGGCTCGATCGGCTGGCCGCCGATGTCGCCTCGGGCGCCTTCGGTCCCGCCGACTCCGATGAGGACGTGCACGGCGCGCTCGAGCGCGGCCTGATCGAACGGGTCGGCACCGAGCTCGGCGGCCGCCTGCGCGCGGGCCGGTCGCGAAACGACCAGGTGGCCACGCTGTTCCGCATGTGGCTGCGCGACGGGGTGCGCCGCGTGGCCGCCGGTGTGCTCGATGTCGTCGACGCGCTGGTCGCCCAGGCGGCCGCGCATCCGGACGCGGTCATGCCCGGCAAGACCCACCTGCAGGCCGCCCAGCCGGTGCTGCTGGCCCACCATCTGCTCGCGCACGCGCATCCGCTGCTGCGCGATATCGACCGCCTGCGCGATTTCGACAAGCGCGCCGCGATCTCGCCCTACGGTTCCGGCGCGCTGGCCGGTTCCTCGCTGGGCCTGGATCCGGAAGCCATTGCCGCCGAACTGAATTTCGACGCGGCGGCCGCGAACTCCATCGACGCCACCTCTTCTCGGGATTTCGCCGCCGAGGCCGCCTTCGTGCTGGCCATGGTGGCGGTCGACCTCTCCCGCATGGCGGAGGAGGTGATCATCTGGAGCACACCGGAATTCGGCTACATCACCCTGGCCGACGCCTGGTCCACCGGCTCCTCGATCATGCCGCAGAAGAAGAACCCGGACGTCTCGGAGCTGACCCGCGGCAAGGCCGGCCGGCTCATCGGCAACCTCACCGGTTTGCTCGCCACGCTCAAGGCGCAGCCGCTGGCCTACAACCGCGATCTGCAGGAGGACAAGGAGCCGGTCTTCGATTCGGTGGCGCAGCTGGAACTGCTGCTGCCCGCCATCGCGGGGCTGGTCTCCACGCTCACCTTCCACACCGATCGCATGGCCGAGCTGGCGCCGGCCGGATTCACCCTCGCCACTGATATCGCCGAATGGCTGGTGCGCCAGGGTGTTCCGTTCCGGGTGGCGCACGAGGCGGCCGGTGGCTGCGTGCGCGCCGCGGAGGCGCGCGGCGTCGGCCTGGACGAGCTCACCGATGCGGAGTTCGCCGCCGTGGATCCGGCGCTGACCCCCGCCGTGCGCGAGGTGCTGACCGTGCAGGGCTCGATCGCATCCCGCAATGCGCGTGGCGGCACCGCCGGTGTGCAGGTCGCCAAGCAGCTCGAGGAAGTCCGCGCCGCTGCCGCGGAACAGCGCACCTGGCTCGGCTGAGGCCCGCTCTAGAAGTAGAACGCCCGTGGTGCCCCCGATTCGGGGCCACCACGGGCGTTTTCGTCAGCCTCTGCGGTAATTCTGGTGCTTCGCCGCCGGGACCGCGGTGCGGCCGGGGCCGTGCACCTTGCCGTTGAAGGCCTGCTGCTTGGCGACATTGCCGCGGCGTTCGCGGCGCGACAACGGACGATCGGCGGCGTCATTGGGCTGGGAATCGGGATTCGGATGCTGGTCAGGCATGAGTCCTCCTCGGGATGCGTGGACCGACTCACCGGGGTGGCCGGTCGAGATCGGGAATGCCGCGAGGCGGCGGGAGTCGGCGCTGGAGGCCGAAAAGTCGTGTGCGAACGACGAAGAGGCTTAAATGAACAGCTGCATCCACATGCCGACCACTGTATGCACAACCGGGCCGGGTGTGCATCCTATTTTTTCCGGCCGTGCTCGCACCGGTCGGTGGACCGTACCGGAAGGCCGGTTATTCTCCGGCAATGACCTTGCTGCTACTCGGATTGGCCATCGCGTGTGAAGTCACAGCGACCGTCTCGCTGAAGATCTCGGAGGGTTTCAGCAAGCTCGCGCCCTCGATCATCGTGGTGATCGGGTACGGGGCGGCGTTCTACTTCCTGTCGCAGGCCCTGAAACGCGGTATGCCCGTGGGCGTCGCCTACGGCATCTGGTCGGCGGTCGGCGTGGTCGCGGTGGCGATCATCGGCACCCTGTTCCTCGACGAGCACCTGACCCTGGTGCAGGTCGGCGGCATCGGGCTGGTGATCGCGGGCGTGCTCGCCCTCGAATTGGGCGGCGCGCACTGAGCGTCCAGCCGGAATCCCACGGCAATTGGCGATCTGCGGAGATCGAGGGCGCGCGCCTCGAGCGTGAGGCGCGCGCGGAGGCTCAATCCTGGACTCGGACCGCATATCCGGCGTCTGCGAGGGCCCCGAGGACTTCGTCGCGATGGGCCGGGCCCCGGGTCTCGAGGGTGAGCAGCACCTCCACCTCGTCGATGGCCAGCCATGCTCCGGTGCGGGAGTGCACCACATCGAGCACGCTGGCCCCGGTGCGGCCGAGTTCGGCGAGCAGGCGGCTCAGGCTGCCGGGACGGTCGGAGATGGTGACCCGGGCCGCCAGATAGCGTCCGGCCGCGCTGAGGCCGTGGCCGATGACCCGGGTCAGCAGCAGCGGGTCGATATTGCCGCCGGACAGGATGGCGCACACCGGTCCCCGCAACTCCAATTCCTCGGGGAGACAGGACATGAGCGCGGCGACGCCGGCCGCGCCCGCGGGTTCGACAATGAGCTTGGCGCGCTCCATGCACAGCAGCAGGGCGCGGGAGAGGGCGTCCTCGTCCACGGTGACGATGGCCGGCGCGGACTCCACAATGTGGTCGAAGGGCACCTCGCCGGGCAGCCCGACCGCGATGCCGTCGGCCATGGTGGCCATCTGCTCCAGGCGGACCGGCTTACCGGCGGCCAGGGAGGCGGGCCAGGCGGCCGCGTCGGCGGCCTGCACGCCGATGACCCGCACCTGCGGGGCCAGGATCCGGAAGGCGGCGGCCACTCCGGCGAGCAGTCCGCCGCCGCCGGTCGGCACGATCACGGTCCCGACCTCGGGGAGCTGCTCGAGGATTTCCAGCGCCACCGTCGCCTGCCCGGCGACGATATCGGGATGATCGAACGGATGCACCAGCGTGGCGCCGGTGTGCGCGGCGAAATCCCGTGCCTCGGTGAGTGATTCGTCGATGGTGTCGCCGACCTGATGCACGGTCGCGCCATAGGCCTTGGTGGCCACCAGTTTCGGCAGCGCCGCGCCGACCGGCATGAACACCGTGGACTCGATGCCGAGCGAGGTCGCCGCCCACGCCACCCCCTGGGCGTGATTGCCCGCGCTGGCCGCCACCACGCCGCGGCGGCGCTCCGCCTCGGGCAGATTGGCAATGCGGTTGTAGGCGCCACGGGGCTTGAACGAGCCGGTTCGCTGCAAATTCTCGCACTTGAGCCACACCTCGTGGCCGGTGCGTTCGGCGAGTACTCGGGACGCTACGACAGGGGTACGTCGAATGACCGGTGCCAGCAGGGTCGCTGCTGCCTCGATCCGCGCGATCAGATCCATGCGGGCCATGCTGCCAGGTGGTAACCCGCCTGTCGCGCGCGGTGGGCGTGCCGCCCGGTCGGTTGCGCCGGGCGGCGGACGGCGCGATGGTGAAGCGTGACCAAACCAACCGCATTGCCCGCGGAGGTGACCGCCGTCCTGGACCGGTTCTTCACCGCGGAACTGTCCACCCACGCCCGCGACCGCACCCCGGTGACCGTTCCGGTGGCGCCGCTGTGGCTGCCCGAGCGCGGCGATATTCTGGTGAGCACCGGAATCGGCGTGCCGCACAAGGCCTTCCACGCTCGGCGCAATCCGAAGGTGTCGCTGCTGTATTCCAATGCCACCGCCAGCGGCCTGGCCGATCCGCCCGCCGTCCTGGTGCAGGGGGATGCGAAAGTCTCCGAAGTCATCACCTGGGACGACGAATTGGAGCGGCAGTGGGCCAAGGTCTGGGCCGCCCAGCCCAAGGGCATCGGCTCGGACCCGATCACCAAACGCCTGTTCTGGTGGTACTACATGCGCCTGAAGATCCACATCACGCCGATCCGGGTGCGCTGGTGGCCCGGCCGCGATATGACCGCCGAACCCCGGGAGGTGATCCTGTGACCACATTGTCGGAAGAGCTGCTCGCGGCCCTCGGGCGCTTCACCGACGGCGTCGTGCTCAGCGCCGACGATCCGGCCGGGTATCCGGTCGACCTGCGCTGCCGCCCCCGGCTCGAGGGCGACGCCCTGGTGATCGATCGGCCGATCTGGTTCGACGCCGTGGACGGCCCCGCCGCGCTGCTCGCGCATTATCACGATGACCAGGGTTGGAACATGCGGTCGGTGCTCGCTCGCGGAACCATCGAAACGGGTGACGGCACAGTCGTTTTCACCCCCGTCAGGGTCGACGACAACAAGGGCTCGCCCGCGCAGCTCATCCGGCTGATCCGCACCAGCAGCCGCACCGCCACGGCCTACCTGCGCCGCCGCCATCTGCCGCGCCCGGCCATTCCGTGGGACACCATCAAACAAGCCCGGGCCGCCATCTCCCGGCAGGGGTGACACGCCCATCTCCGGACAGGAGCGACACGGCGTGGCGCGGCGGGGGTCCGGGCGGCGCGGTTTAGGGTCGGGACAAATCAGGCGAATCGACCTGTTGCTGTGCTTCACCTCGACTACCGCGGAGGCGAGTTGTGCTGGAGGCAGTGTGCGTCAAGGGTGTGAAAGCGCTGGTAGCGCTGGGGTTTTGCATTGGGTGCGGGGCAGCGCCGGGCCTGCCCGCGGCCGTGGCCGCCGACCCGCCGCCCAACGGCGGCTCGTCGGAAACCACCGAGGAACCACCGTCGAGCTGGTGCGGGGGCGGGGATTTCCGGTGGACCGCCGTCGACGGGGCGATCGGCATGAATCCGCGGGTGCTGACCTTCACCTCGGTGGGCAGGCTCTGGGACTGTGTCGGCTGGCCGGGGATCACCGGCGGCACCTTCACCGGCGTGCACATCGCCGCCTCGGACTGCATGCACCCGGCCGATGGCCCGCTCACCGTCGACATCGCCTGGTCGAACGGGGAATCCAGCCGGCTGTGGGGGCCGTGGCCGGTGGGCATGTCGCAGCCCACCGTGGGCCCGCTGCAGATTGTCGCGGGCCTCGGGGAGGGCACCTGGGTCAAGGTGGTGGCCGACTACGAGATGATGACGCCCGATATGGTCATGGGCTGTATGGGGCCCGGCATCACCACCGGCGTCGGCCGGTTGCGGGCGACCATGATGTGAAAGGTGTTTCCTGGTTGTGACACGGCCGACCGAGAATCCGAACACTCGGAACCTACCGTGGCGCTATGCCCGCACGCAGACGCTCCGCCCTGCTGGCCACGCTGGTGGTCGATCAACCGGGCCGGCCGCAGATCATCCTGGGTGAACTGCGGCGGGTCATCCTCGAGGGCGCCGCGCCGCCGGGGACCGTGATCCCGCTGCGGGAAATCGCGGAACTGTTCGGCGTCAGCCACATTCCGGTGCGCGATGCGCTCAAGATCCTGGTGGGGGAGGGACTGGTCACCCACGAGCAGCGGGCCGGATACGCCGTCGCCCAGCTGACCGCCGCCGAGCTGCGCGAAATGTACATCGTGCGGCAGACATTGGAGGAGGCCGCCCTCGCCACGGCCGCCCGCAATGCCACCGCCGCGGACCGGGCCGCGCTCATCGCGGCCAATGATCTGCTCGAGCGCGCCATCCGGGAAGCCGATCCGGTGGCCTACCACCGGCATTCGCGGACCTTCCACCTCGCCCTGACCCGGCCGTCGCGACTGCTGCGGCTGGTGCACATGCTCGAATCCGCCTGGAATGTGACCGAACCCGTGCAATCCATGGTGCACGTGTCCCAGGCCGATCGGGAACGCCTGCACGGCGATCACGCGCTCATGCTGGACGCCTTCCTGGACCGCGACGTGGACCGGCTGCTGGCCATCGCGCGGCGGCATCACGGGCGGCTGGAGCAGGTCATCGCGACCCTGCCCGAGGCGAACGGCCTGCTGGCCGAACCGGATATATCGATCGCGCAATGACCGGGCAATAGCGGTGCAATGCCGGGGCAACGGCATTTTCCTACCGTGGTCCGATCCACCCAAGGACCTCGGATCGGATGCGCTATGACCGATATTGTCACGCCCGCCACGACTGATGCCGTCACGCCCGCCACGACTGATGCCGTCACGCCCGCCACGACCGACGGCGGCACGCCCGCACCGGCGGCCCCGCCCGGCCCAGCCTACGACCCGCGCCTCACCAACGAGGATCTGGCCCCGCTGCGCGAACAGCGTTGGGGCACATACAACATCTTCGCCTTCTGGATGTCGGATGTGCACAGCGTCGGCGGCTATGTCACCGCGGGCAGCCTGTTCGCGCTCGGCCTGGCCGGCTGGCAGGTGCTCGCGGCGCTGCTCATCGGCATCACCCTGGTGTACTTCCTGTGCAATCTCGTCGCCGCGCCCAGCCAGCGGGCCGGTGTGCCGTATCCGGTCATGTGCCGCAGCGCGTTCGGCGTGCTCGGCGCGAATATCCCGGCCATCATCCGCGGCCTGATCGCGGTGGCCTGGTACGGGATTCAGACCTATCTCGCCTCGGCGGCGCTGATCGTGGTGGCGGTCAAGCTGTTCCCGGGCCTGGCGCCGTACGCGGTCACCGCGGACTACGGCTTCCTCGGCCTGTCGCTGCTCGGCTGGTGCGCCTACCTGCTGCTGTGGGTGGTGCAGGCCGCGGTGTTCTGGCGCGGCATGGAATCGATTCGCAAGTTCATCGACTTCTGCGGTCCCGCCGTGTATGTCGTCATGTTCGCGCTGTGCGGCTATCTGATCTGGAAGGCCGGCTGGGGCGCCGTCGACTTCGAACTGGGCGCGGTCACGCTGAGCGGCTGGGAATCGGTGCCGGTCATGCTGGGTGCCATCGCGCTGGTGGTCTCCTACTTCTGCGGGCCCATGCTGAACTTCGGCGACTTCTCCCGCTACAGCAAGTCCATGACGTCGGTGCGGCGCGGCAATCTGCTCGGGCTGCCGGTCAACTTCCTGGCCTTCTCGCTGCTGGTGGTGATCACGGCCTCGCTCACGGTGCCGGTGTACGGCGAGCTCATTACCGATCCGGTCGAGACGGTCGCGCGCATCGACTCCACCTTCGCCATCGTGCTGGGCGCGCTGACCTTCACCATCGCCACCATCGGCATCAATATCGTCGCCAACTTCATCTCCCCGGCCTTCGACTTCTCCCATGTCAGCCCGCAGCGCATCAGCTGGCGCATGGGCGGCATGATCGCGGCGGTCGGCTCGGTGCTCATCACGCCGTGGAATCTGTACAACAATCCGGAGGTCATCCACTACACCCTCGAAGTGCTGGGGGCGTTCATCGGGCCGCTGTTCGGGGTGCTCATCGCCGACTACTACCTGGTGCGCAATCGCGTGATCGTGGTGGACGACCTGTTCACCATGTCCGAGCGCGGAAGCTATTGGTACCGCAAGGGAGTCAATCCGGTGGCCGTCATCGCCACGGTGGTGGGCGCGGTCTTCGCGGTGTTCCCGGTGCTGGCCAAGGATCTGCCCGGGATGCACACCGCCGCGCAGTACAGCTGGTTCATCGGCTGCGGGCTCGCGCTGGTCGTCTACTACGGTTTAGCTGGAGATTTGCGTGCTCGCTCGTCGGGAAATTCCGAGACTGTGACCGAGGCAACATAATCCGCATGGAAAAGCGTATTTGAACCCACAGGCCCAAAATCGGCTTTTCTCGGACGGAAAAAGTACCGTGGGAGTCATGCAGCTCTCACGGTTCACCGATCTCGGACTCCGTGCGCTCATGCGGCTGGCCGTCAGCGGTGGCGCCGAGGAGCGCGTCACCGTCAAACTCATTGCACGACAGGTGAATGCCTCCGAGAACTATGTGGCGAAGGCGGTGTCCAAGCTCGCCGAGCTCGGCTATGTGGCCTCGCAGCGCGGGCGCACCGGCGGCATCTTCCTCACCGACGCCGGCCGCGCCGCCACCATCGGCAGGATCGTGCGCGATCTCGAAGGTGATTCCGAAGTCATCGAATGCGTCGGCGACAATCCGTGCCCATTGGCGGGTGCCTGTCGTTTGCGGGGAATTCTCGCCACCGCGCAGGAGGCGTTCTATTCCGAACTCGATCGCTACGTCCTGGCCGATCTGGTGACCCCGCGGACCATCGAGCTGCTGCATCTGCCGGCCTTCCCGGCAGTCACCTTGGTCAACGATTAGGAGACAGCAATGACGCTCGCACCGGATTCCGCCCTCGACACGATTCCGGAGCTGGAGCCCGAGCACGCCGCGGTGATCGGCGCGACCCTGCCGATCGTCGCCGCGCACATCGACCGGATCACCCCGCTGTTCTACGAGAAGATGTTCACCGCCCATCCCGAGCTGCTGCGCGACCGCTTCAATCGCGGCAATCAGGCCCAGGGCGCCCAGCAGCGCGCGCTCGCGGCTTCCATCGCGGTCTTCGCCGCGCACCTGATCGATCCGGCGCTGCCGCATCCGCGCGAACTGCTGTCCCGCATCGGGCACAAGCACGCCTCCCTCGGTGTCACCGCCGCGGAGTACCACATCGTGCACGAGCATCTCTTTGCCGCGATTGCCGAGGTACTGGGCGCCGATACCGTCACCCCGGAGATCGCGGCCGCCTGGGATCGCGTCTATTGGTTGATGGCCACCACGCTCATCGACTTCGAGGCGGGCCTCTACGAGCAGGCCGGGGTCGAGCCGGGCGATGTCTTCCGCGACACCATAGTCGTGCAGCGCATCGACGACCCCTCCGGTGTCGTCGTGTTCGTCGTCGAATCCGTGGACCCGGGCGTTCCGCTGCCGGGTTTCGCTCCCGGGCAATACATTTCGGTCGGCGCGGATCTTCCCGACGGGGCTCGCCAGCTGCGTCAGTACAGCCTCGTGAACCGCGCGGGCGCGGGCCGGCTGGCCTTCGCCGTGCGCCGGGTGGCCGCCGAGGCCGGCGCTCCGGAAGGCGAGGTCTCCACCTGGCTGCACGAGACCATCGACACCGGTGACCGCCTCCAGATCACGCTGCCCTTCGGCGATCTCACCGTCGACACCACCGCCGCCACGCCGCTGGTCCTGATCTCCGCCGGCATCGGCGTCACGCCCATGGCGAGCATCCTGGAGTACCTCGCCGCCGGGAACTCCCCGCGCCGGACGGTCCTGTTGCACGCCGATCGCTCCGCCGCCGACCATCCGCTGCGGGAGCGGGTCACCGAACTGGTCTCCGCCCTGCCCGACGCCACCTTCCGCACCTGGTACCGCGACGAGGATCACGGGTACCTGGACCTGGCGGAGGTCGATCTCCCCGCCGGCGCGGACTACTACCTGTGCGGCGGCGCGGGCTTCCTGCAATCGGTCCGCGCCCAGCTGATGGCGGCCGGAATTCCCGGCGACCGAGTGCATTTCGAACTCTTCGCCCCCAACGACTGGCTGCTCGACGCGGGACAGTCCTGACCGGCTGCCACGGACGAACGAAGCCCCTCGACGGATTGCGTCGAGGGGCTTTCGCCATCCGCTGCCGCCTCCCTGCGTGAGCCCGGTTACCCGCGGGGTTATAGTTGCGCCATGCAACACCCACCACCAGGGCGGTGGTCTCCCGAGCTCGTCGCGGTACACGACGGGCTGACGCAGATCGTCCGCGAAATCATCGCGGGCCGCCCCGCCGCCGAGGGTCTGCCGTCGTTCGCGCAGCAGGCGGCGCTGTCCTATATCGGCCGGAATCCGGGCTGCCGCGCCACCGAGATCGCCGAGTCCTTCGGCGTGCACCGGTCCACGGTGTCGCGGCAGGTGCGGGCCTGTATGGACGCCGGGTGGGTGGAGGCCGGTGCGGGCAGCCTGCACGCCGGATATCCACTGACCCTGTCCGCCGCGGGCCGTGCCGTGCTCGCGGCGGCCAACGGGCACGATCTCGCCCGGCTCGGCGAGCGGCTGGCCGACTGGACATCCGACGAGATCGCCGATTTCGCCCGCGCGCTCCGGCGCTTTCATCACCCCGAATCGACCATGGGAGACGAGCATGCGTGAGTTCACCGCGGCACCCACCTTCACCATCGCCGAGGACGAGACCATCGTCCGCTCGGTCTACGGCCAGGCCGAGCAGACGCCGCAGCGGGTGCTGTTCTCCCGGCCCGCCGGGGACCGCTGGGTCGACGTCACCGCCGCGGAGTTCGCGGACCTGGTGTCCGCGGTCGCCAAGGGGTTGATCGCCAATGGGATTCAGCGCGGGGACCGGGTGGTGCTGCTGTCGGCGACCCGGTTCGAATGGACGCTGCTCGACTTCGCCATCTGGGCGGCGGGCGCGGTCACCGTCCCGGTCTACGACTCGTCCTCCGCCGAGCAGGTGCGGTGGATTCTCGAGGACTCCGGGGCGGCGCTCGCGGTGGTGGAGACGGCCCGGCACAAGGAACTGATCGACGGTGCGCCGGAAACGCTGCGGCGCCTGCTGGTCATCGACGACGGGGCCGAAGCCGTGCTGATCGCCGACGGCGCGAACATCGCCGACGAGGAGGTGCGGGAGCGGCTCGGCGGGCTGCGCGCCGACGGGCTCGCCTCGCTGGTCTACACCTCCGGCACCACCGGCCGCCCGAAGGGCTGCATGCTCACCCACCGCAACCTCCTCTCGGAGGTGCGCGGCATCCTGAAGGCCAGCATCGGCGATGTCGCCCGCCCCGGGCAGCGCATGCTCACCTTCCTGCCGCTCGCGCACGTGCTGGCCCGGGCCGTATCGCTGGCCGCCCTCGAAGGCGGGATGACCCAGGCGCACTGGGCCGACTTCAAGACCATTACCGGACAGTTCACGCGGTTCCGCCCGCACACGATTCTCGGTGTGCCGCGGGTGTTCGAGAAGGTGCGCGACGGTGCGGCCAAGAAGGCGCACGAGGGCGGCAAGATCAAGGACGCGGTCTTCCGCTTCGCCGAGCGCACCGCCATCCGGTGGAGCGAGAACCTGGATCACACGGGCGGATTCGTGAGTCCGCCGAGCCTGCTCCTGCGTGCCCAGCACGCACTGTGCGACCGCTTGGTGTACGCACCGCTGCGCGCGGCCCTGGGCGGCGACTGCGAATTCGCCATCTCCGGCGGCGGTGCCCTGGCCCCGCGCCTCGGGCACTTCTTCCGCGGCGTCGGCGTCCCGATCTACGAGGGCTACGGCCTGACCGAATCCACCGCCGCCCACTGCGTCAACGTGCCCGGCTCGATCAAGATCGGCACCGTGGGACAGCCGTTGGGCGGCAATGCGGTTCGCATTGCCGAAGACGGCGAGATCGAGCTCTCCGGCGGCGTCGTCTTCGCCGGTTACTGGCACAACGACGACGCCACCGCCGCCGCCCTGCACGACGGCTGGCTGCGCACCGGCGACCTCGGCGCCATCGACGAGGACGGCTTCCTGTCCATCACCGGCCGCAAAAAGGATCTCCTCGTCACCGCCGGCGGCAAGAACGTCTCGCCCGGCCCGATGGAAGACCGCATCCGCTCCCACACCCTGATCTCCCAGGCCGTGGTGGTCGGCGACGGCCGTTCCTTCATCACCGCGCTGATCACCATCGACCCGGAGGCCTTCACGGCCTGGAAGTCGGCCAATGCCAAACCGGCGACCGCGACCATCGCCGACCTCCGCACCGATCCGGCCCTGCAGGCAGCGGTCCAGCAGGCGATCGACGATGCCAACGGCACCGTCTCCCATGCCGAATCCATCAAGAAGTTCGCCATCCTCGCCCGCGACCTCACCGAGGAATCCGGCGAACTCACCGCCACCCTCAAGGTCAAGCGCCACGTCATCGCCGAACGCTTCGCCACCGAGATCGAGGGCATGTACCAGCACTGACCGCCTGCACGACGCGTGGTCGTCGTGTGTAATGAATTCCGTGGGGATTCTTGGCGATTTGGTGCTTTCCGGCTCGGCGCGTATGAACCGGCGCGGCCGCTACCTCGGCCGCCGGTCGACGAAAGTCCATGTGGCGCTGTACCGCTGGTCGAACGGCAGGCTCGGCGGCCGGATCCTCGGCTGGCCGGCCGCCCGCATCCTGCTGCTCGACCACGTCGGCGCCCGCACCGGCATCGCAAGAACCTCCCCGGTCATCTACCACCAGGAGAATGGCCTGCTGGCCGTCGTGGCATCGAAAGCCGGCCAGCCCGACAACCCGGCATGGTTCCACAACCTGCGAGCCAACCCCGACACCACCGTCCAGATCGGCGCCGAGGTCCGCCCGGTCCACGCCCGCATCGCCACCGACGAAGAGCGAAACCGCCTGTGGCCTAGCTTCGTCGCGGCCTTCCCCGCCTTCGACTCCTACCAGCGCAACGCCGACCACCGCACCATCCCCGTAGTCATCCTCGATCCCCGCTGAAGGATTGAACGCAAAGTCCGCCGCGGTCGATACACCCAGGGGACAAGCTCACCCGCCCCCGATTGCGAGGTCCCCATGGACACCCCTTCCCCAACCGCGGCCGATACCGCCCGTGCCCTGGCGATCCGCTCGGTCCACCTCATGGCCACTGGTGACCGCGCCGACTTCGACGCGATAATCCACCCCGACGCAACCAACCGCGAGGGCAAAACCGAACCCCCCGCCGCTCGAGGCCGCGGCCCCGCCGCCTACCACGCCACCGCCCTCTGGCTCCGCGCCGCATACGCCGACCTGCACCACACCATCGAAGCGTCGGTCGTAGACGGCGACCTGGTAGCCCTGCACACCACCATGCACGGCCGCCACATCGGCCCCTTCGTGGTCTACAGCGAAGACGGCCAAGTCGACCAGGTCTTCCCCCCAACCGGCAAAACCTTCGCCGTCACCCAATCCCACTGGCTCCGCATCGCCGACGGCAAAGTAATCGAACACTGGGCCAACCGCGACGACCTGGGCCAAGCCGCCCAACTGGGCTGGATCCCCCCAACCCCCGTCCTACCTCCTGCGAATGGCCCGAGCCAAGCGCAAAGCCCAGCGGGACAATGGAACTCACTAGCCAGCGAGGGTTTGCTCACGAGGCTCGATGCACTTCCTTCCCCGCGCCCCACACGCCGAACCACTGCTCGGCCCCGAACTCCTCGAACCGCTCGACCTCGATGAACCCCAGCTTCGCCGCGACCCGAATCGACCGGCTATTGGCAGTCTGAGTGGTCAGCACCACCGGTTCTCCCGGAACCTCGTCGGCGAACCAGCCCAGCGCCGCCGCGCACGCCTCGGCCGCATACCCGAACCCCCAAGCCTCTGGCAGAAACATATAACCCAACTCGGCCTCCCCACCCTCCGGCCGAACATGCCCCGGACGCTCACCGTCCCGCCGATCAAGCGTGACCATACCGATCATCGCCCCCTCGAGCGCAACCACGAACACCCCCGGCCGCCGACCAGGCACCTCACCCACCGTCCGCTCGAGCTCATCCCGCCCCCGAGGGCCACCCAGATAGGCCCCCACCTCCGCCGAAGCGAACAACTCGATAAACGCCGCCCGATCCCGAGCCTCGGACTCCCGCAACACAAGCCGCTGAGTCCTGATCGGGGCAGGCGGCCAACCCACGGGTCCAAGCTCGGCCACGACCCGCAACCTACCGCACATCCACCCGACCAACTTCCTCGAACCCCCAACAGCGCCAACACCTTCCGACCAGCCGACGAGGTTTGACGCCCCGAATCGTGCGCAGGATGTGAAACGACATCGACCGGGAACTGGTGGTGGCAAAGCCCGAGAAGGGGCCGCCACCAGTTCCCGGTCGGCGATATTTCGCACCGGCTCGGTGCGACGCTCTATCAGCGGAAGATGGTCATGTACCACAGGCCGTCGGCGCCCTGGTCGCAGCGCCACTGCCAGCCGTCCTCGCCGCGCAGCTGGACGCCGCCGGCTTCGAAGCTGCCGCCGTTGCCGTCAGCGGCGCAGGCGTCGACGGTGGCGTAGTTGCCGTCCACCTGCAGTTCCTCGGCGTTGGCGGGGGCGGCGACCAGGGCCACGGCGCCCAGGGCGATGACGGAAGCGCCCAGAGCCTTCTTCACGATCGACATCGGTAGTCCTCTCATTCGGGTGGGTTGCCGTTTCGGCGACCCGCTCGGGAGCTATTCCACCGTGCCGATCGTGACCGTTTCGTGAACGGATTTCGGCGGCCGGGAATCGGCTGTTCAGAGGGACAAACGCTGTGCCAGGTCGGGGGTCAGCACCTCGTAGGACTCCAATTCGCGGTTGTACCACCAGGTTCGGTCTCCGGGCACCGGACCGCCCGCGGCTTGGACGGCGCGGGTGGAGGGCCGGAAGGTGGAGCTGCGCGGGATGTCGTCCACGACATAGACGAGGTCGGGGCGCTGGTCGGGGGCCAGGGCTCGGACCGCCTCGGTGACGTCCTTGGAATCCAGGCGGAAGCCGTCGCGAATGCTCACGGCCGCGACCGCGAGGCAGCGGTCGCCGGCTTGCAGCCCGTACGCGACTTCCATATCCACGGCCGTGATGTCGTTGAGGATGTCGACGATGGGCTGGGTGAACACCGGCCCGCGCGGGGTGTGGATGACGGTGTCGCGGCGGTCCATGAGCCAGTAGTCGCCGTCGCTGTCGCGGCGGAAGAGGTTCTCCGTCGGCATCCAGGCGTCACCGGGGGCGAAGACGCCGCGCAGGCCGCCCGCGGACAGGTCGACGGTGTCGGTGGTGGTGCCGATCAGCAGTCCCACTTCGTTGTCCGCGCAGCGGCGCGCGAAACCCGAGTCCTCGACCAGGATTTCGTCGGTGGTCGGGTCGTAGGCGATGAGTTCGACGCGGGCGGTGCCGGGCACCGGCCGGCCCTTGCTGCCGATCTTGGCGCCGAGCACATTGGCCAGCACCACATCTCCCTCGATGGAGGCGTAGAACTCGAGCACGCGCGCGGGCTCGAACCGCTCCTCGGTGCGCCGCCACAGCCCCGCGGGCATGCCGGACCCGATGAACAGGCGGATCGGATGCGGGAGCCCATTGGGGAAGGTGTCGGCATCGAGGATGTCGCGCAACATGGTCCAGGTGTAGGTGACTACGGTGACGCCGTAGCGGTGCACCTCCGCGGCGAACTGCGCGGGATCCAAGGAGCGGGCCAGCGCGATCCGGCTGCCGCCCGCCACCGCGCCGCCCAGGCTCACCAGCAGCCCGGACGAATGATGCAGCGGCGCAAGGCAGTACACGGTGTCGCGGCGGCCCAGATCGGCGGCCGAGGCGGTGCCGAAGGCGGACAGCGCCCAGCGGTGGTTGGTGACGTGCTTGACGTCGAAGCGATGCCCGGTGCCGGTCACCAGGATGAACGCCAGCTCGCGCGCCAGGCCCGGATTGGGGCGGTACCAGGCGGGCAGCGTCACCTGAGCGGGATCGATCTGCTCGAGATCGGTGACATCGCAGCCCGCCGGAATGTCCAGCTCGCGGGATTCCCCGCCGCCGAGCACCAGCACGCGGGTGCCGGTGGCGGCCGCGGCCCGGAGGTTCTCCGGGTCAGCGATGAGCAGCTTGGTGCCGGTCAGCTCGACCGCCTTGGGCAGTTCGCTGCCGGGCGCGAGCAGCACCGCCACCGCACCCAGGCGCGAGAGGGCCGCGATGGCGGCCAGCGCGCTGGGCCGCGTCTCCATGACGACGCCCACCCGGGTGGCCGGGCGCACGCCGACGGAAATGAGCCCGCGCACCACATTGTCGATGCGCTGATTGACCGCCGCCTGGGTGTGCACGCGATCCTCGAACAGGAACAGATCCTGATTCGGGCTCCGCCGCGCCTGCTCGGCCAGCAGGCGGCCCAGCGAGATGCGGGTGTGCGGCTGGATCATGCCGAGCCGGGTCAGTCGCGGCAGCGCGCGGGCCGCCTCGCCGGTCAGCTCGACGGTGCCGCGCAGGGTCTGCCCGGCCACGCCCTCCACGGCCTTGCCCAGCCCGGCCCCGGCCTCGGCGAGGCTGCCGATGGCGTGCACGGCTCGGGTGAAGGCGGAGCTGGGCCGCTTGCGGGCGACATGATCGTTCATGGGCTCGATCTCCTCGGGCAGCTCGCCGCGGCCGCTGAGCCAGTTCACCCATTCACGCACCAGCGGCCAGGTCTGGCGGGTGGCGGTGGAACCGGAGACGAGGCCGAAATGCCCTGCCACCAAACTGGCTTCGTACACCTCGGCATGCGGCGCGGCGCGGCGGATGCCGCGCACGGCGGCGGGCTGGCCGATATCGTCGACCTCGCCGACGAAAGCCAGTATCGGGCAGCGGATCTCCGCCAGTGAGATGACCTGGTCGCGGATGACGAAGCCGCCCAGCATCATTCGATTGTGCTTGACGAACTGCTGCAGCAGATCGGTGAGCGCGGGGCCCGGATAGCCCAGCCACCCTTCGGCTTCCAGGAATCGGCGCTGGCGTTCACGCGGCAGCAGCGCCTCGCGGTCGTGCAGCTGGCGCAGGAAGTCCAGGCGCGCCTTGGCGGTCTTGACCGGATCCAGCGCCTGGAAGCCCAGCCGCACCATGGAATCGGTGATCGGCAGCCGGTTCAGCACATGATCGCTGAGGAAGTCGGCCATATCGGAGGCCAGCCCGTGCGGCAGCCCGAACGGCATGCCCGCCACGGCGTCCACCGGGCTGCCGAAGGTGACGATGGACTCCACGCCCTTGCCGAAGCGGTAGGCGGCGGTCTGATAGGCGAACAGGCCCCCCTGCGAATAGCCCATCAGGTGCACGCCGCGACCGGTCAGCTCGTGGACGGTGTCGATGGCGCTGCTGACCGCGAGGACGTGGTCGGCGAGATCGCGATCCCAGCCGCCTTCCTCCACGGCCGGCGAACCGAAATCGACGACCCAGCAGTCGATTCCGGCGCGCTGCAGAATGCCGACCGCTCCGTCCCGGCCGTTCACGTCCCAGATCTCGGCGGTGACCATGATCGGCGGCACCAGCACCACGACCGGACGGTCGACGCTGGTGTCGTCCGGGAAGTAGTGGCGCAGCCGGTACATGCGCTTACGCTCGACGATTTCGTACGGCGAGGATTCGATGTCGTGAACCAGCCCCCCGAACCGGATCACCTCGAGCCCGTTCTGCGCAGTCGCCACCAGGCGCTGCATCGGCCCCACAACGGACTTCGTATTGAATTTCACGGCTTTGCTCCCAGACCTACCCTGCTCGTGACCTGCGCTATCCGCCCCAACGCGGCCTGACGAGCTTCCCATAGGGTCAGCCTACTGCGGGGCGCTTGTGACCAGCACCATGCGGGCTACCCCGGGACCGACCGTACGGGCTGCCGCTTTGAATCCGACCGGTCGGAAATTGGTGTGAACCTGCGAACGCTGTCCAGTGACTGACGGAAACCTGGTCGACATGCGTGTCATACCGAACGGTTCAGGGGCATGCGGGCGATGCTGCCAGTGCGGCGAAGCTCTCCGGTGTCGCAATGGCTATGTGCCAGTCATTCTGTTTATGCGGTTTCGCTGCGATTCACAACGCTGCGACCTACCATCGGTATCGCTGGAACGCACTGTCGCGCTTGTTCTTTCACTCAAATCACTAGTTTTCGCAGGCCAATTCCGGCCTGCTGTATCGACGTGGCTTCACCGCTTTCCTTGTGCGGTGGCCCCTTCGAGGTGAGGACCGCAGCATGACCATCGAAATGCCCACCCAGACAACCACTAACGGCCAACGCAAATCACTCAGCACCGCTGCCGCTCACCAGCTGGCGCACACCACCAAATCCGAACCCCAGATGCAGGGCATCAGCTCCCGATGGCTGACCCGCAGCCTGCCGTGGGTGCAGGTGAAAGGTGGTATCTACCGAGTCAACCGCCGGCTCACCCACACCGTCGGCAATGGCGAGGTGGAATTCGTCATCGATGGCCCGAATGCCCGGGTCATCCCGCTCGAATTGCAAGAATTGCCCGAATTGCGCGGCTTCGACGATGAAGAGGCCCTGTCGGCCCTCGCGCAGCGTTTCGAACAGCGCGATCTGGCGCCGGGCACCGTGGTCGCCGAATTCGGCAACCCCATGGATCAGGTCATGCTGATCGTGCACGGCAAACTCTCCAAGATCGGCACCGGCGAATACGGCGAGACCACCAAACTCGGCATGCTGGCGGGCGGCGATTACTTCGGCGACGAGATGCTGACCGAGTCGTCCGGTTTCTGGCCGGTCACCGTCAAGGCCGTCACCCCGGTGACCATGCTGGTGCTGACCCGGCAAACCCTCGACGAGGTGACCGGGAACGTACCCGCGCTGCAGCAACATCTGGATGCCGTCGCCGCCGCGCCGTCCCGGCCGCAGAACAAATACGGCGAGGCCGAAATCGTGGTCTCCTCAGGCCATTCCGGTGAGCCCATGCTCGACGGCACCTTCGTCGACTACGACGAGCGGCCCCGCGAATACGAACTCGGCCTGGCGCAGTCCGTGCTGCGGGTGCACACCCGCGTCGCCGATCTGTTCAACGATCCGATGGACCAGATCGAACAGCAGCTGCGGCTGACCATCGAGGCCATGTACGAGCGACGCGAATACGACCTGGTGAACAATCCCGACTTCGGGTTGCTGCACAACTGCGATCTCAAACAGCGCATCTACTCCGAATCCGGCGCGCCCACCCCGGACGATATGGACGAACTGCTGTCCATGCGGCGCAGCACCAAGCTGTTCCTGGCGCACCCCAAGGCCATTGCCGCCTTCGGCCGGGAATGCAACAAGCGCGGGCTCTACCCGGACCCGGTGGAGATCGACGGCCATCGCGTGCCCGCCTGGCGCGGCGTCCCCATCTTCCCGTGCGGCAAGATCCCGGTCAGCGACACCCAGACCACCTCCATCCTGGCCATGCGCACCGGCGAGAAGGATCAGGGCGTCATCGGCCTGCACCAGATCGGCATTCCGGACGAGTACGAGCCCAGCCTGAACGTCCGGTTCAAGGGCATCGACGATCAATCGATCATCTCCTACCTGGTCAGCTGCTACTACTCGGCCGCCGTCCTGGTCCCCGATGCGCTCGGCATTCTCGACAATGTGCTGGTCGCCCGGCAGTCCGACTGATCGGAGCACACCATGTCGGTGCTCTCTCGCGCCGCCGCGCCGCCCGCCACCCACGAGGTGGCGGCGGCCGTCGCGGAGCTGCTGAAGAATTTCGATCCCGCGGCGCCGGTCGTCCTCACCGTCCCGGAGAGTGTGGAACCCGGCGCCCCGCTGGATGATCCACGGATCGGCGAATCGGATGCCGCCGAGGCGCACGCGCCCAAGCGGCTCATCGGGCCCAGCGGGCTCGGCGCCGCGAGCCTGCGGATCAACCTGCCATCCACCGATATCATCGCGGCGGCCGCTGCGCTCGCCGCCCGTCAGGTTCCGGAAAAGTCTCGAATTCCGCTTTCCCCCAGTGGGATCGGGACCGAGTCGGCGCTGTTGCGGCAGATCGTCCCGGCCCCGGCCGATCCCGAATCGGAAGCTCCGGCGCGGCGGATCGCCCAGGGCCCCACGGGAGTCGGCACATCCTCCACCCAGCGCAAGCAACCGGAGGGCCGGGCCATCCCGGCGCTGTACTGCCCGCCGCCGGTGCGGGACGATCCGGTGCTGGCGGAGGCGGTGAACGAAGGAATCATCGCCTGGGCCAAGGAGATCGGGCTGTACGAAGGACGCCTCGATGATCTGCGCAAGGCCGACTTCGGGCGTCTGATAATGCTGGCGCATCCGGACTGCGATGACGCTGATCGCCTGCTCGCGGCCGCCAAATGCGCGGTGACGGAGTGGTCGGTGGACGACTACTACTGCGAGGAGGACGCCAGCGACATCGCACCGGACGGATCCAAGTCCACGCCGGAGGCCGAACTCGGGCCGCGGCTCGAATTGGCCGCCGCGGCAATGGATCCCGTACATCTGCCGACGCGGTATCAGGTGCAGGTGGAGCAGGCCATGCAGAGCGATCCGATTCTGCGGGCCTTCCGGACCTCCTTCGAGCATCTGGCGCAGTTCGCCTCGCCCACCCAGGTGGCGCGATTGCGGACCGAGATCGCCGGTTGGTTCATCGCGCTCGGCGCGGAAGCCGGCTGGCGGGCCGCGAAGCGCATGCCGCCGGTGTGGGAATATCTGCTCAACCGGCAGCCGCACAGTTTCCTGCCGTGCATGGCCCCGCTCGACGCCGTGGGCGGCTACGAACTACCGGCCCCGGAGTACGCCGATCCGCGCGTGCGGCGGGTGGTGACCACCGCGGCCCTGGCCAGCCAGATGGTGAACGACCTGTACTCCATGGCGCGCGAGGACCTTTCCAACGGCAGGGAATTCAATCTGCCGACGGTGCTGGCGGCGGAGGAGAAGTGCTCGCGGCGGGAAGCGGTGCAGCGCACCGCCGCGGTGCACGACGAACTGGTGCACCGCTTCGAAGCCGAAGCCGGCGCGCTGGCCGCCACCGGATCCCCGGAACTGCGCCGCTTCCTGGGCGGGCTGTGGGCATGGATGGGCGGCAACCGCGCCTGGCATGCCGACAGCCGCCGATACAACGACTAATCGAGAGGATCTACCGCCATGACCGTGCTCGAGCCACAGACCGAGACCGATGGTGTGCTGCGCACCGAATATCAGAAATCGGTGGCCGCGTACTGGAACAACAATCCCAACGATGATCGCGTCAACACCAAGCTCGGGGAGGTGGACGGGCTCTACCACCATCACTACGGCATCGGCGCACCCGACCTGTCCGTGCTCGAAGGCCCGGAGGAGACCCGGCAGGATCGGCTGGTCAAGGAACTGCACCGGCTGGAGACCGCACAGGCCGACGCGCTGCTCGATCAGCTCGGCGACGTGCGGCCCGGCGATCAGCTGATGGACGGCGGGTCCGGGCGCGGCGGCACCAGCTTCATGGCCAATCAGCGCTTCGGCTGCCGGGTGGACGGGGTCACCATCTCCGAATACCAGGTCGGCTTCGCCAATGATCAGGCCCGCGAGCGCGGCGTCTCGGAGAAGGTGCGGTTCCACTTCAAGAACATGCTCGAAACCGGTTTCGACTCGGGTTCCAAGCGCGGCATCTGGACCAATGAGACCACCATGTACGTGGACCTTTTCGAGCTGTTCGCCGAGTTCTCCCGCCTGCTCGAACCGGGCGGCCGCTACGTCTGCATCACCGGCTGCTCCAATGACGTCTTCGGCGCCCGCTCGGCCTCGGTGAGCTGGATCGACGCCCACTACGGCTGCAACATCCACCCCCGCAGCGAGTACTTCAAGGCCCTCGCCGCCAACAATCTGGTGCCGATCGCGGTCCGCGACCTCACCCCCGACACCATCCCCTACTGGGAGCTGCGCACCCACTCCGAACTGGCCACCGGCGTGGAAAAACCCTTCCTGACCTCGTACAAGGAGGGCAGCTTCCAATACCTCATGATCACCGCCGATAAGGTGGGTAGGTGACCGGCACCCCCACCG
The DNA here is from genome assembly GCF_042672265.1 of Nocardia sp. NPDC127526. Classification (NCBI taxonomy): domain Bacteria; kingdom Bacillati; phylum Actinomycetota; class Actinomycetes; order Mycobacteriales; family Nocardiaceae; genus Nocardia; species Nocardia sp. NPDC127526. Next base: position 25,194 of record NZ_JBHXVO010000024.1, on the reverse strand, counting down.
CCTCCGACGCCACCCCGGCGATCGACCGTGAAACCCTGCTCGTCGAACTCGTCGACGAGCAGGGCCACGCGGCCGGATCGCTGTCGGTGGCGGCGGCCCACACCGCGCCGGGTCGCCTGCACCGAGCCTTCTCGGTCCTGCTCTTCGACAATGCCGGCCGAGTCCTCCTGCAACAGCGAGCCGGCGTGAAAACCCGCTTCCCGCTGCTGTGGACCAACACCTGCTGCGGCCACCCGGCCCCCGGTCAATCCGTGGTGGAAGCCGCCTCGACCCGCCTCCACGAGGAACTGGGCCTGTCCGCCGACCTCACCGAAATCGGCACCTTCACCTACCAGGCCTCGGACCCCCATACCGGCCGAGTCGAATTCGAATACGACCACGTCCTCATCGGCCACCTCAACGGCACCACCCCCCACCCGAATCCCGATGAGGTCGAAGCCATCTCCTGGGTCCACCCCGAAACGCTCCCCGCCGAGATCGACACCACCCCGGAGCGCTACACCCCCTGGCTGAGCGGAGTCCTCGCCACCATCGCCACCCACCAGGCAAATCCCGTCTCCCGCAAGACAAACGGCTCAACACCCGCCTGACCATCAGCACTCGCGAGCCGTCCAGGCACGCATCTCAATCTGAAACATCATCGACCGGGAACTGGTGGCGGACCCTTCTCGGGCTTTGCCGCCACCAGTTCCCGGTCGATGTCGTTTCACATGTCTTCGCGCGCAAGACCCCCGATTACTGGCGGATCGGGGGCCTCACATATCAATTCGAGTGGGATTCCTTGAATTTCGCCTCCATCTCCGCGGCGAGCTCCGGCTCCTGGGACTCCATCCGCTGGACGTAGGCGACCGCGTCGCCGACGGTTCTCAAACTCGCCAGGTCCTCGTCGGGGACCTTCACGCTGTACTTGTCCTCCAGCTGGACGGCGATCTCCACCAGCGACAGCGAGTCGATCTGCAGGTCGTCGACGAACGACTTCTCGGCCGTCACCTCGGCGGCCTCGATACCCGTCACCTCTTCGACGATCTCCGCAATGCCGGCGATGATCTCTTCCCGCGTGGTAGTCACGAATCACTCTCCTCTGTAATCACATCCGCAGTACGCCGGTACGCTAAGCGCTCCACCGGGGTGGAGGTTCAAGAGGTTGTGACAGACGACACACAAGCCGATGCGCTCGTGAGCATCGGAGAATTGGCGCGCAGCACCGGACTTGCGGTGCGGACAATCCGGTTCTACTGCGACGAAGGCATTCTGGAATCCCAGCGCAGCGCGGGCGGTCATCGCATGTTCGATCCCGCCGCCGCCACCGAACGACTACTCCTGATCCGGCGTTTACGTGCCCTCGGTCTCGGGCTTGGCCCGATAACCGATGTGCTGCACGGAAACCAGTCGATCGCCGAGGCCATCACCGCCGAAAGCGCCCGACTCGACCTCGAATTCAGATCCCTGTCCTGGCGTCGAGCATCCCTCCATGCGATCGAGGCGGCCACTCCGGCGCAGCGCCCCACCCGCCTCGCCATGCTGGCCGCCGCCCAGGACGGGGGCGCCGCACATGATTCCCTCGTGCACTTCTGGCACCGCATCCTCACCCCCATCCCACGCGGCGACATCGACATCTACGTCGGCTGGAACGTCCCCGAGCCCCCCGCCGACCCCTCCGTCGACGACGTCGTCGCCTACGCCGAACTGGCCACCCTCGCCGCCGACCCCGAACTGAACACCGCCGTGCGACAGCAACTCTGGCGATCCCAGCCAGAGCTGATCCGCGACTGCCGAAAACTCTACGCCGAGGTAGGCGACGTAATGACCGACGTCGTTCCCCACGTATCCGAAGGCACCCACCCCCGCAGCGGCCCCGAACTCGACCGCTTCGTTACCGCTCACGCAACCGCCCGGGGCTACCGCGACACCCCGCACTACCGCAAGCACCTCCTGGCCGATGCAACCGACGCCAACCCGCGCATTCACCGCTACTGGACCCTGACAGCAAAGTTCCTCAGCCCGCGAATCACCGTGGGCCAGGCCCACAACTGGGTCTACAACGCCTTGGCCACCTCCGCCGAGCCGCCGACGCGGCGGTAGCGTGGGGGAGGGGGTCAGGCGGCGGTGGCGGGGCGGATGATGATATTGCCGTAGGAGTTTCGGGCGTAGACCTCGACGGTGTTCTTGGTGTCCTGGGGGACGGGGTGGGTGATGTTCTGGACGTTGCCGTGCAGGGTGTTGGTCTGGAGGCGGGCGGCGCTGCCGGGGTGGATGCCGATTTCCAGCTCGCCCATGGAGGTTTCGAGGCGGAGGGTGCCTCGGGTGGCTTCGCCGATGCGGATGTCGCCCTGGGCGGTGGTGGCGGTGACCGAATCGAGGGCCTGTTCGACGATGATGTCGCCGGAGGAGACCGCGAGGGTGCACTCGCCCAGTTCACCCCTGCCGAGGAGGCGGCCGAGGGCGGTGGTGGCGTTCAGGCGGGAGGCGGTGGGGACCTCGATGGTGACGTCGACCGAGGGGTTGCCACTGAAGGGGCTGTAGGTGCGCCAGCCTTTCGGCGTCGTCACGGCCAGGTGGCCGCCGGTGAAGTTGACCTGGGTCTGCTCGGCGGCGCGGACGCTGTCCTTCTTGGCGGGGTTGGCCGGGCGGACCTCGACGACCGTGTCGGTGCGGTCGGAGGCGATCACCGTGACGTTGCCGCTGAGTACCTCGACGGTGAGGGTGATCGGGTCCGGGGTCTGGAAGGTGGGCATGTCTGCGCTCCTCGGGTCACGGCCACAGTGTGGCTATAAGTAGATGTATACGTAGAACTCACTATAAGTAGAAGTATACGTATATGCAAGGAGGGGGACGTGCGTCGACGTCACGGGGGTGAAAATGCGCGCGATCGGGTCGGGCGACGACCCGATCGGTCAGACGGTGAAGCTGGTGACCCCGTCGATGACGCGGGCGAGCTGCTCCTCGGTGAGCCCGGGCCAAAGCGGCAGGCGCACAACGGTTCCGGAGAACTCGGCGCTGCGCACACAGGGCGTGGGGGTGCGGCCGAGTTTGAGGCCGGCGGGGCTGGAGTCCAGTGGGATGTAGTGGAACGGGGCCGAGATGCCTTGGCCCGCAAGGTGGGCGATGAGGTCGTCGCGGCGGGATTCGGTGGGGACGCGCAGGTAGTACAGGTGCGCGGTGTGGTCGCGGTCGGCGGGGACCGTCATGAGCCGGACGTCGTTGCGGGCGGCCCATTCCGGCAGGCCAGCGGCGTAGGTGTTCCACACCCGGTGCCGGTTGGCCTGGATGGTGTCGAACTCCTCGAGCTGCGCGTCGAGGACGGCGGCATTGAGTTCGCTGGGCAGGTAGCTGGAGCCGATGTCCTGCCAGGAGTACTTGTCCACCGCGCCGCGCAGGAAGCGGGCCCGGTCGGTGCCCTTCTCGCGCACGATTTCCGCACGCGCCATGAGGATTTCATCGGTGAGCAGCAGCGCGCCGCCCTCACCGCAGTGCACGTTCTTGGTGTCGTGGAAGCTGAGCGCGCCGACCGTGCCGATGGTGCCCAGCAGCCGGCCGCGCCACTTGCCGCCCAGGCCGTGCGCATTGTCCTCGATGAGCGCGATGCCATGCGCGTCCGCGAGCTGCTGCAGCCGTTCCATATCCGCGCCGACGCCGCCGTAGTGAATGATCACCACGGCCTTGGTCTTGGGCGTGATCGCCGCCGCCACCGACTCCGGATCGATATTGCCGGTCTCCAGGTCGATATCCGCGAACACCACCGTCGCCCCGCGCAGCGCCATGGCGGTCGCGGTGGAGGTGAACGCGAAACTGGGCACGATCACCTCGTCATCGGGCCCGAGTTCCAGTAGCAGCCCGGCCATTTCGAGCGCGTGCGTGCACGAGGTGGTGAGCAGCGCGTACGGCGCGCCGGTGATGTCGCGCAGCTTGGCGGTGGCGGCCGCGGTGAACGGGCCGTCGCCGTGGCTGTGGTCCGAGGACAGGACCGCCCCGACGTTCGCCAGTTCCTTCGATGCGCGGAACGGGCGGCTGAAGATGATGCGGTCAGTGCTCACTCGGGTCGATCCCCCTGGTCGCTGCGTCGTCGTGCTGATACCGGCGGGGCTGTTCCGGGCGCGGCGTCGGCGAATCCACCGTCAGGTACAGCGGTTTGCCGACGAGCACGTGCAGGGCCACCCCGAGATACTCGGCGATCAGGCCGAGGGAGAACAAGATCGCGCCCGAGCAGAGCAGCAGCACCATCATCAGTGACGCCCAGCCCTCGGGATCGGTGCCGCTGTCGGTGAGCGCGTGCCACACCACCCAGCCGGCCATGACCGCACCGCCCAGGGCGATCGACACCCCGAGCAGGCTCACCAGCCGCAGGCCGCGAGTTCCGCTGCACAGCACCATCTTCCAGAACAGCGAGAACAGCCGCCGGTAGTTGTACCCGGACTCCTCGCGCCCCTCGGCGCGCAATTGCACCGGCACCTGCGCCACCTCGCCGACCACCCAGGTCAGCGCCACATCCAGGTACACGCCATTGGAGGCGACCTCGGCCAGCTGCCGCGCGATATCGCCGCGGATCAGCCGATAGCTCTCGAACCGGGTGGAATCCGGGAAGGCGAACAGCGTCGCGAGCACGATCTTCGCGCCCCGCGAGGTGATATTGCGCAGGAAGCCGTGCGGGCGGGTGTTGGTGGGCTTGGAGTACACCAGATCGGCCCGCTGATTCAGCGCCGCGTCCAGGAAGTCCCCGATGAAGGCCGGATCGTGCTGGCCGTCCTCGTCCATGGTGACGGTCCAGTCGCCGCGCGCGGCCGCCATGCCGGCGATGGTGGCGGCGTCCTGCCCGAAGTTGCGGCTCATCCACACCACCCGCACCTGCGGATAGGTCTCGGCCAGCTCCTGCAGCACCACATCGGAGCGATCCGGCCCGTGGTCGTGCACCAGGATGATCTCGTCCACCCGGTAGGCCGCGCCCCCGGGGGAGGTCATGGGCCCGCCCAATTTGTCCAATTCGGCGACGAGGGGACCGATGGTCTCCTCACCGCGATACACCGGAACGACCACGGAAACGGCATGCACCCGCGTCTGCCCGGCGGGGCCGCGGTATTCGCGCGACTCGGTCGTATCGGACCGGTACGTGCTTTCGGACGGAATCGGCATCAGCTCAATCGACTTTCGATGACGGTGCGTGCCGGAACTCCTCGCTGAACAACAGAGCCCGAGCCGCGGGAAACTCTAACACGGTGCAGGTCGCGGCAATCGGCGCAGCAGGTCATCACAACATCATCCTCGCGCCCGCCGCGGCGCGCGTAACAGGCGGGCCCATGCCATCGCCGGGCTCGCCCCTGTAGGGTCTGGAACTCGTGGTGGAAAGTGCAGTTTCGAAGGTGGCCGAGTCCACCGATTCCGAGCCCAGGGAGCGCTCGGCGAGGCGAGAGAAAATCCGCTGGGGCGTCGTCACCGCGATCGGTGTGGCGCTCGGCTATCTCGCGGTATTGCTGGCCAATCCCCGCCACTTCTTCACCGATGACACCGAATCCCAGTACACCGGACTGTGGGTCATGTTCGGGCGCGCCTTCCGCGACGGGCATTTCCCGCTGCTGGCTCCGGAACAGTGGATGTCGGGCAATTACACCAATGAGGAAGCGGGCCTTTTCAACCCGCCGCAGCTGCTGATCGATCTGATCGCGCCCTCGGTGCCCAATCTCGCCGTCTACGCCACCATCGTGAAGCTCGTCTTCGCGATCATCGCCGCACTCGGCGTCTACCGCGTCTGCCTGGCCTACGGCAGCCGCCCCGAATGGGCCGCCGCCGCCGGCGTGGCCTTCCCCTTCAGCGGCTTCTTCCTGTTCTTCGATTCGGCCAGCTGGGCCACCGCCATGACCGGCACCGCGTGGATGATCCACGCGTGGGCCTCCTCGGTGCGCTACGCACGCGGACAGAGCGGCCCGATCCCGGTCTTCGTCTTCCTGTACCTGGCCATCTCGGTGCAGTACGTGTTCCCGGCCGTGGAGGCCGCGCTCATGCTCGTCGCCGTCGCGGTGGGCGAACTGGTGGTGCGCGGGAAAGCCGCCTGGCTGCCGCTGGCCAAGCTGACCGCCGCCGCCGTGTGCGCGGGCCTGGCCGGTCTGCTCACCTTCCTGCCCAGCATGCTGTCGGCCAAGGTGAGCTGGCGCGGCACCGCCCAGATCAATAACGACCAGTTCCTCACCGTCCCGTGGTCGGAATCGCTGAATGCCAGCCTGCCCAGCACGCTGCCCGCGTTCAGTTCCTGGTGGGGCTACGTGCAGCCGCTGCCCATGGTCTACATCGCCTGGTTCCTGATCCCGGCGCTGGCCTTCATCGATTGGAAGGCCGCGCGCGAGCACTGGAAGCAGCTCGTCTCCATCGCACTGTTCGCCATCATGATGCTCATGTGGACCGCCGGTCCCGGCACCATCGGCCCGCTGCGCTGGCCCGCCCGCGTGCTGCCCATGCTGGCGCTGGGCCTGCTGGTGCTGGTGTGCGTGCTGCTGGGCCGCTTCGGCACGGTACGGGACTGGCGTAACCGCGCTATCGCCGCCGGTGTCCTCATCCTGCTGCTGTGGGTGCGCACCTTCTCCGCCGATCCGCACGATGTGGTGTGGCATGTGCTGTCCGCGGTCGTGGTGGCCGTGCTGGTGGCCGGTGTGGTGTATCTGGGCCGCACCAAGGGCACGGCGGCGGCGGTGCTGCTGACCATCGGCGCCATGGTCCCCATCGCGTACTTCCAGGTGCTCGCGGCGAATCCGAACATCATGTCCTGGGACCTGCCCGCCAACCGGCAGGAGGCGCGGGCGGCGTTCCCCAAGTTCGATACCGGCACCACCTTGCAGCTCAGCGATCGCGGCCTGGTGCAGCCGGCCGAGAAGAGCCTGCAGGGCGCGTACGGCTCGCTGGCGTGGGGCAACTACGCCAAGGATCTCGAGCTCGACTACGTCAACGGCTATACGCCCAACGGGCACTTCTACTTCGGCGAAATGCTGTGCATGCGCTGGGACGGCAGCGTCTGCCCGGATGCCTACCGCCGCATGTTCGCCCCCGAGCCCAGCACCGGCCGCACCCTGGTCGATCTGATGCTCATCGACAGAGTCGTCTTGCAGAAGGCCATGTTCCCCGATGCCGGCAACCAACCGGCCCCGGCGGGTTGGCATTTCGTCGATGTGCCCGGCCACGAGAAGTACATCTGGGTGCTCGAGCGCGACAACGGCCTCATCTCCACCGTGAACGGCCGCATCGGCGACGCGCACAATGTCACCGCCACCTCGCTGGGGGAGACCGATGAGACGAGCCGGGTGCGCGTCAGCTCCGAATCCGGCGGCCGCCTGACCCTGGCGCGCCTGGGCTGGCCCGGATACCGGGTCACCCTGAACGGCAAGACCATCCCGTTCACCACGGTCGCGAATTCCTTCGTCGCCGTGGACATTCCGGCGGGCACCAGCAATGCCGAACTCGAGGTCTCCTGGCGTCCGCCGGGCTGGAAGATCGGCCTCGCCTCCGCCGCGGCCGGTCTGGCGGGAGTGGGCGTGCTGCAATGGCTCTGGATCCGCTCGCGCCGCCGCGACGAGGGAGCCCCCGTCACCGCGGACGGAAACGGCTCGCCCGACCGCGAACTGGTGGGCACGGCATCGTGACGGAACTGGACCGCTCGCTCGCCGAACCCGCGCCCGACCGGGACGCCGTGCGGTCGAACGCTTCCGCCGCCCGACAGGTATCACCATCCGCCGCCCTCGAGCCGCGCGCGAACTCCGTGCTGCCGGAGGAAGGCGAGCCGGTCGAGGCTCCTCCGGGTCCGCTGTTGCGGTTGGTGCGGCGGCAAGAAGTCGCCTACGCGCTCGTCGGCGGGTTCAACACGCTGCTCGGTATGGCCCTGACCATCATGTGGTTGAAGATCCTGGACGGGGCCGTGTCCAAGGACATCGCCGCGGCGTTGTCGGTGGTGCTGGCCTACTGCATCAGCATCGTCATCGCCTTCGTGCTGCATCGCACGCTGGTGTTCCGGGTGCGCGGGAAGGTGCTGCGCGACTTCGTGGCGTTCGTCGGCGTGAACTCGGTCGGCATGGTGCTCAATATGGTGCTGCTGCAATTCGTGGTCTCGGTGTTCCACGCTCCCGAGGAGCCGGCCGCCGTGGTGGTCATGGGCCTGGTCGCGGCGGTGACCTTCTTCGGGCACCGGCACATCTCGTTCCGCCGTGATCCCCACGAGGGCCCGCATGACGCACACGATTCCCGGCCTTCCGGCGCGGCCCGGTAGGTTGAGGGTCATGTCGGAGGAAATCCTGGACGCCACCCTGCTGAGCCTGCTCGCCTGCCCGCAGGACAAGGGCCCGCTGCTGCTGGTGCGCGACGAGAACGGCGACAGCCTGCTCTACAACCAGCGCCTGCGCATCGCCTACCCGATCGACAACGGCATCCCGGTGCTGCTGGCCGACGAGGCCCGCAAGGTCACCGACCTCGAACACACATCCTTCATCGCCCAGGGCTGACGTCCCTGCTGAGCGCCCGGTCGAAGATTCCCCCTCGTCATTCCGGCGTGGGTTTTGGGGGGGTGCACCCGGGGGGGGGGGTGGGGCGGCGCGGGGTCCCGGGTTGCCCCGGGGGTGTTGTGCGCCCCCCCCCCCCCCGGCGGGGCGGGGCGGCGCGGATTGC
>NZ_JBHXVO010000024.1:0-16550 GCF_042672265.1 Nocardia sp. NPDC127526 | reverse complement strand
CATCTCCCCCCCAGGTCTGCGGGGTTTTTTTTCCGCCCTAACCCCCCCACTCGTGGTGCCCCCCCCCACACCCCACGCCGGGATGACGGGTGGGACTTCTGTTCATGCGCTCAGCTGAACGGCAGGTCGCCGGTGAAGTAGCGCTGCAAGTTCGGCCCGACCATGGCGGCGAGCTCGTCCACCGGCATGGAGGCGATCGGCTCGATCAGCAGGATCTTGCGCGTCACCAGCAGGCCGACCATCTGCGAGGCCGCCAGCATGACCCGGGTGGCGCCCGTTCCGGGCGGTGAATCCACCCGCACGCGAACGTCTTTCAACGCGACTTCGAGCAGGAAGTGCCGCGCCAGCGCGGCATCCCCGCCGCCGAGCAGGGTGCGAATGGCCGCCACCGCCTGCGTGCCGACCGGCGTGTCCCATACGCCCACCACGGCCCGGACGATGCCTTCGCCGAGCGCCTCATCGGGCACCTGGGCGATCCGCGCCCGGATGATGTCCGGATCCAGCGGCAGATGCAGTGCGGCGATGAGCAATTCCTGCTTGGTCCCGAAATAGTGATGCACCAGCGCCGGATCCACGCCCGCCGCACCGGCGATGGACCGGATCGACGCCTTGTCGAACCCCACCTCCGCGAACCGCGCCCGGGCGGCGTCGAGAATCGCCTCCCGGGTGCCGGACTGTCCGGGCCGCCGCCCGCTGCGGGTGCCGTTCTCGCCCGTCACGCGGTCCGCCGCCGCAGCGTGGCCGCGCCGAGAGCCAGTGCGACAACGGCGAATCCGGCCACGATCGCCAGATCCCGCCACATCTGCCCGGTCGCGCCGGTGTGCGTGGCCACCTGCTGCAGCGCGTCCACCGCATAGGACAGCGGCAGCACATTGGAGATCGCCTCCAGCCACCCCGGCAGCTGGCCGCGCGGCACCAGCAGCCCGCACAGGAACAGCTGCGGCACCACGATCACCGGCATGAACTGCACGGCCTGGAACTCGGTGCGCGCGAAGGCACTCGCCAGCAGGCCCAGCGCCACCCCGAGAATGGCGTCGACCACCGCGATCAGCACCACCAGCAGCGGACTGCCCGCCGAGGCCAGATCCAGCAGCCAGAACGCCACCAGGCAGGCGATGGTCGCCTGTGCCGCCGCGGCGATGGAGAAGGCGGTGCCGTAGCCGGCGAGCAGATCGAATTTCGACAGGGGAGTGGTCATGAGCCGTTCGAGGGTGCCCGAAACCCGTTCGCGCTGCATGGCAATGGCGGTGATGAGGAACATGACCACGAACGGCAGGATGCCCAGCATGGTGATGCCGACCCGGTCGAACAGCGGCGTCGATCCGGGCATGGTCGGATAGTTCTGATAGATGAAGTACAGCAGCGTCATCAGCACCGCGGGCACCACGAGAATCATGGCGACGGTGCGATGGTCGGCGCGCAACTGCTTGAGAATGCGCACGGTGGTCGCGGCATAGCAGCGCAACGGTTTCGGCCCGGCGGGGCGGGTCAGCAGCTCGGCGGTCACAGTTCTTCTCCCATCCGGATGAGCGCGAGGAAGGCGTTCTCCAGGCTGGATTCGCCGGTGTCGGAACGCAATTCGTCGGGACTGAGCTGAGCCAGCAGCCGCCCTTCGCGCATGAGCAGCAGTTTGTCGCAGTGCTCGGCCTCGTCCATCACATGGCTGGACACGATGAGGGTGCGGCCCCCGCGTGCCAGCTCGTGGAACTGCTCCCACAGGTCGGCGCGCAGTACCGGATCCAGGCCCACGGTCGGCTCGTCCAGGACGAGCAGTTCCGGATCGGCCACCAGCGCACAGGCCAGGGAGGCGCGGGTGCGCTGCCCGCCGGAGAGCTGATTGCCGCGATTGCCGGCGTGGCTGCTCAATCCCACGGCGGCGATGGCCGTTTCGACATCGTCGTACGAACAGCCGTACAGCGCGCCGAAGTACGCGACATTGTCGGTGACGGTCAGATCGTCGTAGATGCTCGGCGCCTGGGTCACATAGCCGACCCGCCGCCGCAGCCCGGGCGATCCGGCGTCCTCGCCGAGCACCCGCACGGAGCCCGATTCGACGAGCTGAGTGCCGACCATGCACCGCATGAGCGTGGTCTTCCCGCAGCCGGAGGGCCCGAGCAGCCCGGTGATGCTGCCGCGCGGCACGGTCAGCGAAATGTCTTGCAGAACCTGCCGCCCGCCACGGCGCACCTGCAGGTGCTCGATCGCGATGGCGGGCGCGGAGTTGGGCGCGGTCACGGTCACCCTCAATTCATCGAGTGTTGAATTCACTACGCGTTGAATTCTGCGCCCGATGGCCACACAGCGCAAGACCCGCCGCGTGTCGCATGGGCACACGGCGGGTCGGAAGGGGATCGGTTCAGTGACCGGAGTGGTGCGCGGGCGGTTTACCGGCTTCACCACCCGGTTCCACGACCACGAACTGGCCCATCATGCCCTGGTCCTCGTGCCAGAGCAGATGGCAGTGGAACATGTACGGCGTATTCGGATCGGCGGGCCCGTCGAAGCGCACCACCAGCCGCACGGTGCTGCCGGGCGCCACGAATACGGTGTCCTTCGGCCCGCGCAGCTCCGGCGGCGGCGCGCCGCCGTCCACCGCGGCGACGGCGAACTGCACATCGTGCACATGGAAGTTGTGCGGCATCCCGTCGTTGTTGCGCACCACCCAGGTCTCGGTACTGCCCCGGGTGATCGTGGCGTCGATCCGGTCCATATCCATTTCCTGGCCGTTGATCTGCGCGAACTGCAGGTCGAAGGGGCGCTCGCGCACCGAGTCCGCGGCCTTGGGCAGTTCGGAGGCGACCAGCTCGGACGGCAGCGCCGGGGACGGCCGCAAGGTGCCGGCGGCTCGCAGCTCGAGCACATCGAAGCGATCGTCAGCACCGCTGAAGCGCTGATTCCAGAAGTCCAGCCCGGCCTCGATCGGGTTGCTGCGCAACACCACTCGCTCGTTCGGGCGCATCCGGACCACGATCTCGGCGCGCTCACCGGGCGAGAGTTGCAGCCGTTCCAGCGTGACCGGCCGCTCCAGCAGCCCGCCGTCGGTGCCGATGAGCGCGAACGACCGGTCATCGGAGAAGCCGAAGTTGAAAATCCGTGCGGGAGCGGCATTCAGCAGCCGCAGCCGGACCAGCTCGTCACCGACGGTCCGATACGGGGCGAGCGTGCCATTGACCAGGATCTGGTCGCCGAGGAACCCGATATCGCGGAACATCGTTTTCGCGGTATCGAATCGGGAACCGCGAAATCGCACGTCCTGCACGATGATCGGCAGATCGTCGACCCCGTAGGCGCGCGGCAGCGGCAGCGCGCCGGCCGCCTCGTCGTCGAGCAGGAACATCCCCGCCAGCCCGCGCTGCACATGAGTTTCGGTCTCCCCGTGCGGATGCGGGTGATACCAGAGGCTCGCCGCGGGCTGGTTCACCGTCCATTCGGGCGTCCAGGTCGCGCCCGGCTCCACCATCTGATGCGGCCCGCCGTCCATGGCCGCGGGCAGATGCATACCGTGCCAGTGCACCGTCGAAGCCTCGTCGAGCCCGTTGCTCACCTGCACGCGCACCTTCTCCCCGCGCCGCGCCCGCAAGGTTGGCCCGAGGTAGTCGCCGTTGAACCCCCACGTCTCCGTCGTCTGCCCCGGCCGGAATTCCCGCTGCCCCGAACGCATGTCGAGCCGGAACACCCGGGTGCCGTCCGTCTCGACCACCGAATCCGCCAGCGGCGGAATGCTCAGCTCGTTCGTGAAATCCACCGCGCCGACCGTGGACACATCGGCCGAGGTGTACACCCAGGTCGCGCCACCACCGATCAAGGCTCCCGCCGCCACCAGAAACGCCGTGATACCCAGCGCTATTCGCCGTACTGCCACCATGGCGCACACGCTAAGGAACAGCCGGTCTCCACCACATCCAGGAGCGCCCCGATCCGCTACCCCGTCCGGACCCCGAGATCTCCCTGAGCCGCACCCTGTCCGGACCGCCGCCGGGTCCGCGGCGGGCCGGACCAGCCGGTGACCTCGCGCTGATTGCGCCGATCGCGAATTTCACCGGAAACCGGCCGCCTGGTACCGCGAATTGCCCGCTTCACCTCTACGCTCACCTGCGTGACCAGCGAGACCCCCAGCGAAGCCGAGGACCGGGCCGAGGGCGGCCAGCTCCGCGCCTCCACCCTGGAACTGTTCTTCGACCTCGTCTTCGTCTTCACCATGACGCAGCTGACCCACTCCTTCACCCACCATCCCGGCTGGGCCGCCCTCGGTCAGGTGGCGCTCATGTTCGGCATCATCTGGTGGATGTACAGCGGCTACGTGTGGCTGACCAATGAGGTCGCCCCCGACAATTCCAGCCGCCGCACCCTGCTGCTCATCGGCATGTTCGGCTTCTTCGTCCTCGCGCTGGCGATTCCGGGCGCGTTCACCGGCTCCGGTCTGGCCTTCGGGCTCGGATACGTCCTGGTCAATACCGTGCACACGGTGTTGTTCGCGGTATCGGGCGGTGAATCGTCGGTCCGCGCCATCCGGGCCATCGGCCCGATCAACGCCTTGGCGGCGGGATTGGTGCTGGCGGGCGGCCTGATTCACGGCTGGCCCCGCTATGTCCTGTGGGGCCTGGCATTCGCCGTGCAGGTCAGCTCGCCGTACCTGGTCGACACCGGCGGCTTCGTCCTGCGCGTCGCCCACTACTGCGAGCGCCACGGCCTGGTCATCATTGTCGCGCTGGGCGAATCGGTGGTCGCCCTCGGCGCGGGCCTGTCGGGCCGGGAGATCACCGTCGGCCTGACCGCCATGGTCGCCCTCGGCCTCACCCTCGTCTACGTGCTGTGGTGGGCCTACTTCGGCCTGGACGACGAACACGGCGAACACGCCCTCGAGGCGCTACCCGGTCCGGCGCGAGTCCGGCCCGGCCTGCTGGCCTACGGCTACTCGATCTACGTGCTCCTGGTCGGCATCGTCATGACGGCCGCGGGCATCAGCATGACCATCGCGCACGGCAACGAATCAGCGTCCACCGCAGCGGCACTGGCGCTTTCCGGCGGCGTGGCCCTCTACTTCCTGGGCCAGTTCGGCTTCCGCCTGTCCCTGCGCCTGGCTCGGGCCCGGCTGAAGCTGATCGCCGCGCTGGCGGTGCTGGCCACCGCTCCCATCGGCATGGTGTGGGTGGCGTGGGGTCAGCTCGCGATCCTGATCGTCGTCGCCTACGCCTTCGTCATCGCCGACGACATCATCACCATCCGCGCCGGCGAGGGCGGCAGGTACACGAGCCGCTCGCGCTACGCCGCGCGCATGAACCGCCGCCCGGCCGGATAACGTCCGGCGGCAGTCACTTCCGCGTCTGCGGGGCCAGGGGCAGGCGAATCATGAACCGGCTGCCCTGAATGAGGTTTTCCGCGGTGATGCTGCCGCCGTGCGCCTCCATGAGCCCGGCGGCAATGGCCAGGCCCATGCCGCTGCTGCTGCCGAGCCCGGCCGCGGCGGGGGAGCGGGCGGAGGTGCCGCGGTAGGCGACCTCGAAGATGCGCGGCAGATCGTCGGCGGCAATGCCGGGACCGGTGTCGTCCACGCGCACCCAGGCCTGGCCGTCGTCGGTCCCGGTGGAGATGTCGATGCGACCGCCGGGCGGGGTGTGCGCCAGGGCATTGGCCACCAGATTGGTGAGCACCCGGGTGAGCGCTTGATCGCTGCCCGCCACCATGATTCGGCTGCCGGGCTGGCGCGCGGTCAGGCTGATGGTCGCGCGCTGGGCGGCCGGCTGATAGGCGCCGAGCACCTCGTCCACGATCTCGCGCAGATCGATCGGCTCGAGCTGGAGTTGCAGTGCGCCGGAATTGATCTTCGACATCTCGAACAGGTCGTCCACCATGTCCGAGAGCCGATTGGTCTCGCGCACGATCTGCGTGGCATAGCGCTCGATGTCCTCGGACTTGTCGACCACGCCGTCGGCGAGCGCCTCGCCCATGGCGCGGATACCGGCCAGCGGCGTCCGCAGGTCATGGCTGACCCAGGTGACGAGTTCGCGCCGGGAGCGTTCGGCGGCCCGCTCCTTGTCCCGCATCTCCCGCTCCCACACGGTTCTTCGCGCCTGCGCCCGGCCCAGCAGCACCGCCGCGGGCACCGTGACCGCGGTGACCACCGCCAGCACCACGGCGATCTTGGTGAACTCGCCGTTGAACATGAGCCCGCTCACCGCGATCACGCCGCTCAGCGTGGCCAGCGTCGGAATCAGCACCAGCACAGCCATACTCGTGGTCATGGCGCGATTGCGGGTGAACCGCAGCAGCAGCGCGCCGACCACCACCACCGGCAGCGAACCCGCCAGCGCGTAGCCGATCAGGCTCTGGATATCACTCATCGGAATCGCCTCGGCCCCAGGCATATCCGCGACCCCACACGGTATCGATGCGATGCGCGGCCCCGAGTTTGGCGCGCAGCCGCTTGATGTGCACCGTCACCGTCGACAGATCGCCGAAACTCCACCCCCACACCTGCGCCAGCAGTTCCTCGCGGCTGTACACCCGCCGCTGATTGGCCAGCAGGAACGCGAGCAGATCGAACTCCCGCGCCGTCAGCTCCACCGGCTTGCCCGCCACGGTCACCGTCCGGGCCGCCCGCCGCAGTTCGACGGCGCCGCCGGTCAATACGTCCTCGGTGGTCACCACCGGATGCGCCCGCCGCAGCACCGACGCCACCCGCAGCGCCAGCTCCCGCGGGCTGAACGGCTTGGTCACGTAATCGTCGGCCCCCGCCTGCAATCCGATCACCCGATCCTCCTCCTCGCCGAGCGCGGTGAGCAGAATGATGGGCGTCTCCGGCCGCGGCCCGGACCGCACCGCCCGGGTCAGCTCGATGCCGTCCGGGGCCGGCATCATCACATCCAGCACGGCCAGATCGATGTCATCGCGCTCCAGCGCCGCCGCCGTGGCCCGGCCGTCGGCCGTCTCCACCACCTCGAGCCCGTCACACTCCAGATAGCGCCGCACCACCTCGCGGACCACCGGATCGTCGTCGGCCACCAGAATGCGCATGGAACAACCCTAAGCGCGCTGCCGCCGGAAACCCGCCGAACCGGGTATCGTCCCAGCTCTCGTCATACTTTCGTCACCGTCGTTCCGGTCCGCGCGGCGCCCCGGAAGTAGAGGATGGGATGCCATGACAGACTTCTCCGACCTGCGCGCCCTGTTCATCAACTGCACCCTCAAACGCTCCCCGGACCGCAGCAACACCCAGGGCCTCATCGATCTCAGCGCCCGCATCATGGAAAAGAACGGCGTCCGGGTCTCCCAGATCCGGGCCGTCGATCACGATATCGCCACCGGCGTCTGGCCGGACATGACCGAGCACGGCTGGGCCACCGACGAATGGCCCGCGCTGCAACGCCAGGTCATGGACGCCGACATCCTGGTCCTGGCGGGCCCGATCTGGCTGGGCGACAACAGTTCTGTCATGAAACAGGTCATCGAGCGCCTGTACGCCAACTCCAGCGTTCTCAACGACTCGGGTCAGTACGCCTACTACGGTCGCGTCGGCGGCTGCCTCATCACCGGCAACGAGGACGGCATCAAACACTGCGCCATGAACATCCTCTACAGCCTCCAGCACATCGGCTACAGCATTCCGCCGCAAGCCGATGCCGGCTGGATCGGCGAGGCCGGACCGGGCCCGTCCTACCTGGACCCCGGATCCGGCGGCCCCGACAACGATTTCACCAACCGCAACACCACATTCATGACCTGGAACCTCATGCACCTGGCCCGGCTGCTCAAAGACGCCGGCGGTTTCCCGGCGCACGGCAACCAGCGCAGCGAATGGGATGCGGGCTGCCGCTTCGACTTCGAGAACCCCGACTACCGCTGAGGAGTCAATTCCGTTCCGGCAGTGCGCAACCGTCCGGGCCGCACGCATCGGCATCGGCGACGATCTCGAGCTCCGGGGCGTGATCGCTCCACGCCTTCTCGAGGACCTGGGCGAACACCTCGGCCGGCTGCGCACCGGAGACACCGTATTTGCGATCGAGCACGAAGAACGGCACACCGCGGGCGCCGAGCCGCGCGGCCTCGGCCTCATCGGCGCGCACCGCATCGGCGTAGGCGTTCGGATCGTCGAGCACGGCGCGCACGGCCGTCTCCTCGAATCCGGCATCCACCGCGACCCGGACCAGTCGCTCGGTATCGCCGAACAGCGCCTGCTCCGCGGCGAAGTTCGCCGCGTACAGGGCATCCAGCATGGCCTCCTGCTCGCCCTGCTCCAGCGCGAAGTGCAGCAGCCGGTGCATGTCGAAGCTGTTGCCGAAGTCGCGGCCGGAGGTCTGATAGGTCAGTCCCATCGCCTCGGCCTGTGCGCCGAGCCCGCGCTCATTGGCCGCGGCCTGCGCTTCGCTGATGCCGTACTTCTCCGCGATATGCGGGGTCACCGGCGCGCTGAGATCCTTGGGCAGGGTCGGATCCAGCTCGAAGGACTTGTGCACCACCCGCACCTGATCGCGATGCGGGAAGGCGTCCAGGGCCTCCTCGAAACGACGCTTGCCCAGATAACAGAACGGGCAGTTGATATCGGTCCAGATCTCGACCTCGACAGCCATGACACCTCGATCAATCGGAAGTTTTCGCAGGCCGGGGCGCCGGCCGCCGGTAATGCCAACCGCGAATGACCATCGAAGATTCCGGCGTGACCCAGGTCACACGAATGGGTTGTCACGTTGGCGGGGACTGTCCTGTCCCATGGTCGACCACAACGGGACAAGCCCCTTGGAGCACGCGATGAACACCACCGACACCCACGAGATCGTCGTCCTCGGCGCCGGCTACACCGGCATGCTGGCCACCACCTACCTGGCCCGCGACACCCGCAAGATGAACGTCCGCATCACCCTGGTGAACCCGTCGCCCCGCTTCACCGAGCGGCTGCGCATGCACCAGGTCGCGGCCGGGCAGGAACTGGCGCACTTCGACATTCCCACCCTGCTGGAGGGCTCGGGCGTGGACTTCCGGCAGACCGCCGCCACCGCCATCGATACCGATGCCCGGACGGTCACACTGGCCGACGGTGCGGTCCTGCGCTACGACCGGTTGATCTACGCCCTCGGCAGCGCCACCGACACCGGTCTCGTGCCCGGTGCGGCCGACCACGCCTGGACTCTCAACGATCCCCGTCTGGCGCACGACTTTTCGCGGCGGCTGGGCGAGATCGCCGCTCATGGCGGCACCGTGACCGTCTGCGGCGGCGGGCTCACCGGCATCGAGGCCGCGGCCGAGATCGCCGAGGCCCACCCGGGTCTGACCGTCACCCTGATCAGCTCGACCGAACCCGGTTCGATGATGGGCGACAAGGCCCGCGCCTACATGAACCGCGTCTTCGACCGCCTCGGCGTGGTGCGCCGGATCGGCGCGCAGGTCACCAAGGTGCTGCCCGACGCGGTGCGCCTGGACACCGGCGAACTGGTGACCTCGGACCTGACCCTGTGGACCACCGGCGTGAAGGTGTCGCCGCTGGCCGCGCAGGCCGGAATCGCCACCGACGCAAAGGGACTCATCATCACCGACCCCACCCTGCGCTCGGTCTCGCACCCGGAGATCCACGCCATCGGCGACGCCGCGCTCATCCGCCAGGCCTGGGGTCGGGTGCACGGCACCTGCCAGACCGGCGTGGCCTCGGCCGCCCACGCCGCGGGCGTCATCACGCGGCTGCTGAAGGGCAAGCAGGCCAAGCCCTTCCGCATCGGCTACTTCCACCAGCCGGTGAGCCTGGGCCGCAAGGACGCGGTCATCCAGTTCACCAAGGCCGATGACAGCCCGACCCGGTGGTACCTGAAGGGCAGGGCCGCCGTCGCCTACAAGGAATCGGTCAGCAGCACCCCGCCGCTGGCCTACAAGATGAGCAAGCACGTGAAGCTCCCGGTCAAGCTGACCAATGGCGGCCGCGCCACCCGCACCACCGCGTGAGCCGCATCCGGCGGCCGGAATATCCCCGAGGGATATCCGGCCGTTCGGTGGTGCCACCCTCGAAATACCGGTAGGTATGAATCCCATGCAGGACCAGACTCGCGACACCGACACCCGAGACGCGGAGATCGATCCCTTCGTCGAGCACCGTCGCCTGCTCTTCGGCACCGCCTATCAGATGCTGGGCAGCGTCGCCGACGCCGAGGACATCCTGCAGGACGCCTGGCTGAAATGGCATGGCGTCGACCGGGATTCGGTGCAGCACCCGAAGTCCTACCTGGTCCGCACCGTCACCAATCTCGCCCTCAATCGCCTCACCTCCGCCCGGGCCACCCGCGAAACCTATGTCGGCCCTTGGCTTCCCGAACCGCTCATCACCGCCCCGAATGCCGCCGAGGAGACCGAAATGGCCGACACCGTCTCCACGGCCATGCTGGTCGTCCTCGAAACCCTCACTCCCGTCGAACGAGCCGTCTTCGTGCTGCGGGAGGTCTTCGGCTACTCGCACGCCGAAATCGGCGGCTTCCTGGACCGGCCCGAGGCGACCATCCGCCAGATCTCGCACCGCGCCCGCAATCACGTGCAGTCCCGCCGCCCGCGCTTCGACGCCGACGACGCCTCCCGCCAGGAGATCACCGAGAAGTTCATGGCCGCCTGCCACGGCGGGGACCTCAATGCCCTGATGGAGATCCTGGCGCCCGAGGTCACGCTGTGGAACGACGGCGGCGGGAAGGTCACCGCCGCGCGCCGGCCGCTGCACGGGCCCGACCACGTCGCCCGCTGGATGCTCGGCGTCATGGCCAAGCCGGTCTCCGCCGGCATTCGCCTGGAACCGGCGGTCATCAACGGCGAACTCGGCATTGTCGGCGTCATCGGCGACTACCTCGTCGGCGCGCTCACCTATGACATTCGCGACGGTCACATCGAGAACATCCGATTCCAGGTCAATCCGGACAAGCTCAGCGGTGTGCGACGGGCCGGCTCGTAGCCCCCACGGGGGCGGCGTCCAGCTCCCACGAGGGCACTCGCCGCGGTCCGGAACAATGGGATGTCGTGAGTCCCGAACTGCTTGCCGTCGAACCCCTGGCCGCCGCCCGCCGACTGCTCGGCGCGACACTGTGGTCGGGCCCGGTCGGCATGCGGATCGTCGAGGTCGAGGCCTATGGCGGCGACCCGTCCGGCCCCTGGCACGACCCGGCCGCGCACTCCGGTCGCGGCCGCACCGCGCGCAATGCCGTCATGTTCGGACCGCCCGGCGTGCTGTACGTCTACCTCAGCTACGGCATGCACACCTGCGTCAACGTCACCAGCGGTCCCGATGGCATCGCCAGCGCGGTGCTCGTTCGCGCCGGCGAGATCATCGCGGGCCACGAGAAGGCCCGCGCCCGCCGCCCCGCCGCGCGGACCGATGCCGATCTCGGCAAGGGGCCGGGCAATGTCGGCAGCGCCCTCGGAATCACGCTGGACGACTACGGCGCCCAACTTTTCGACGCGGCCTCGCCCATCCGGCTCGAGCTCGGCCCCGAAATCACCGACCCGGCCGCGATTTCGGTCGGCCCGCGCGTCGGGGTGAGCCTGGCGGCGGACCGCCCCTGGCGGCTGTGGCTCCCGGATTCCGCCGCCGTCTCCGCCTACCGCCGCAGTCCCCGCGCACCGCGGTTGGATCTGCCCGCCTGACCGGCGTCAGGGGGCTACCGTGGAGGTGAATGCCGTGTTGCCGTAGGGGGCTCCATGTTCGAACGGTTCACCGATTCCGCCCGCCGGGTAATCGTCTTGGCGCAGGAAGAAGCCCGCAGACTCAACCACAACTACATCGGCACCGAACACCTGCTGCTCGGGCTGCTGCACGGCGAAACCGTGGCCACCCGGGCGCTCACCGAACTCGGCATCGATCTCGACGCCGTGCGCAGCCAGGTCGAGGACATCATCGGCCCGGGCGACAAGACGATGGACGGTCACATCCCGTTCACCCCGCGCGCCAAGAAGGTCCTGGAACTGTCGCTGCGCGAGGCCATTGCGTTGAGCCACAACTACATCGGCCCGGAGCACATCCTGCTGGCCGCGAGCCGGGAGGGCGAGGGCGTGGCGGCGCAGGTGCTGGTCAAGCTCGGCGCGGATCCCAAACGGCTGCGCCCACAGGTCATGACCTTGATCGGGGTCGTGCCCGAGGGGGAGCAGCCCGAGCACTCGCATCAGGTGCCGGTCGCGGCCGCCGTGGTCACGCTGCTGCAGCGGGTGCAGGCGCTGGAGGACCGGGTCGGCGAACTGGAGCGCATTCTCGGTGAGCAGCCCGCCGCGGGCGAGGATGACAAGCCCGCCTGACACGACCGCCCTGCCCGACACGACCGCGGTGGCGTCGCACGACCGGTTCGCGCGACGCCATCCTGCGATCAGCCGCCGACCGCGGCCACCGCACGCGTCCGATCGGCCGCCTCCATCACCGCGACCACCACCTCCTCCGGAATTCCCAGCTCCCGCACGGCCATTCGACTGTCCTCGGAGGCGTACACGGTGGTGAACAACTCCCACAGCTCCGCCGCCGACACCTCCGCGCCGGTGCGGTCGGTATGCCGTTGCACGTGCCGGGCGAAGTCGATCTGCCAATCGCGCGGCAGCTCCAGCCCGAACTCCGACTGCAGCAGATACGCGATCCCGCCCTTGCCGGACTGCGAATTCACCCTGATCACCGCCTCGTACGAACGCCCCACATCGGCCGGATCGATCGGCAGATACGGCACCTCCCAGGGAATGTCCCGCCCCGCCGCATCCAAACGCCGTGCACGCGCGGCATGTTCGGCGAATCCCTTCTTGATCGCATCCTGATGCGTGCCGGAGAACGCGGTGTACACCAGATCACCCGCATACGGATGCCGATCGTGGATAGGCATGCGGGTGCAGAACTCCACCGTCTCGCGCACGGCGTCGATATCGGAGAAGTCGATCATCGGATCCACGCCCTGCGCATGCAGATTCAGGGCCAGCGTCGCCAGATCCACATTGCCGGTGCGCTCCCCGTTCCCGAATACGCAGCCCTCCACCCGCTGCGCCCCGGCCAGCACCGCCAGCTCCGCGCACGCGACGCCGGTGCCGCGATCATTGTGCGGATGCACCGACAGGATCACGCTGTCGCGGCGCGCCAGATTCCGGTGCATGTACTCGATCTGATCCGCGTACACATTCGGCGTCGCCACCTCGACCGTGGCGGGCAGATTCAGCGTGACCGGACGCTGCGGCGTCGCATCCCACAGCGTGGTCATGCGATCGCAGATATCGAGCACGAAATCCGGCTCGGTCAGCATGAACACCTCGGGGGAGAACTGGAAGCGCACATTCGCCAGATCCCCGGCCAGCTCCAGAATGTCGCGCCCGCCGGCGGTGATCATCCCGGTCAGCGCCTCGCGCGAAGTCCCGAGCACGACTTCGCGCCACACCGGTGCGGTCGCCGTATACATGTGGATCACAACATCATTGGGGATGCCGCGGATGGATTCGACCGTCCGCTCGATCAGATCCCGTCGCGCGGGGGTGAACACCACGATGGTGACATTCGCCGGCGCCAGACCTTCGGTCGCGATGAGCCGCACGAAATCGAAGTCGGTCTGCGAGGCGCTCGGATACCCCACCTCGATTTCCTTGTAGCCCATGGCCACCAGCATTTCGAAGAACCGCCGCTTGCGCTGCGGGTCCATGGGCTCGGCCAGCGCCTGATTGCCGTCCCGCAGATCCACCGGCACCCACAGCGGGGCCGCGGTGATCCGGTTCGACGGCCACCGCCGCTCGGTCAGCGGTACCGAAACCCGCTGGTACACATCGCGATACCGATGCGACGGCATGACGGAGGGCTGCTGGCGGTTCCAGTGGGAGAAAGTAGTCACGAGTGCTGTCTTTCGCGTCGAAGAGAGATGACCGGCGCAACACAGCAGCCCGCGGGCAGGGTGCCGGTCGATCAGACCCCGCCGCGGCGGCTAAGAAGAAGGGCACCCGAAAGCATGTGGCATAGACTAGATGTCATTCACTCCTCAGACAAGTAGAGAGGTCGAAGACCCGTGTCGCAGGTGCAGAGGCACCCCCTCGCCGCCCAGGCCGCCGACGTATTGCTGACCCGCATACGCGCGGGCGAATGGGCGCTCGGTCACAAACTCCCCGGCGAGACCACCCTCGCTGCCCAGCTCGGCGTCGGCCGCTCCACCCTGCGCGAGGCCATTCGCGAGCTATCCGGCAAGGGCGTCCTCGAAAGCCGCCAGGGCGCAGGCGTTTTCGTCACCGCCCTGGACATCACCGAGGACTGGGACACGGTGCTGCGCCGCGCCGACATAGTCACCGTCATCGAGGCCCGCATCGCCATCGAAGCCGAAGCCGCCGCCCTGGCCGCCGCCCGCCGCACCCCCGCCGATCTGCGCGCCCTGTGGCGCGCCCTCACCGCCCGCGCCGAGGCGGGGGACACCCTCGAATCCCTCGTCGACGCCGACACCGCCTTCCACCGCACGGTCATCGCCGCCGCCCACAACGACATCCTCACCCAGATGTTCGACGCCTTCGTCCCGCGCCTGCGCACCGCCATGATCGACATGCTCCGCATCCGCCCCATGCCCGACCCGGCCGCCGACCACCACGCCCACGAACTCCTCGTCGACGCCATCCGAGCCCGCACCCCCGAAGCCGCCGCCACCACCAGCCGCCTCCACCTGACCACCCTCAAGTCCGCCTTCGAAACCCGCTAGACGACCGCCCCGCCGCCGAGCCACACTCGGCAACAGACCTTCGGGCGGGCGGTTCGGGTCATCGGGGTTTCAGGGGCTTGCCCCTGAGAGTTACGAGAGTTGTCCGATCCAGACCTGTTCGAAGGTCCTCCATATACGTGCGGAAAGATAGGGACAGTGAGCGGCGACATCATCGATGAACTGACCTGGCGCGGGCTGATCGCGCAGTCCACCGACCTGGACGCCCTGCGGGCGGACCTGTCCAAGGGCCCGATCACCCTCTATGCCGGTTTCGATCCGACCGCGGCCTCCCTGCACGCCGGACACCTCGTCCCCCTGCTGGCGCTGAAGCGCTTCCAGCGCGCCGGCCACCGCCCCATCGTGCTCGCGGGCGGCGCGACCGGTCTTATCGGCGACCCGCGCGACGTGGGCGAGCGCGCCATGAACTCCACCGACACCGTGGCCGAGTGGGCCGGGCGCATCCGCTCCCAGCTGGAGCGCTTCGTCGATCTCGACGATTCCCCCACCGGCGCCGTCATCGCCAACAATATGGACTGGACCGGCTCGCTGAGCACGGTCGACTTCCTGCGCGATATCGGCAAGCACTTCTCGGTGAACGTCATGCTGGCGCGCGACACGGTGAAGCGGCGTCTGGAGGGCGACGGCATCTCCTACACCGAGTTCTCCTACATGCTGCTGCAGGCCAACGACTACGTGCAGCTGCGCCGCAACTACGGCTGCCGCCTGCAGGTCGGCGGCTCCGATCAGTGGGGCAACATCATTGCCGGCGTGGAACTGAACCGCCGCGTCGACGGCGAGCACGTGCACGCCCTGACGGTCCCGCTGGTGACTTCCGCCGACGGCAAGAAGTTCGGCAAGTCCACCGGCGGCGGCAGCCTGTGGCTGGATCCGGAGATGACCAGCCCCTACGCCTGGTACCAGTACTTCGTGAATACGGCCGACGCCGACGTCGTGCGTTACCTGCGCTGGTTCACCTTCCTCTCCAAGGAGGAACTGGACGAGCTCGAGCAGGCCACGATCGAGCGCCCGCACGCCCGCGAGGCGCAGCGCCGTCTGGCGGCCGAGATGACGACGCTGGTGCACGGCGAGGAGAACACCCGCTCGGTGCAGCTGGCCAGCCAGGCCCTGTTCGGCCGCGGTGAACTCGGCGAGCTGAACGAGCCGACCCTGGCCGCCGCGCTCACCGAAGCCGCGGTCGACGGCAAGGTCGCCGAAGCCGTCAATGGCGCGACCATCGTGGATCTGCTCGTCGCCACGGGACTGTGCGAGAGCCGCGGCGCGGCCCGCCGGGCCGTCAATGAGGGCGGCGCCTCGGTGAACAACGAGCGCGTCGCCGATCTCGAGTGGACGCCGTCGGACTCCGACTACCTGCACGGACGCTGGCTGGTCCTGCGCCGCGGCAAGAAGAACTTCGCCGGCGTCCGGCGAGCGGGATAAGGGGAGTCCGTCGAGAGGACTGGATCGAATTGCCATGAGCTGGGTCACAATCCGGTGGCCCAGCCCGGCGATCGGCCCGATCCCCGCTCCCGTGACCAGCGCAAACGGGTTGCCGACCAGGGGATTTGACGTTCAGTTTTCCAGCACGTAACTTATTCCAGGTCAGAGCGACACGGACACCGACCGGGACGCGAAAGCCCAGCTCAGAAGCTGGAAACGCGGTCCAGGACAACGAGGTTGGACGAGGAGCGCCTGACAGGCAGGCAAGACCGGCTGGGACCCCAGAGTTGACTCTGCGGAGAACAGCGGTTAGGCTGGAAAAGTTGCCTCACTACGAAATCGCTTAGATCGATGGGTTGGTGTGTGCGCCTGTTCTTTGAGAACTCAATAGTGTGTCGATGAATGTCAGTGCCAAATATTTAATTTGGTTCCGGCCTTTCACCCCCCGTGTGAGGGTCGGACATT
>NZ_JBHXVO010000023.1:0-133872 GCF_042672265.1 Nocardia sp. NPDC127526 | reverse complement strand
CGGGCTGGGCCGGCGGTTGTTAAATTTCTCCCCGTCCCGCCCCCGAACCCCGCCGGAGCGAAGCGGAGGCAAATTAAACACAGCCACGAGCGTTTCTAGCGCAGACCCACCCGTCTTCCCACCTACTCCGTGCCCGCGACCAGCAGCTCGAGCGTCAGCTCAGGCATTTCCTTCTGGATGTATTGCAAGCGCCACTTGTCGCTGAAAAGCGCCAAAAGCGCCCCATCCGTACGAGTGAAGACCTCGACCCCGCGCTGGCGGTTGAGTTCGGCGGCGGAGGCGGCGTCGGTGCGGCGGGCCAGTTGGTAGGGCAGGTGATCCAGCTGGGTTTCGACGTTGTATTCGCCGAGCATGCGAGCCGTCATGACTTCGAACTGCATCGGGCCGACGGCGGCCAGAACAGGGGAGGCGTCGCCGCGGGTGTCGTTGCGCAGGATCTGCACGACCCCTTCGGAATCCAGCTGGTCGATGGCCTTGCGGAACTGCTTGTATTTGCCCTGGCTCTGGGCGCGCAGAGTGGCGAAGTGTTCGGGAGCGAAGGACGGGATAGGCGGGAACTGCACCTTCTTGTCCACGAACAGGGTGTGCCCGGGAGCCAGCGCGGTCGCGTTGACCAGACCGACCACATCGCCCGGGTACGCCGTGTCGACGGTGGAACGTTCCCGCCCGAAGACGGTCAGCGCGTATTTGGTGGCGAACGGCCGCCCCGTCTGGGCATGCGTCACGACCATGCCGCGCTCGAATTCCCCGGACACGATGCGCATGAACGCGAGCCGGTCACGGTGGGCGGAGTCCATGCCGGCCTGCACCTTGAAGATGACCGCGCTGAACGGGTCGGTGGTCTCGCGCGGTTTGCCGTCCACGTCATTGCGGGGCCGCGGCGCGGGCGCGAGTTCGACGAGGGTGTCGAGGATCTGCCGGACGCCGAAGTTCAGCATGGCGGAGGCGTAGATGACGGGGGAGGTGTGCCCGGCCAGGAACAGCTCCTGGTCGTGGTCTTGGCCTGCGGCGGAGAGCAATTCGCTCTCTTCGGCGGCCGTGGTCCAGGTGTCGCCTTCGCGTTCCGCGGCCTGCTCCGGGGTGTAATGCTCCTCGGGCGCGATGGTCGCGCCGCCCGCGGTGCGGGTGAAATGGATGTACTCGGTGGGTGCGCCCTCGTCGCCGCGGCGCAGCAGGCCGCGGAAGTCCCCGGCAATGCCCACCGGCAGGAACAGCGGGGTCGGGGTGAGGCCGATGCGCTCGACGATCTCGTCGAGCAGTTCCAGCGGCGCCTGACCGGGCCGGTCCCACTTGTTGATGACGGTGATCACCGGAATCCCGCGGTCCCGCGCCACCTGAAAAAGCTTGAGCGTCTGCGGTTCCAGGCCCTTGGCGGCGTCGATGAGCATGACCGCCGCGTCGACGGCGGTGAGCACCCGGTAGGTGTCCTCGGAGAAGTCGGAGTGGCCCGGGGTGTCGACCAGATTGATCACGCAGTCCCCGTATTCGAACTGCAGCGCCGTCGAGCTGACCGAGATGCCGCGGGCCTTCTCCATCTCCATCCAGTCGGAGACGGTGGCCTTGCGCCCGCCCTTGCCGTGCACCGCGCCGGCCTCGGAGATGACCTTGGCGTGCAGCGCGAGGGCCTCGGTGAGCGTCGACTTACCGGCGTCCGGATGCGAGATCACCGCGAAGGTGCGCCGCCGCGCCACCTCGTCGGCCAGCCCGGATGCGGTGGTCGCGTTGGTGGTCGGGGAACTCACGGGGGACTCCTTTTGCAGACGAGGCAACCGGTCCAGGCTACGCGACACGCGGTATCGCCCAACCAGCCGGTCCGCTGGCCCCGAGCGTGATCGGCCAGGCTTCGCGCAGGTTCAGCGCGCGAGCGCGCTCAGGTCGATCTCGATCGAGAATGGCACGGTCAGCACGAGTCGGCCGCGATGGATTCCGGTGGGGACATAGGAACGAGTCGTGTCATCGAGTTCGTAGGAGTGAACGGCCGGAATGCCGCCTTCATCCTCGATGCGCCAGTAATGCCGAATGCCCGCGCGTGCGTACTTGAACGGCTTGGTTTCGCGATCGCGCTCCTGCGACTCATCCGAGACGACCTCGACCACCAGGGCGACTTGCTCCGGAAGGAAGCAGGTCCGATTCGGGTCGTACGGAACCACCGCGGCGACCACGTCGGGTTCCGGCCGGCTGCTTTTGCTGAGCTTCACCGTCATCTGCGCCTCCACGGTGTGACCGTCCGGCGCCTGGTCCTCCACAGCCGCGGTCAGCCGTCGGACCACGCGGTCGTGCCACGACCGCTGGGGAGACATCATGAAGATCAGCGCTCCGTCGATCAACTCGGTGTGGCGGGGCAGGTCGGGGATCCGGTCGAGGTCGTCCGCTTCCCATCCGGTCGGCCTCGGCGGATACATCCACGCCGGTAGTGTCGCGGTCATCGATTTCCGTCCTCGCTTGCTGCGGTGATCGTCCCGGCTACCAGCCTAAACGAGGCGAACGGCACCCGGCACGGTGCTGTGTGCCGCTGCAGCGTGGGTCGACAGCAGTGCCGGGGCTCGGGTAGCAATGTCCGTACGTTCTTCTCCGGGGAGGGTTTTCGTGTCGTACTGGTTCCTGAAGTACGTGTTGGTCGGTCCGATACTGCGGCTGCTGGGACGGCCGAAAATCGAAGGACTCCAGCATGTTCCGAAGGACGGCCCGGTGATCATCGCGGCCAATCACCTGGCCGTGGTCGATTCCCTCTACCTGTGCCTGGTGCTGCCGCGCCGCCTCACCTTCATCGCCAAACAGGAGTACTTCACCGAGGGCGGCGTGCGCGGCCGCATCAACCGCTGGGTCATGAACGCCACCGGACAGGTCCCGGTCGACCGCTCCGGCGGCAGCGCCGGCTCCGATTCCCTGGCGGCGGCGATCCGGATTCTGGAGAACGGCGGCATGTGGGGCATCCACCCCGAAGGCACCCGCTCCCCGGACGGCCGGATCTATCGCGGCCGCACCGGCGTCATTCGGGTCGCCATGCACACCGGCGCGCCGGTGGTCCCGGTGGTGCTGTCCGGCACCGATCGCGTCAATCCCCGTAACCGCCGTTTTCTGCGCCCGGCCAAGGTGCGGATCTCCTTCGGCCGCCCCCGCTACTTCCTGCCCGCCGATCAGCAGGCCGTGCGCCGCGCCACCGATGACCTGATGGCCGATATCGTGCGCCGTTCCGGCCGTCCGTACGTGGACTGCTACGCCGCGACCTTCAAGACCGGCGCGCATTAGTGCACGGGGGGTCCGATTTCAAGGGGGAATCGGGTGCGTGTTAAGGTTCTCGGGTTGTCTCGGCGAGGGTGCGACACCCAGTTGTCCACCGTGATCGACGCGGCTCGGCTTCGGGCCGTCCCATGTTCGGTTCTCGCCTGACGAGAAGACCAACACAGCCAGGGCGGCACCAGTACCCCTGGCACACCCGCTGACACAGCCCGGACGAGCCCCAGGAGTAGACAGTCATGTCCGACGCCAACCTTCTCGAAGCCACCGTACGCACCGAGTTCGGTAAGGGTGCCGCGCGTCGGACCCGCCGCGACGGCAACGTTCCCGCCGTGCTCTACGGCCACAACGAAGAGCCGCAGCACCTGGCCGTCGACGCCAAGGCCTTCGCCGCCATCCTGCGCGCGCACGGCACCAACGCCATCCTGAACCTGGACATCGCCGGCAAGAAGCAGCTGGCCATGACCAAGTCGGTCGTCGTCCACCCGCTGCGCCGCTACATCGAGCACGCCGACCTGCTGATCATCCGCCGCGGCGAGCGCGTCACCGCCGATGTGCACATCACCCTGGTCGGCGAGGCCGGCTCCGGCACCCTGGTCACCCAGGAAGCCACCACCCTGTCCGTCGAGGCCGACGCGCTGAAGCTGCCCGAGGCCATCGAGGTCTCCATCGAGGGCGCCGAGCCGGGCACCCAGATCACCGCCGGCGCCATCGAGCTGCCGAAGGGCGTCACCCTGGCCGGTGACGCGGAGGCGCTGATCGTCAACATCATCGCCGCCCCGGCCGCCGCCGTCGAGGAAGAGGCCGAGGGCGAGGCCGCCGCCGAGGAAGCCGCCGAATAATTCGGCCTCTCGCAACGACTTTCAGCAGAAGTCACCGCGATGACCGTGACTGATGCCGGGCCCGTGCTCGTGGTCGGACTGGGGAATCCCGGAACCGAATACGAGCGCACCCGGCACAATGTCGGGTTCATGGTCGCCGATGTGCTCGCGGAGCGCGTCGGCGGCCGTTTCACCGTGCACAAGAAGTCGGGCGCCGATCTCCTGGAGGCGCGCCTGGACGGGCGCAAGGTGCTCATCGCCAAGCCGCGCAGCTATATGAACCTGTCCGGGCGGCCGGTTGCCGCGCTGGCGAAGTTCTTCTCCGTGCCCGCGAGCGACATCATTGCCGTGCACGACGAATTGGATCTGCCCTTCGGCACCATCCGGCTCAAGCAGGGCGGTGGCGAGGGCGGGCACAATGGCCTGCGCTCCATGTCGCAGGCGCTGACCACCAAGGACTACCTGCGGGTCCGGTTCGGCATCGGGCGTCCGCCGGGCCGGCAGGATCCCGCCGACTATGTGCTGAAGCCGTTCGCCGCGCCGGAGCGCAAGGAACTGCCGGTCATCGTCGAGCAGGCCGCGGACGCGGTCGAGCTGCTGCTGCGGGTGGGTTTGGAGCCCGCGCAGAATCAACTGCACTGAGCTGTTCCGACTTCGCCCCCGCCGCATTCGCGGCGGGGGCGAAGTCGTATTCAGGACAGGTGCGCGGCGGTCGCGGAGCGGCGGAGCTTGCCGGAGGATGTCTTCGGCAGCGCGCCCGGGCCGAGCACGGTCACGCTGCGTGGCCGCACACCGACTTCCGAGAAGACCGCGTGCACGACATCGTGTTCGATGCGTTTCACCTCGTCGAGATTCTGGTGGTCGTTGCTTTCCACGACCACCGCGAAACTCTCGCGTTTCTGCCCGGCGTCCAGGCGGACGGCGACCGCGTTTCCGGGCCGGACTCCCTTGACGCGCAAGGCCGCTCGCTCGATATCGGTGGGGAAGATATTGCGCCCGCCCATGATGATGACGTCCTTGATGCGGCCGCACACCACCACCAGGCCGTCCTCGGTGAAATAGCCGATATCGCCGGTGTCCAGCCAGCCCTCGGAATCCACCGCACTGCGGAATCCGTCCACCGTCACATAGCCGGAAGTGACTGCCGGGCCGCGTAATTCGATCACGCCGACCGAGCGCACCGGCAGCGGATTGCGGTCCGCGTCCACAATGCGGCCCTCCAGGTTGTCGACCAGATAGCCGAGCGTGGGCAGCCGGCGCACCGTGCCGTGGTGGTGTGCGGGATCGCGCACCCGCACCGCCTTGCCGATGGCTTCGAGCAGATCCGCGTCGACGAAATCCAGCACCTGCCCGAGCCCGGGATCGGGAACCGAGACGGCCAAGGTGGTTTCGGCCATGCCGTAGACCGGCGTCAGGGCCATCGGGTTCAGCCCGAAGCGCTGGCCGGCGGCGGCCATGGCCTCCATGGTGTCGGCGTCCACCGGTTCCGCGCCGTTCCACATGTAGCGCACGCTGCTCAGATCGACGGCGCCGTCATCGGCATTGCGCAGTTTGCGCGCCAGCAGGGAATACGCGAAATTCGGTGCGGCCGTGACGGTGCCGCGATATTTCGAGATGAGCTCGGCCCACAGTATCGGCCGCATGAGGAAGTCCAGCGGCGTCACGCACACCACCTCCGCGCCGAATTGCATGGGCACGGTGAGGAATCCGACCATCCCCATATCGTGGAACAGCGGCAGCCAGCTGATCATCACATCGTCGTCGAGCTGGTATTTCACCCGATCGAACATGGCGTAGGCATTGACGTAGAAGTTCCCGTGCGTGATCCGCACCGCCTTGGGAGATCCGGTCGAGCCGGATGTCAACTGCAACAGGGCGATATCGTCCTCGCCGGTCTCCAGCGGGTCGGCGGCCGCGCCCGCGCGCATGGAGTCGATGGTGATGACGGTGATGCCGCGCTCGACGAGCAACGGTTGCGCCGCCTCGAACGGCGCGCCCAGGATCACGGCCCGGGCCTCGATCATGTGCAGCACGGTCTCGGTGTCCCGCGCCCACATCATCAGATCCGTGCGCGGTGTGGGCTGGTGCAGCATGGTGATCGACGCCCCGCGCATCCACACCGCCTGGCAGGCGGGGGCGATATCGACGGGCATTCCGGCCAGCACGCCCACCGCGTCCCCGCGCCCGATGCCGGCCGCCGCCAGCCCGCCCGCCATGCGGCGCGCGATCTGGTGGATCTCGCCCCAGGTCTGCCGTTTCGGCGCGTCCGGTTCGCCGGTCACCAGCCCGTGCGCGGATGTGCGCGCGGTCGCATACATTTCGTCGGTGAAGCGGCTCACGGTCGACTCCTCACACGCTGCCCTGCACCTCAACTATCCCGCCCCCGCGCGTGCCCGGTAACCCTTTCCGGCCGACCGGCCGCCCTGTATTCGCGCGTGTCGCGGTCAGCGGAGTCCGGCGACGGCGGTGATGAAGCGGTCCAGATCGTCGAAATCCACGAAGCAGTGCGGGGAGGCGCGCACGACCGAGTCCAGGTCGCGGGCCGTCATATCCAGCAGCGTGGAGGAGCGGTGGCTGACCGTCACGGTAATGGCCTGGGCGGCCAGGCGGTCGCGCACCTCGATGCCGGTCAGGCCGTCCACGGTGAAGGAGACGATGCCCGCGTGCTGGGTGCCGCGATCGCGCACGGTGACGCCGGGGATCTCCGGCAGGGCCTTGCGCAGGTATTCGGCGCGCTCGGCAATGGCCGCGTAGACCTGCGCCGGACCGAGATCGAGCAGGTAGCGCACGGCCGCGCCGAGGCCGAGGCGGCCGGCGACATCGCATTCCCAGAATTCGAAGCGGGAGGCGTCGGGGGCGAGGGTGTAGTCCTGCGGATCGGTCCACTGCGCGCTGTGCAGGTCGAGGCGGCCGGGCTCGAGGGTGACGGCGAGTTCGGGGCGGACGTAGAGGAAGCCGGTGCCGCGCGGGCCGCGTAGCCATTTGCGGCCGGTGGCCGACAGCGCGTCCACCCCGAGTTCGGCGACGTCCAGGGGCAGCTGGCCGGCGGACTGGCAGGCGTCGAGCAGGGTCAGCGCACCCGCGCGGCGGGCGATGCGGGCGGCCTCGGCGACCGGGTTGACCAGGCCGCCATTGGTCGGAACATGCAGCAGCGACACGATTTTCACGCGGTCGTCGAGCAGGGATTCGAGCGCGTCCAGATCGAGCTGGCCGCTGCCGTCGCTGGGAATGGCCTCGACGGTCGCGCCGGTCTGCCGGGCGCGCTGCAGGGCGGCGATGGCATTGCTGGCGTAGTCCGCGCCGGAGATGAGGATGCGATCGCCGGGGCCCACGGGCACCGAATAGAAGAAATCGGACCACGAGCGGCTGGCGCTGTCGCTGAGCGCGATGCCCGCGGCGTCGGCATTGATGAGCTCGCCGATGGCCGTCTTGACCGCGTCCAGATCGCCGAGCCGTTCGTTCGCGGCGCGGTAGCCACCGATCTCCGCCTCCCGGCGCAGGTGCGCGATGGCGGTGTCGACCACGATCCGCGGCGGCAGGGACGACCCCGCGCTGTCGAGAAATACCTGGTTCGCGCAGCCGGGGGTATCGGCGCGCAGACCTGCGATGTTCAGCATGGAATCGACCATACGTGTTGGTGTGTTCTCCATTTCGTCAGATTTCGTGTCGGTGGGTATGGCTACCCTGGTTTGGTCGGCCTCGTGTCTGCGGCGGCCGATATCCAGGAGAGGGAGGTTGGCATGGCTGTCACGGCGTCCCCCACCGAGTTGCCGCGAGTTGCCGCACCCGATGCGCACCGCGCCGGTGAGCGCAATGGCCACGTCGCGAAGGCCCCGACCGGTGAGTTCTCGTCCCGCGCCGCGGCCGAGGCATACGTCGGAAAAGTCTGTTTCAAGCAAGGTCCGCCGCAACTGATCGGCGCCGAACTCGAGTGGCTCACCGCGCAAGGAGAGCGTTCGGTGTCCGCCCCGCGCCCCGACCTGACCGAGTTGGCGAGCGCACTGGGGCCCTACGCACCACGGTCGATATCCCCCGATTCCCCGGCGGTCGCGCTGCCGGGAGGCAGCCGGGTCACCATCGAACCCGGCGGGCAGATCGAATTGTCCTCTGCCCCGTTCGGCGCAGCCGCCGAACTCTGTGAGAATCTGCGCACCGACGCGATTCGCCTGCGGGAACTCCTCGAATCCCGCGCCATCCGAACCTTTTCCGCCGCCGCCGATGTCTCGCGGCCGGCTCAGCGCCTGCTCCAACTGCCGCGCTACTCCGCCATGGAACGGTCCTTCGCCGGGATCGGGCCGTTCGGCACGCTCATGATGTGCAATACCGCCGCCACCCAGGTGAGCGTGGACGCCGGGGCGGACGCCGCGGAGATCGCGGCCCGCTGGACCGCCCTGTACGCCATCGGTCCCGCGCTGCTGGCGGCCTTCGCCTGTTCGCCGGGGCTGCACGGCGCCCCGCCCGGCGCCTGGGCCTCCCAGCGCATGCGCACCTGGCTGCGGCTCGATCACCTGCGGACCCGGCCGCCCGTGCACGACTGGTCCGATCCGATCACCGGGTACGCCCGGTGGGCGCTGGAGGTACCGCTGCTGTGTGTGCGCGGCGACGGTGCGGATTGGACGGCCCCGCCCGGTGCGACCTTCGCCGACTGGCTGTGCGGTGCGCTCGACGACGAGATTCCCCGCCGGCCCGATCACACCGATCTCGACTATCACCTGACCACGGTCTTCCCGCCGGTTCGCGCCGCCGGGCATCTGGAGGTCCGCTATCTCGATGCCCAGCCGGGTGAGGCGTGGACCGTTCCGGTGCACGCCGTGGACGCCCTCATGTCCACACCCGCCGTGGTCGCCGAGGCGACGGCGCTGGCGGCGGAGACCGCCGGACGCTGGTCGGAGGCGGCCTGCCGCGGGCTGGCCGATCCGGAGATTCGCGCGGCGGCGGTCGCGCTGCTCGAACTGGCCGCCGCGCATGCAGTAACCCCGGATGCCGCAGCGGAATTGGCGGCGGCCGCGGAGCGATGTCGCCGTGGCAGCGCACCGCCGGACGACGGTGAGCCCGGGGGCCGGGGATGAGCTCCCGGCACCCGATCGGCACTTCCCGTGGCGGGGCGGGTGCCATCGGGCGATGTGCGCTGCCTGTTCCCTCTTTCGAATTCGGAGTTCTGTCATGACTGTTCAGCATTTGCCGGGGGCCGATCGCACCGAGACGGAGCGGCTGCGGGCGCGGATCGGGGAGACCCTCGAGCGGGCGCGGCGGCGCACCGCCGGGCTCACCGAATGCCTCGACGAGGCCGAGCTGGTGGCGCAGCATTCGCGCATCATGAGCCCGCTGGTGTGGGATCTGGCGCATATCGGGAACCAGGAGGAGCTGTGGTTGGTTCGCGATGTGGGCGGGCGGGAACCGGTGCGGGAGGACATCGACCACCTCTACGACGCGTTCAAGCATGCGCGGGCGGATCGGCCCGCCCTGCCGCTGCTGAATCCGGTGCAGGCCCGCGAGTATGTGGGCACGGTGCGGGAGAAGGTGTGGGATGTGCTGGAGCGCAGCCCGCTTCGCGGGGACGAGCTGGTGTCGGGCGGCTTCGCCTTCGGCATGATCGCCCAGCACGAACAGCAGCACGACGAGACCATGCTGGCCACGCATCAGCTGCGCACGGGGGAGGCGGTGCTGGCCGCGCCGCCCCCGCCCGTTCCGGCCGCGCCGGTGCACGGCGAAGTCGTCATTCCCGCAGGCGAATTCGTCATGGGCACCGATAGCGATCCGTGGGCCCTGGACAATGAGCGGCCCGCGCATCCGGTGCACGTGCCCGGCTTCGCCATCGACGCCGCGCCCGTCACCAATGAGCAGTACCTGGCGTTCATGGCCGACGGCGGTTACGAGCGTCCGGAGCTGTGGTCCGAGCGGGGCTGGGCGCACCGCGTCGAAGCCGGGCTGGTGTCGCCGCAATTCTGGGAGCAGGACGGCGGCGGTCGTTGGTGGCGGCGGGTTTTCGGCACCATGCAGCCGTTGCGCCCGCGGCAGCCGGTGGTGCACGTCTGCTGGTTCGAGGCCGAGGCGTACGCCGCCTGGGCGGGCAAACGACTGCCCACCGAGGCGGAATGGGAGAAGGCGGCCCGCTTCGATCCGGCCACCGGCCGCTCCCGCCGCTACCCCTGGGGCGATGCCGATCCCGATGCCCACACCGCGAATCTCGGCCAGCACCACCTGGAACCGGCGGACGCGGGCGCCTATCCGGCGGGCGCGTCCCCGCACGGCGTGCACCAGCTGATCGGTGACGTCTGGGAATGGACCGCCTCCGGATTCGAGGCCTACCCGGGCTTCCGCGCGTTCCCCTACCGGGAGTACTCGGAGGTCTTCTTCGGCGGTGACTACCGCGTCCTGCGCGGCGGCTCCTTCGGCGCCGACCAGGTCGCCGCCCGCGGCACCTTCCGCAACTGGGACCACCCCATCCGCCGCCAGATCTTCTCCGGCTTCCGCCTGGCCCGCGACCTCCGATCGGACGAACTCTGATGTGCCGCCACCTCGGCTACCTGGGCCCACCCACCTCCGTCGGCGAACTCCTCACCCGCGGCCCGCACTCCCTGCGCACCCAATCCTGGGCTCCCAGGGAGATGCGCGGCGGCGGCACCATCAACGCCGACGGCTTCGGCGTCGCCTGGTG
This sequence comes from Nocardia sp. NPDC127526, assembly GCF_042672265.1. Taxonomy (NCBI): domain Bacteria; kingdom Bacillati; phylum Actinomycetota; class Actinomycetes; order Mycobacteriales; family Nocardiaceae; genus Nocardia; species Nocardia sp. NPDC127526. The sequence goes on along the minus strand of NZ_JBHXVO010000023.1, from coordinate 123,156 downwards.
GACCCCCGCCGCCCCGCCCGACCACGGCCCCGGGGTCGGGTGGCACGGCGGTATGCCGCCGGATCCAGCCGATGCGCCGAGCTCCGAAATCGATGCGGCGCAGAACGGCCCGTCGTTGGTGAGCCGCTATCGCAATGCCGAGCCCATCTGGACCGACCCTGCGGTGGACGAGGTACTGCCGCAACTGCGTTCGACCGCGGTGCTGGCCGCCATCCGATCCGCAACGGTCGGCATGCCGGTGGAGCGGGCCGCGTGCGCGCCGTTCACCCACGGCCGCTGGGCCTTCAGCCACAACGGCGCCATCCCGGACTGGCGACACGCCCTGACCGCCGTTGCCGTGCAGTTCGATTCGCCTTCCCTGCTGGAGTCGGAATCGCTGACTGATTCGGCGGCGCTCTGGGTGATCCTGCGCGGCCTGCTCGAAGGCTCGGACGAGGCCGCGGTCGGTTACACCGAGCCGCTTCCGCGTGGAAGGCGCTCTGCGCCGCGCACATCCGAGCCCGGACGGAAGGGCACGCAGTCATCCAGCGCGAGCGACGCTCCGCCGGATGCGCCCGGCTTCAGCACCACGGTCTCGTTCGGCTCCGCCGTGAGCGTCAGCACCACCTCGGGCGCGCAACCTCAGGTCACCTCATGGAGCTGGACTGCCGGAGAGGAAGTCGGAACCACCGGCCAAGAAGACACAACCCACGCCGGACGCGGCGCGGGTGAGGCTCGAATTCACGGCCAGTCTCTGGTTTTCGGGCCGGGCGGCGCCACGGCGTGGAGTTGGACGGTGGGTGATCCGGAAAAGGGTGTCACCGAATCGGCGGCTGCGGGCGCTGTGCGCGGCGTGGATCCTGCGCAGCCGCAGGGCGGTTCGGCGCGACCCAGCACCGCCGATGACTCGGGGTCCGAGCCTGGTCCCACTGGTCGCGAGGCCGCGGTTGGACGTGGTGAGCGGGAGGGCGGGGTGCCGGGGATGGCACCGGATGCCGCGTTGCGGGCCGTGGTGGGGGCGGTACTGGAGCAGTCGCCGCGGGCTCGGCTGAATTTGTTGCTGGGGGATGGGGAAACGTTGTGGGCCACGACCGTGCATCACTCGTTGTCGGTGCTGGTGACCGAGGAGTTCGCGGTGGTGGCCTCGGAACCGTATGACGGGGATCCGCGGTGGCGGGCCATTGGGGACCGGCAGGTGGTGGGGGTGCGGCCGGGGTGGGTGTCGGTGGAACCGCTGGATATCGAGACTGGGAAGGCTTCTTCATGAATTCGGCTGAGCTGGAAGTTCATTTGACCGACGAGGATTTGACGGCGGCGCTGCGGGAGGATGTGCGCAACGGGTTGACCGCCGCGCCCAAGTGGCTGCCGCCGAAGTGGTTCTACGATGCGCGGGGGAGCGAGCTGTTCGAGGCGATCACCGAACTGCCGGAGTACTACCCGACGCGGACCGAGCGGGCGCTGCTGGAGCGGGTGGCGGGGGAGATCGCACAGGTGGCGCAGGCCGAGGTGCTGGTGGAGCTGGGCGCCGGATCCGCCGCCAAGACCCGGTTGCTGCTGGAGGCGCTGACCTCCGGCGGGCCATTGAAAACCTATGTGCCGCAGGATGTGTCGGTAGCGGCCCTGAGCGCGGCGGCCGATCAGGTGGCGGCGGAGTTCCCGCGGCTGGGCGTGCACGGCGTGGTCAGCGACTTCACCGCCACCCTCGACAATCTGCCCCGGGGCGGGCGGCGGATGATCGCCTTCCTGGGCGGCACCATCGGCAATCTCGTTCCGGCGGAACGGGCCGCGTTCCTGGCCGGCATCCACGAGGTGCTGGAGCCGGGGGAGCAGCTGCTGCTCGGCGCGGGCCTGGTCATCGATCCGGCCATTCTGGTGCCGGCCTACGACGACGCGGCCGGCGTGACCGCGGAGTTCAATCGCAATGTGCTGCACGTGCTCAACAAGCGCCTGGACGCGGACTTCGACCCGGAGAAGTTCGAGCACGTCGCGATCTGGGACGCCGAGCAGGAGTGGATCGAAATGCGGTTGGAGGCAACCGAATCCATGCGGGTCACCATCGCGGAACTGGATCTGACGGTCGAGTTCGCCGCGGGCGAGCAACTGCGCACCGAGATCTCGGCGAAGTTCCGGCGGGACGGCTTCGAGAAGGAGCTCGCCGCAGCGGGTTTCGCGACCGAGCGGGTGTGGGCCGATCCGGACGAGCGGTTCGCCCTGTTCCTGGCCGAACGCCGATAGCGTAACGGTCGAATCCGGCAATGGCGGTGGGGCCCGCGTCTACGATCGAGGGCAGTGAAGCCGTGGGAGATTTTAGGCCTCTGCCTCGGAGTGGCCGCATTCTGTATCGCCCTGCCGCCGTTGCTCGGCTGGCGCCGCGCCCGCCTGTGGGCGGTGGGCGGCCTGCTCCTGCTCGTGGGGGCGGTCGCCCTGCTGTTCCTGCCGCTCCCGCACCCCGTCGGCGATGTGGACTGCGGCACGGTGCTGCACCCGCGCCACGAATGGACCGGTCCGCCAATCTGTTTCGATCCGTTCAGCTGCAGCGAGCCCGATTTCCGGAAGCAGTGTGAGGGCAACCGCGCCGACCGCATGCGGATCATCGCGCTGATCGCCCTCGCCGGAGCCGGGATCATCGCACTCAGTGTCCTCGGCCTGCGCCGTGCGGAGCGCACCGGCCGCCGTGCGGAGCGCACCGGCTCGGACGACTGAACCCGGTCCCGCCCAGGCTATTTCTGCGCGGTGACCGCGCCCAGCCATTCCACCAGCGGCCGCAGCTCCTCCCAGGACTTGCGGATCTCCTCTGCGGCCCCGGGTTCGGTCAGCCAGGTGGGAGCGCCGAATTCGTATCCGGCGGTGAGGGATTGGTGCCGCAGCAGCTCGATGCGCGGATGATCGACGGTAAAGCCCTTGGGTTTGGTCTTGAGTTTGTCGCCGCCGATCGTGAATCCTGCCGAGACCAGTTGCGCCAGTATCGCTTCCAACTCCGCCCCGCGCACATCGTCGTCGATGGCCGTGCGCAGCGCCGCGAGCTGCGCGGGCGAGGCGGTGTACATGCCGCCGCCCACGAACAGCCCGGCGGCGGCGATCTGCACATACCAGCCGGTGTACTGGGCGGTGTGCACGACCGCGCCCTGATGAGTCTTGTAGGGCGACTTGTCCTTCGAAAACCTGACGTCACGATACGGCCGGAAGATCTTGGCCGTCCCGAAATCGGCCTCCAGGTCCGCGACCAGCGCCTGCATGGGGTCGCGCACCGACTCCTCCCAGACCTTCTTGTTGCCGGACCAGAAGGCCTTGGAGTTGTCGGCTTCGAGATCTTCGTAGAAATCGAGTCCCGCGAGCGGGAATCCGGTGAAACGGGGCATGACTAATAGTCACCCGGAGTGAGGCCGTTGGTACCGACGATCACGAAGGCGAAGATCAAGCCCAGCACCATGCAGACGCCGCCGGCGATGGCGGCCCACTTCCCGAGCGGTTCGCCCTTGCTGTTGCCGACGATGCCCAGCACGATGGCGGCGATGCCGAGGCCGAGCGGGCAGAAGATGAGCGAGATTCCCGCGCACACGAATCCGATGATGGAGAAGATCTGCGGTCCGGTCCGCGGCGGAGCACCGTAGGGCTGCGCCGGATACGCCTGGTACTGCTGCCCGTACTGCTGTTGACCGTACTGCTGTTGACCATAGGGCTGCTGATCGTAAGGCTGCGGCTCGTACGGTTGTTGCCCGTAAGGCTGCTGACCGTAGGGTTGCTGCTGCCCATACGGCTGCCCGTAAGGCTGCTGCCCATATGGCTGCTGGCCGTAGGGCTGCTGCCCCGGCGGCGGATACGACGGATATCCGGACTGTTCCGGCCCGCCGGATGCCTGCTGGGCGTTCGGGTCCCAGTACTGGGCAGGCGGCGGCGTGGGCGGCGGATATCCGGCCTGCGATTCCTGTCCCCGCGGTTCGTAGTGCTCCGGCGGCGGATAGTCCCCGGGGGCGTGATGAGCATTCGGATCCCACGGCTTGCCGGGCGGCGGTGCGGCCTCTTCGGGCGCGGGCGCGCTCGCCGCACTGCCGGATGCGCCGGTCTCCACCGGGTCGTGCGCGACCCCGGGTTCTCCGGTCGCGGGCGTATCGGCCTTCTTCTTCAGCGGATCCTCGGACCCGGATAGCGGTTCGTTCGGCGGGGTGCTCATGACGCCCTCCTCAGTGTCAGTCGCCGGGTTCGTCCACGATGTCCATGGCCGCGACCTCGGCGGGCCGATCGTCCTCGGACTTGTACTCGTCACGCTGACGGCGGCGGGTCCATTCCTGGTCGAGTTCGGCTTCGATGCCCAGCCGCCCGGTGTCGTCGTTCTCCCGATTCCGGATGACCAGGTCCTCGGGTGGATCGGCGATATAGCGCTCGTATTCGCGGATCTCGTCGGCTTGATCGTCATCGCCGAGGTCGTAGTCGAGATCCTCGACGTCGTCGTCATCGGCGTCGAAGACCTGATCCATCAGCTGGTCGTCGTTATCGCCGGGCCGGTCGTCCATACGGCACTGCCTCTCCGCGCGTCAGCGCACCTCGAGCAAACCACCGTTTACAAGGTTCAACGCTACCGCTGCCATCCGGAAGGGGCACCCATTGCCGCTCGATTTCCGCAAAACGGGCGCACCTCACGCGAAAGGCCCCCTTCGCGGTGGCGAAGGGGGCCTCGGAGTCTCGCGAGCCGGGTTTAGGCGGACCCGTTGAAAAGCCCGGTCACGGAACCGTTTTCGAACACCTCGCGGATGGTCTGCGCCAGCAGCGGGGCGATCGACAGCACGGTCAGCGTGGGGAACTTCTTGGCCTCGTCGATCGGCAGCGTGTCGGTGACCACGACCTCCTTGGCCCCGCAGGCGGCCAGCCGCTCGGAGGCCGGGGCGCTGAGGATGCCGTGCGTGGCGGCGATGACCACATCGCCCGCGCCGGCCTCCTTGAGCACCTTGACCGCGCCGGCGATGGTGCCGCCGGTGTCGATCATGTCGTCGATCAGGATGCAGGTGCGGCCCTCGACCTCGCCGACCACGCGATTGGCCACAACCTGGTTGGGCACCAGCGGATCACGGGTCTTGTGGATGAACGCCAGCGGCGCGTCACCGAGGTTGTTGGCCCACTTCTCGGCGACCTTCACCCGACCGGCGTCGGGGGAGACGACGGTGATGTTCTCCAGGGTGTAGTTGGTCCGAATGTGCTCGGCCAGCTGCACCTGGGCGTGCATGTGATCGACCGGGCCGTCGAAGAAGCCCTGGATCTGATCGGTGTGCAGGTCGACGGTGATGATGCGGTCCACGCCGGCGGTCTTGAGCAGATCGGCGATGAGGCGAGCGGAGATGGGCTCGCGGCCGCGGTGCTTCTTGTCCTGTCGGGCGTAGGGATAGAACGGCAGCACCGAGGTGATGCGCTTGGCCGAACCGCGCTTGAGCGCGTCGATCATGATCAGGTGCTCCATGACCCACTGGTTCAGCGGGGCCGGAAAGCTCTGCAGCACGAAGGCGTCGGAGCCGCGAACCGATTCCTCGAACCGGACGAAGGTCTCGCCGTTCGCGAAATCGCGCGCGGTCTGGGGGGTGACGTGGACGTTGAGTTCCTTGGCCACCGCCTCGGCGAGCTCAGGATGAGCGCGTCCCGAGAACAGCATCAGGTTCTTGTGGTTTTCGGTAGAGAACGCGGTCACTGACGTTCGCCATCCTTTTGCTCGTCGGTAATCTCATTGGCCGCGATGGCCATATCGGCTGCCTTTGCGGCCTCGGTGCCGGGGCGATTGCGCTGCACCCAGCCTTCAATATTGCGCTGTGCCCCACCCGACACCGCAAGAGCACCCGGGGGAACGTTTCTGCGCAGTACAGTACCCGCCGCCGTATACGCGCCGTCACCCACCGTGACAGGTGCGACGAACATGGTGTCGCTGCCCGTGCGCACGTGCGAACCGACGACGGTGTGGTGCTTCTTCACCCCGTCGTAGTTGACGAAGACGCTGGAAGCGCCGATGTTGCTGTGCTCGCCGATGGTGGCATCACCCACATAGGTGAGGTGCGGGACCTTGGAGTGCGCGCCGATGGCGGCGTTCTTGGTCTCGACGAAGGCGCCGAGCTTGCCGGCATCGCCGACCGAGGTGCCGGGCCGCAGGTAGGTGAACGGGCCGACATTGGCGCCGGGGCCGATGCTGGATTTCTCGCCGTGGGTGCGGATCACCTTGGCCCCCGCACCGACCATCATATCGGTGAGCGTGGAGTCGGGGCCGATCTCGGCGTCCTCGCCGATCACGGTGTCGCCCAACAGTTGTACGCCCGGGCGGATGATGGCGTCGCGCCCGATCACCACGCTGCCGTCGATCCAGGTGCTGGCCGGATCGACAATGGTGACGCCGGCGCGCATGTGCCGTTCGACGATGTAGCGATTGAGGGTGCGCCCGGCGTCGGCCAGCTGCACGCGGTCGTTGACGCCGGTGACCTTGGCCGAGTCCAGCAGTCGCGCGCCGTGCACCGGATGCCCGGCCTCGCGGGCCAGCTTCAGCACATCGGTGAGGTACAGCTCGTGGCGGGCATTGGCGGTGTCGATGCGGGAGATCATGACCCGCAGCACGGCGGCGTCGAAGACGTAGACGCCGGAGTTCACCTCGGTGATGGCGGCCTGCTCCGGAGTGGCGTCGGCGTGCTCGACGATTTCCAGCACCCGGCCGTTGTCATCGCGGACGATGCGGCCGTAGCCGTTGGGGTCCTCGGGTTCGAAGGTCAGCACCGTGACGGCGGAGCCTTCGGAGTAGCTGCGGTGCTCGTCGAGCAGCGCGTTGAGGGTGTGCCCGTCCAGCAGCGGCACATCCGCGTAGGTGACGAGCAGGTTCCCGCTGAAATCGGCGGGCACCGCGGTGAGCGCGCACTGGACGGCGTGCCCGGTGCCGCGCTGTTCCTCCTGCACCGCGAGCACGATCTCGCGATCGAGCTCCTTGGCCACCGCCCCCACGGAGGCCCCTACTTGTTCGCGGTCGTGTCCGACGACGGTAATGAGGTGCGTCGGGTCGATCTCGTTCGCCGCATGCAGCGCGTGCGCGAGCATGCTGCGGCCGGCCAGCGGGTGCAACACCTTGGGGGTCTTGGACCGCATTCGAGTTCCGGCTCCGGCGGCGAGAACGACGACGGCGGTCTGCTGTGGCATGGATCTCCCTCGGCTGCGCGTCATCGTGCTGAGTTCTTCATTGTGCTGGGCCACAGTTGTGCTGCGTCAGCGATGTGCGGGGCCAACGATAGTGACCCTGCTCGCGAGCTCCGCCGCCAGGACTCGAACCTGGACTAACTGAACCAAAATCAGTGGTGCTGCCATTACACTACGGCGGATTGACACCGGCGGACCGTACGGTTCGCCGCTCTCTATCAACGGCATGCGCCCTAGATACTCGCACACGGGACCATGATTTCGCGATTTTTGATTGCACCAAGCGTCCCAGGGGCACCAGCCGGTGGCTTCGCAAGGTAACAACTGATCTCGCGCGGTCCGGGTAACTCCAGGGGGACGGGCCGACCCGGCTACGGTGCCAACCGTCGGCCCGCGACGTAAGTCCCGGCGCGCCCGACCTGTCGGCAAGAATCGCGGAGAGGCGGGCCGGTCTGGAAGAGTTGTAGGACGGGCGTACGGGATTGGGCGTACGGAATCGGCAGAGACCTAGTGGGAGGCGGGAGCGATGGCTTCGGGTGAAGCGAACCGGGTGTCGCGCCCGCGCATGACCGGGACGCAGCGCAGACAGCAGTTGATCGAGATCGGCCGGGCGCTGTTCGCGGAGCGCGGCTACGACGCGACCTCGATCGAGGAGATCGCGCAGCGGGCGCAGGTCTCGAAACCCGTAGTGTACGAACACTTCGGGGGCAAGGAGGGGTTGTACGCGGTCGTGGTGGATCGGGAGATGTCCACGCTGCTCGAGATGATCAGCGCCTCGCTCACCCAGAACCGTTCGCGGGTGCGCCTGGAACAGGTGGCGCTGGCGTTGCTCACCTATATGGAGGAGCGCACCGACGGCTTCCGCATCCTCATGCGCGATCAGCCGGTGTCGGCGGCGGAGGGCACCTACTCCTCTCTGCTCAATGAGGCCGTGAATCAGGTGGCGCACATCCTCGCCGGGGATTTCGAACGGCGTGGTTTCGATACGAGTCTTGCGGTGCTGTACGCACAAGCGCTGGTAGGCATGGTCGCCACGGCCGCGACCTGGTGGCTGGACGAGCGGTCGCCGTCCAAGGAAGTGGTGGCCGCGCACCTGGTGAATCTGTGCTGGAACGGGCTCACGCATTTGGAGGCGGACCCCAAGCTGGCCTCGGAATGGCCCAGCGGCAAAGGGGTATGAAACCAATCGGTCTGAAACTTTCGTCGCGCGGCGGCGGAACTGGACAGTTAACCAGCGAATTGCGAAGGAGGACGGGTCGAATGCTCGAATCGGCTGGCATCCGGCAGCCGGGTGGTACGGTTCACCCATCCTTCGAGTGCTGTTCGAACTGTGATGTCGGTCAACTTCGGGATGTCGGTCTACTTCAGGATGGCTGGTTTGATGACAGGCGGATCTGATGGCTAGGCAAGCGCGTGCGGAGATCACTCGCGATTCCGTGCTCGCGGGCGCGGCCGATGTCTTTCTGCGACTGGGCTATGCGAATGCGAGCCTGTCCGAGATCATCGCACAATCGAATGTGACCAAGGGCGCCTTGTACTTTCATTTCGGGTCCAAGGAAGAGCTCGCCAGGGCCGTTGTCGATCAGGGCAACGAGCGACTTGTCGGCGCCTGCCAGGGCTTCTTCGATCCGCGCGTGCCCGCGCTGGAGGCCTGCATCGGCATCACCTACGTGGTAGCCGATCTGACCATGAACGATCCCATGGTCGGGGCGATGCTCAAGCTGACCCACCAGATCGGCGACTACCGCGGCGCCCAGGGCGACAACATCGCCAAAACCTGGGGCGAGACCCACCGTTTGCTCGCCGAGCGCGCCATCGCGCAGGGGGATCTGAAGGCTGATCTGGATCCGGAGACGATCGGCCTATTACTCCAGGAGATGACCACCGGCGTTCACATCGTCGCGGTCAGCACGGAGTCGATCGACCAGATGGCGACCCGCATGGAGCGGGCTTGGTACTTCCTGCTGCCCTCCATCGTCCCGGACGAGAAGGTCGCCTACTTCCGCGAATTCGCGGCCCGCCGCCTGCGCCGCTACGTGCAGTAGCGAAGCTGTCTCCCCGGGCTACTAGACTCGGTTGGCCGTCTTGAACCGCTGATCTGCGCCGAGGAGTCTGCCTCATGTCGACCCATCGTCCACCCCTGGCCGGGCTTGCCGCGGTGGCGGGGGCCGATACCGCTTTGCGGCAGGTCGAGGGGCTGATCGGGCGGGATTCGGCAATGCTGGTAGCACCGTCGGCGGTGCGGCCGTTCGTGGCCGCGACCATCGCCGACCAGCGCCCACTGGTCGTCGTAACGGCCACGGGGCGCGAGGCTGACGACCTGACCGTGGAGCTGTCCGAGATTCTCGGCAACACCGTTGCGCTGTTCCCGTCGTGGGAGACGCTGCCGCACGAGCGCTTGTCCCCCGGCGCCGACACGGTCGGCAAGCGGTTGCAGGTCATGCGGCGGCTCGCGCACCCGGAGGACCCGGTTTATCCGGAGCCGTTGCGGGTGGTCGTCACCACCGTGCGGTCGCTCATGCAGCCGATGGCGCACGGGCTCGGTGATATCGAACCCATCGTCCTGCGGCCCGGCGCCACGTTCGACTTCGATGAATTGCTCACGCGGCTGGTGGAATTCGCCTACGAACGCGTCGACATGGTTGGCAAGCGCGGGGAGTTCGCGGTGCGGGGCGGGATTCTGGATCTGTTCCCGTCGACCGCGGATCATCCGGTGCGCGTGGAGTTCTGGGGCGATGAGGTCAGTGAGCTGCGGGCGTTCTCGATCGCCGATCAGCGGTCCATCCACGATGTGCCGATCGAGGTGGCGGTCGCGCAGCCGTGCCGGGAGTTGTTGCTGACCACCGAGTTGCGGGAGCGGGCCGCGCGGGTGGCGGCCGAGAATCCGGCGGACGCGGCCCTGGTCGAGATGCTGGAGAAGATCTCCCAGGGTGTGCCCGTGGAGGGCATGGAGGCGCTGCTGCCGGTGCTGCAGCCGGGTGAGCTACATCTGCTCATCGATGCGCTGCCGGCGGAAACGCATGTGCTGCTGTGTGATCCGGAGAAGATCCGGACGCGCGCCGCCGATCTGGTGCGCACCGGACAGGAGTTCCTGGAGGCGTCGTGGACGGCGGCCTCCTTCGGCGGGGCCGCGCCGCTGGGGGCGCACGGACTCGATCTGGCCGCCTCGTCCTATCGGGGGCTGGATGTCGTGCACGCCGACGCCGAACGGCGTGGCCTGCCCTGGTGGACGCTGAGCCCCCTTGCCGCCGACGATCCGAACGAGATCGCGCTGCCGGTGCTGTCCGCGCCGTCCGCGCGCGGGTCCGAGGAACTGGTCGCCACGATCTTCGCTTCCCTGCGCGCCCACGTCTCGACGGGCGGGCGCGCGGTCATCGTGGTCGCGGGACACGGTACGGCGCAACGCATTCTGGAACGCCTCGCCGATGCCGAGGTGCCCGCGGCGACGCTGGAACCGGGTGCGGAACCGGTGCGCGGGCTGGTCGGCGTGCTGTGCGGTTCGCTGCACGACGGCGTGGTCTTCGACGACGCCAAGCTCGTGGTCATCGCCGAATCCGATCTCACCGGCAATCGCGTCACCGCGCCCGCCGAGGGCAAGAAGCTGGCCGCGCGGCGGCGCAATCAGGTCGATCCCCTCGCCTTGAGCGCCGGTGACATGGTCGTGCACGATCAGCACGGCATCGGCCGGTTCGTGGAGATGATCGAGCGCACCGTGGGCGGGGCGCGGCGGGAATATCTGGTCATCGAGTACGCGCCCAGCAAGCGCGGCCAGCCGGGCGACCGGCTCTTCGTCCCGATGGACTCCCTCGACCAGCTCTCCCGCTATGTCGGCGGCGAGATGCCGAGCCTGTCCAAACTCGGCGGCTCCGACTGGCAGAATACGAAACGCAAGGCCCGCAAGGCGGTTCGCGAGATCGCCACCGAACTCGTGCAGCTCTACGCCGCCCGCCAGGCCGCGCCCGGTCACGCCTTCGGCCCGGACACCCCGTGGCAGCAGGAGATGGAGGACGCCTTCGCGTTCACCGAGACCATCGACCAGCTCACCGCCATTGCCGAGGTGAAATCGGATATGGAGAAGGCGGTCCCGATGGACCGCGTGGTCTGCGGCGATGTCGGCTACGGCAAGACCGAGATCGCGGTGCGCGCGGCCTTCAAGGCGGTGCAGGACGGCAAGCAGGTCGCCGTGCTGGTGCCGACAACGCTACTGGCGCAACAGCATCTGCAGACCTTCACCGAGCGCATGGCCGGCTTCCCGGTCGCCGTGAAGGGCCTGTCCCGCTTCACCGATCCCGCCGAATCCCGCGAGATCATCGACGGCATGGCCGCCGGCGAGGTGGACATCGTGGTCGGCACTCATCGGCTCATCCAGACCGGCGTGCGCTGGAAGGACCTGGGCCTGGTCATCATCGACGAGGAGCAGCGCTTCGGCGTCGAGCACAAGGAGCACATCAAGGCGCTGCGCACCCACGTGGACGTGCTCACCATGTCCGCCACCCCGATTCCGCGCACCCTGGAGATGAGCCTGGCCGGCATTCGCGAGATGTCGACCATCCTGACCCCGCCCGAGGAACGCCATCCCGTCCTCACCTATGTCGGCGCCTACAACGACAAGCAGGTGGCCGCCGCCATCCGCCGCGAGCTGCTGCGCGACGGCCAGGTGTTCTACGTGCACAATCGGGTGTCCTCGATCGACAAGGCCGCCAAGCGGATTCGTGACCTGGTGCCGGAGGCGCGGGTCGCCATCGCGCACGGGCAGATGAACGAGGACACCCTCGAGAAGACCGTGCAGGGCTTCTGGGAGCGGGAATTCGACGTGCTGGTCTGCACCACCATTATCGAAACCGGCCTGGACATCTCCAATGCCAACACCTTGATCGTGGAACGCGCCGACGCCCTGGGTCTTTCGCAGCTGCACCAGCTGCGTGGCCGCGTCGGCCGCAGCCGCGAGCGCGGGTACGCCTACTTCCTGTACCCGCCGGAGAAGCCGCTCACCGAGACCGCCTACGACCGGCTCGCCACCATCTCGCAGAACTCGGACCTGGGCGCGGGCATGGCGGTCGCCATGAAGGACCTGGAGATTCGCGGCGCGGGCAATGTGCTCGGCGCCGAGCAGTCCGGTCATGTCGCGGGCGTCGGCTTCGATCTGTACGTGCGCCTGGTCGGCGAGGCCGTGGAGGCCTATCGCGCCGCCGCCGACGGCCGCCCCATCACCGTCGACGAAGAGGTCAAGGAGGTGCGCATCGACCTGCCCGTGGACGCGCACATCCCGCCCGACTACATCGCCTCCGACCGGCTGCGCCTGGAGGCCTACCGCAAACTCGCCGCCGCCCAGGACGATTCGGCCCTGGCCGCCGTGGTCGAGGAGCTGGTGGACCGCTACGGCCCGCTCCCGGTCGAGGTCGGCCGGCTGGTGTCGGTCGCCAAGCTGCGCCTGCTGGCTCGCGAGTACGGCATTGTCGAGATCGGCGTCACCGGCACCACGCTCAAGGTGTCGCCCCTGCAACTGCCGGACTCGAAACAGCTGCGGCTCAAGCGGCTCTACCCGAACGCCACCTATCGCGCCGCCACCGGCATCGTGCAGCTGCCGCTGCCGCGGGTGGAGGACAGCGTCGGTGCGGCCCGCGTGCGCGATGTGCAGGTGCTGCAATTCGTCGCCGATCTGCTGCTCGCCCTGGACGGGAAGGCCCCCGGCGCGGTGGATGTCCGCATCGCGACCGAGGTCTCGGCCGCTCGATGAGCGCACCGGACGCGGAGACCGCGCTGATGGCCGAGGCCCTGGCCGAAGCCGTCGACGTCATGGACCGGCTGTGGAATTTCGGCGGCTGGGAGGTCACCCAGACCCACGATTCGCTGCGGCCGTACCTGCTGGAGGAGACCTATGAACTCCTCGACGCCATCCAGGCCGGTGATGCCGAGACCATCAAGGAGGAGCTCGGCGATCTGCTGCTGCAGGTGCTGTTCCACTCCCGGATCGCCGAGGCCGCAGGCGAATTCACGGTCGCGGAAGTGGCCGCCGCGCTGGTCGCCAAGCTGACCCACCGCAGCCCGCACCTGCTCGACGACGCCTTCGGCGCGGCGGCCGATATCGAGGCCAAGATCGCCGCCCAGGAACGCGCCTGGGAGGAGCGCAAGACCAGCGAGAAGTCCCGCCGCTCCTGCCTGGACGGCATTGCCATGGCCCAGCCCGCGCTGGCGCTGGCCGAGAAGATCCGCTCGCGCAGCACCAGGGCCGGTCTGCCGGACGAGCTGATTCCGCGGCAGCTCCGGCTCGTCGAACTGGGCGGTCCGGACAGCGCGGAGGAGCGGCTGCGCAAGGCGACCCTGGATTTCGCCGCCGCCATTCGCGCCGCCGAGGATGCCGCCGAGGCCGCTCGCGGGGAGCGCCGGGCGCTCTCGGCAACGGATTGGCGGCAGTATTGGCCACTGGATTAACGCCGGGCGAGCCCCCGCCGCGGCCCGCTATGCTTCAGCTGTTTTCGGGTTCAGAGGAGGACCAATGCGGGGGCGTGGGATCGCCGGGGTTGTGGCGCTGCTGTTCTTGGTGACCGGCTGCGGAAAGGTCGTGAGCGGTACGGCCACACCGGATCCGATCGTGGCCAAGATGCCGCGGCTGACCCCCGACAAGATCGCCGATGTCATGCTCACCCCGGACGAACTCGGCAAGGTGGTGGCCGCGACCGGCCTGAAACTGCAGTTCGAGAACACCGTGCCGACCGCCCCGAACTTCACCTATCAGCCCTCCCACTGCGGTCCCATGCTCTACACCGGCAACTCCGACACCTACGGCGACAAGTGGACCGGCTACCGGCTGCGCTCGCTGCAGGAGGGTTCCGAGGAGTACGACCACGCCATCTACCAGACCGTCACGACCTTCAAGAACTTCGTGATCGCCGAGGATCTGGTGGGCGAATACCGCGAGGTCCTGTCGAAGTGCAAGGACACCGACGTCAAGACCACCCCCAAGGACGCCAAGGAACAGCCCAGCACGCTGCGGGTGACCGCGGTGCCGCACAATTCCGATCCGTCCGCCATCTCGGTGGACTGGACCGTCTCCTCGGACGGCACCACCTGGGTCTGCTCGGACACCATCCGCACCCAGGGCAATGCCGTGATCGAGGTCTCCAGCTGCTCCTACGCCGACGCCCGCACCTCGGCCGTCATCGCCGACCGCATCGCCACGAAGATCCGCGGGCTCTGATCCGCCGCTCCCGCTCCACAGGCGCGGCGGCGCAGAGCCCGCGACTCTCCCTCTCTAGACGTTGACCCCGTAATCGCGGGCAATGCCCGCCAACCCCGACGCATACCCCTGCCCGATGGCCCGGAACTTCCATTCCGCCCCGTGCCGGTACAGCTCACCGAAGACCATGGCGGTCTCGGTGGAGGCGTCCTCGGTCAGGTCGAACCGGGCCAGCTCGGCGCCGGTGACCGCGTCCACCACGCGAATGTAGGCATTGCGGATCTGCCCGAAGGACTGCCGGCGCATATCGGCGTCGTGGATGGAGACCGGGAAGAAGATATTGGTGATCGTCGGCGGCATGCCCGCCAGATCGACATTGATCACCTCGTCGTCGCCCTCGCCCGCACCGGTGAGATTGTCACCGGTGTGCTCGATGGTCCCCTCCGGCGAGCGCAGGTTGTTGTAGAAGATGAAATGCGCATCCGACAACACCCGCTGATTCGACCCGCAGGCCAGCGCGCTGGCATCCAGGTCGTAGTCCGCGCCCGTGGTCGTGCGTACGTCCCACCCCAGGCCGACCGCGACCTTGGTCAAGTTCGGGGCCTGTTTGGACAGCGAAACATTTCCGCCCTTGGCCAAGCTGACGCTCACAATTCTCCTTCCCCGCGGCGCAAGTACACCGCATCCCTTCACGATTATGGTCGATACGGAGGCGCATTGTGCGTGTTCAATTCCGTACCGCGGGTAGGAGTTCCCTTAGAAAGCGGGGTCTTACACCTCAGTCCCGGCCGGGCTCGATGCTCAATTGCGGCCTGCCGCCATGGCTTTGAGCGTCGCGACCCGTTCCTCCAGGTAGCGCAGCTCACTCGGGTCGAGCACGGTGCGCCGGATGCCGCCGGCCACCGCGAACGCCGACTGCCGGTGATCGTCGATGGCCTCGACCTCGATGGCGACCGCGGTGTAGTCCGCGGCCCCCGGCATGGGGTCGGCGATCACACGGGCGGTTCCCCGCGCGCACAGCGCCACATTGCCGCCGCCGAGGATCAGCAGCGCGACCTCGGGGCGTTCCCGGAGCCGGGCCAGTGAGCCGCGATCGGATTTCAGGCTGAGCAGAATCCTCCTGTCTCCGGCGCGCACCGGCCAGGAGACCGGAATGGCATGGGGCGCTGGGTCGGTGGTCACCAGAACGGCGATGGTATCCAGTGGCCATTCGGGCAGGGTGTCCAGTTCGGGGTGGTCATTCTGAGCCGTCGAGGGCTCCTGACGCTCCCGCGCTTCGGCTACCATCCGCGTCACCTCACGATCGGGTTCACACAGCGGGCTGGACTGTGTTGCCATGAAGTGTATGCCGTTGCCGCCGTGGTGCGCTGGCGTCCAAGTTGATCATCCGATTCGCGAGGCTCACTCGTTTCCTTGGTTACAGATGTGAAAACACCGGTAGACCTGCGGGGTAATGGATTGACGAGAAGCGATAACGGCCTCATCATTCGTTACAGTCCCCCGTCTGAACGGGGTCGTGCGAGTAACCGGCCGATGACCGTCCGGTGAAGCTCGTCCGCCCATCGCGGCGTCGACGAACGCAACAGCATCAGAACACGGCGCGGCCACGCGCCCGCTGAACGAGTGAGGTGACTCAACGGGTTTCGCGGGGCCGGGCCGACCGCTGGGGGCAGACGTGAGGTGTAGAGCGCGACAGAGCGGAGATCGGTAATGGTGGATATGGGTTCGGGGCAGCCGCCGGTGGAGATGGTGGGGCGCTCGACGGCGGCGAATCTGGTGGTGTCGGCGGCGGTGCTGGAGGATCTGCGCTATCTGCGCGGTGAGTTGGCGGAGGCGGAGGTGCCGTACCTGTTGGTACGGGATGCCGATCATCGGCTGGTGCTGGCGGTGGACAGCCTGCACCGGGCGGCCTTGCGGCGGGTGCTCGGCGCGGCCGTGGTGGCGGGCTTCTCGTGCAATGAGAAGCAGCACAATGTGTTCCGGCTGGGCCGGGATCTGGACGCGGCGCATCACGTCGATATCGAACTGTGGGACTACCACGGCGACACCGTGGAGTGCCCGCGCCCCAATGCGCTGACCCGCAATGTCTTCGACCTCGCCGACGTCGAGCCGGCGACGGTGCTGCTGTACGACGCGAGCTGGCCCACACTGGACGGCATGTTCGCGCCGCATCCCACCGATGTCGGCTTCGATATCGACATCGTGTTCTCCTGGGTGGACGGCAGCGATCCCGAATTCCGCGCTCGCCGTGCGGGAATGCTGGCGCAGGTGGTGGTCGGCGAGGGCGACGACGCGGACGCCCGCATCCGCCAGATCGACGAACTGCGCTATGCGCTGCGCTCGGTGTACAAGAACGCGCCGTGGATCCGCCGCATCTTCATCGCCACCGATTCGCGCGTACCCGATTGGCTCGCAGCCGATCCCAAGGTGACGATCGTGCGCGCCATCGACCACTTCCCGGACGTGAGCGGGCTGCCGATCTTCAATTCCCATGCGGTGGAATGCCAGTTGCAGCACATCGACGGGCTGTCGGAGCACTTCCTGTACTCCAATGACGACATGTTCTTCGCGCGCCCGGTGCGCCCGTCCATGTTCTTCACCCCCGCCGGCATCAGCCGCTACATCGAGGCGGGCACGCGCATCGGGCCGGGCCGCAACAATGAGCGCCGCAGCGGTTTCGAGAACGCGGCCCGGGTGAACCGCGCGCTGTTGCAGCGGCGCTTCGGCCACATCACCACCCGGCATCTCGAGCACACGCCGGTGCCGTTGCGCCGCAGCGTCTTGCACGAGATGGAGCAGGTCTTCGCGGAGGACTTCGCGCGCACCCGCGCCAGCCGGTTCCGGGCGGCCACCGATATCTCGGTGACCAATTCGCTCTACCACTACTACGCGCTGCTCACCGGCCGGGCCGTCCCGCAGGAGGCGGCCAAGATGCGCTATGTGGACACCACCCTGTACACCGGCCTCGCCCTGCTCGACGGGCTGGCCAAGCGGCGCAATGTGGATTTCTTCTGCCTCAACGACGGCAGTTTCCCGGAGGTGCCGGAGGTGGAGCGGGTGCGGGCGGTGTCGGAATTCCTGGACGGTTATTTCCCGGAGCCCGCGCCCTGGGAGAAGCCGGACGCCATCGCGGGGACGATGGCGGCCTTCGAATCGGGCGCTGCCTGAACGAATCCCGGATCAGGCGGGGGCGGGCACGGGCAGTCGCTCGGCCCACTCCCGCGCATCCTGCTGTGGCCGGAACGAGGCCGAGGCATCGTGGCGCGCGTGCTCGCCGACCTGGACCGCGCCCAGCGCGCTGAACTTCTCCGCGCAGATCTCGCCGCCGCGGTTGAAGGTGTCCTGGTAGACGGAGTCGCCGAGTCCATAGACCGCGAAGTGCAGTCCGGTGAGATCGGGCAGCCGGTCGTCGAGCTGTTCGAAGAACGGCTCCGCGCCGGTCGGCAGATCGCCGGAACCGTAAGTGGAGCAGACGAGTACGTGGAAGTCGCGAATATCGAGATCGTCCACGTCGTAGTCGGACATGTCGTAGACCGCGACGTCATGGGTCTTCATCAGCACATCGGCAATGGCGTCCGCCGCCAATTCCGCGGTGCCCATTTCGGTTCCGAACAACACCACAACTCGCATGCGACCTCCTGTCGATTCAACCCTGGTTAGCCTACCCTAACCGCGGTCCGGGAGGGTGTCATGCGGCGAGCCCCGTCGGAGGCTCGTGATCTCGGGGTAGCCGCCGCGCCGCGCCCGGCCTGCGTATCCCGCGCGACCCGAATCGAATGCCGAGCCGGTGCAGGATGACCTCAGCTAACCGTTTCCCCGTCGGACTCGGGGGTGGCGGCGCGGCGGCGTAGGACATGAGGGATGCCCGCCGCGGGTGGTATGACGATGCCGGCATCGGCGAGCCGCTTCGCCGCCTGCCGCGGATCGGCGGGTTCGCCGACCGTCGGCCCGGCGCCGATCGGCACCACCGAATGCACCACGGTGTCCGGGTAGACGTGCACGTAGTTGAACGCCTGCGACCCGTCCCGGCCGCGCAGGCCGCCGGTCTCGACGGCCAGATCCTGGCTGTAGCAGGTGGCCGAGGCCACCGACACCGGAATTCCGGCGAAGGTGGCGCTGGTCGAGAAGTGCAGGTGCCCGGCCAGAATGGCGCGCACATCGGTGCCGTCCAGGACGTCGGCGAGGGGCCGCTGATCGCGTAGCTCCACCGTCACCGCCAGGTCGAGGACACAGGGTATGGGCGGGTGGTGCATGGCCAGAATGGTGCCGAAGGGCGCGGGCTCGGCGAGCACCTTGCGTAGCCACGCCAGCTGGGCGGGGCTGATCTCGCCGTAGTGGTGGCCCGGCACGGTCGTGTCCAGGGCGATGATCCGCAGCCCGTCGAACATGTGCACGCGGTCGAAGGGTTTCGCGGAACCCGTTTCGCCCAGCAGGTTTTCGCGTAGTGCGGCGCGATTGTCGTGATTGCCGGCCACCCACACCAGGGGTGCGCCGATGCGCTGCGCGAACGGCTCCACCAGATCGCGCAGCCTGCGGTACGCGCCCGGTTCGCCCTTGTCGGTGAGATCGCCGGTGAAGACGATGGCGGTCGGGGTGATGCGGCTGGCCTCGGCCTGCCCGAGTAGCTCGCGTAGGCGGGCCTCGGCGTCCACATCGCCGTACAGGTCCCCGCCATCGATCAGATGCGTATCGCTGAAGTGGAACAGGACATGATCTGCCCTCGGATACTCGGCGACTCTCGTGATGTACACGGACATCCTCCCCGGCCAGTGGTGGTTCGCCCTTGGACTGCCTGCTTGCCGATTCCGTCGCAAGAATAGTCAAGCCTGTTAACTCCAGCCTGCCCACGTCCAGTGACGGCATGCTTGCGGGAAGGTGAGTATTGCGTGTCGGCCTAGTGCTGGAGGCTATCGGCCAGCAGTCGGGGATGTTCCTGCTCACGCTCATGGAGCAGGGTGAAGTACCGGCGCAGCATCAGGACAGCGGTGGTGGCGAGACCCGCTGTCAGGCCCCACCAGACCCCCGCTGCGCCCAATCCGAGGGGGAAAGCGAGCAGCAGGGCAGTGGGCAATCCCACACCCCAGTAGCCGACCAGGGACAGCCGGAAACCGGCCTTGGTGTCCTTCAGACCGCGCAGCAGACCCACGCCGATGTTCTGGGCCGCGTCGAAGAATTGCAGCACGATGGCGATCAGCAGCAGGGTGTGCGCGAGCGCCAGGGTTTCGGCGTCGGTGACGTCCATGAAGGGCCGCAGCACCCAGTTCGGGGCGATGGCGTACGCGGCGCCGGTGACGACGGTGACCACCAGGGCGTAGCGCAGCGCCAGCCAGGCCATGGCCCGCGCATGCCCGAATTCGTCGCGGGCCACGTCCCGGCTGACCAGGATGGACGAACCGTGCGAGAGGCCGATGGCGACCTGGAACACGATGTAGACGATCTGGTAGACGACATTGTGCGCGGCCAGCGCGGCGGCCCCGAGGCTGCCCATGACCAGGGCCAGCACCGAGAACATGCCGGCCTCGGACCCGTAGGTGAGCGCGATCGGCGTGCCCAGCTTCAGTTCCTCGCGCACCGTGCGGGCATGCACCGGCCACAGGCGAATCGGCAGTGTCGCACCGAGTTCGGCGTCGCGGCGCACCATGGCCCAGAACACCCCGAAGGTGATCAGGAAGACCAGTGAGGTGGCGACGCCGACGCCGGTCAGGCCGAGCCGGGGCAGGCCGAGCCAGCCGTGGATGAAGGCCAGCGCCAGTACGAGATTCAGCGCGACCGAGCCGAGCGTCACCGTGAGCAGCGCCTGCGGCCGCTGCATGCCGACGGTGTACTGCCGCAGCACCTGGAACCACAAGCAGGGCAACAGGCCCGGCGCGAGCGCCACCATCATGGGCCGCGCCTCGGACAGCACCGCGGCGTCCTGCCCGAGCCACTGCAGCGACCAGCCCAGCGCGATCAGCAGTGCGCCGCCGAGGATTCCGGCCAGGGTCGCGATCAGGAAGCTGGAGCGCACCACTTCGCGCACTTCGGCATTGACGGTGCGGCCGGTGGTCGGGCGGCCGCGCTTCTCGCCGCGGCTCACCACCGTCGCCACCTGATTGCCTGTGCCCGTGATCAATCCGACGCACATGGTGCGAATCTGGTTGAACAGCACCAGCGCCAGCCCGCCCGCCGCCACCTGTTGCACGCCGAGCGTGCCCATGAGCGCGATATTCGTGGTGGACACCGCCACCTGGGCGAGCTGGGTCAGGGCGATGGGCGTCGCCAGCGCGGTGAGCTGACGCCCATCGGTCTGCCGCAGGCTGATGCTCATCGGGCCGCGGCCTCGCTGCGCTGCGCACCGGCGGTCGCGGCGGCGGCGGTGGGCGGCACCAGGATCGCGTGGGTGGTCGCGGGCGCAGGGGTGGTCGCGGGCGCGGCGGCGCCGCGGTGCGCGGGGCGGTAGCGGTCGAGCAATTCGGCCACGCGCTGCTCGGTCTCCGCGTCGAGCAGATCCCGATCGCTCATCCAGTCGTCGTCGAAGACGGTGTCCAGATACTTCTCGCCGCCGTCGCACACGATGCTGACGACATGGGAGCCCGCCAGGAATTCGTGCATGCGCTCCAGCGCGGCGTACACCGACCCGCCCGCGGAACCGCCGATCATGAGCCCCAGCTTCGCGGCGATCACCCGGGCCGCGGCGAACGCCTCCACATCGGAGACCTTCACGCCCTCCTTGAGCAGGCCCAGATCCTCCTCGACGATCTTGCCCGGATCCGCGCCCTCGGGGGTGCCGGTGCCCGACTGCCAGTACGGCCCGGCCGGGCCGCCGAAGGCGATGGAGCCCACCGGTTCCACGCCGTAGAGCAGCGGTTCGTGGCCGAGGTCGCGCAGCCGGCGCGCGGTGCCGAACAGCGAGCCGCCGGTGCCGACGGCGGAAATCAGCACTTCCACCCGGCCGTCCAGATCGGCCAGCAATTCATCGGCGAGGGCGTAGTAACCGAGCGCGTTGGCGAGGTTGTTGTGCTGTTCGGTGAAGTAGGTGTTGGGCGTGCGGCCTTCTCGGATCGCGGCCTCGTTTTCCCGCCGCGCCAATTCCTCGGCGAGGTCCTCGCGCGCCGAGGTGGAAAGGCTGTCGTCACCGTCGTCGGCGACGAACACCAGTTTCGCGCCCATGGCTTTCATCGAACGGAGTTTGTCCTTGCAGGCGTGGTTGTCGACTACCGCGGTGAAGCGATACCCGCGTTCGGCCGCGATAACCGCCAGGCCCTGCCCGGTATTTCCGGAGGTCGATTCGATGATGTGCCCGCCGGGTGTCAGCAGCCCGCGCTCTTCCGCATCGTCGACCATGGCGCGAGCCATTCGGATTTTCGCGGCCCCGGTCGGATTCATGTTCTCGAGCTTGAGAAACAACCGGGTGCCGGTGGCGGTGGCAGCCAGCTCGAACAGCGGGGTCCGGCCGATCAGGTCTGTCACGCGCGTGGTGACAACCGGCATGAACGTATCTCCTCGTGACGTAGGTGTTGTGCGTAAACGGGCAGTTCAACGACCTGGAAGGGAGCTGAGGGCAACCTTAGTCGACAAGCTTCCATTCGAATAGTCGCGCGTCCGGTCCGTCCCGTAACACGATCTTGGGGGGAATCGGGAGCTCGTGAAAGGACGATTCGTTGCTGTCCTGCTGATAGCCCGCGGTATTGGGGTAGACGAGTAAATCGCCGGTGGCGGCGAGGCGGGGGAGCGGAATGCGCCGCCGGCTCAACATGTCGGTTTCCATGCATGAGGAACCGCCCACACAGGTGGGGGTGACGGCGCCGGGATACTCCGGCCAGAGCACCGGATCGGGCAGGTATTCACTGTCGAACCATTGTTCGGACAGGCTGAAGCTGGTGCCGTCCGCGGTCAGGATCACATACGGATATCCGTGCGCGGAACGCACTTTCACGCCCTGCACGCGGAAAACGCTGCATCCGGCGCGATCCAGCAGGGCGCGGCCGGGTTCGATGGCCATTCGGATTCCCGTCGCACGCAGCTGATTTCCGAGCTCGCCGTGTTCGAGAATGGCTTCCAGCATGGCCGGTCCGGGAACCGGGCAATGGTAGGGGTAATAGGAATCGGGCGCGGGGGCGCGGCCGCCGTGGAACCAGCGGTCGTTCACGCCGTCGAGAAAGGCGTGCCAGGCCTCGGCGGGCACATAGTCCACGCCGAAGCCGCCGCCGATGGAAATGGTCGACACCGGATGCCCCAGCCCGCGCGCCTCCCGGCAGCGGGCGATCAGCTGCAGGGCCAGCGCGGCGCGGTCGGCGACCTCGTAGCCGGTCAGGTGAAAGCTGAAGCCCTCCAGGCGGATCGCCTCGGCGTCGACGAGGGTGAGCGCCAGATCGAGTTCATCGCCGGTCATGCCGAACCGGCTGGCCGAGCCGCGCGGCAGCACGCGCAGCACCGCCCGCGCCGGAATGGCCGTCGCGGTCAGGCGCGCCAGCTCGTCGAGATCGTCGATGGCGATGAGGGCGCGCTGCTGGGCGGCCAGGCGCAGCAGCTCATCGGATTTGGCCGGCCCGGTCACCATGAGGTCCTCGCCGCGCACGCCGCCCGCCAGCGCCGCGGTGAATTCGCCGACGCTGGAAACATCCACGCCCGCACCGGTTTCCGCGCAGGCGCGGACGACGGCGGGGGATTTGTTGGCCTTCTTGCCGTAGTAGACGGTCCCCACCACGCCCTTGCGGGCGAATACCCGCTGAAAGGCGCGGATATTGTGGACGACCCGTGCGGGATACAGCAGATGGAACGGGCCGCCGATGCCATCGGCCATCTCGCGCAACAGATTCGGATCCGCCAGCAGGCGCTCTTCCCAATCGTCCCGGTATGCCGGCATCGGCGCGGCGGTGATCTCGGAGAGGCCGCCGGGCGGCACCGTCAGGGTTTTCACGAAGTCCGTCAGAGCTGTCCCCCTTCATTCCGCGGCCGGGATCCCTTCAGTCCCACAGCGGGACCTCGGTGCCACGGCCCTGTTCGATGGCGCGGCCGGCGAGTGCGTGTGCGACGGCGATATCGGTGAGCACCAAGCCCGAGTTGTAGACGAAGATGCGTTCCTCGTCGGAGGTCCGGCCGACCGCGCGGCGGCTCAGGATCTGGGGCAGCTCGGCGTCCACCCGGCGTAGTCGGCCGTCCGGCCCCGCCATATCGGTGCCGGTGAGCGCCATCTGCTCGGCGCTGGTGGCGATCACCCGATCGGCTTCGATCAGGGTGGAGGGCGCCAGGCCGTAGCCGACCAGCACCACCGTCGCGCCGGGGGCCAGGTTCTTGGCCTCGATGGCGACGCGGGTGCCGGGTCCGGCGGTGGCCAGGATGACATCGGCGGTGCGCGCGGCGGTGATCGGATCGCTCACGATCTCCAGTTCGGCCTGCGGATGATGGTGCAGCAGTTGCCGATACACCGCCTCCAGGCCCTCCGGATGGGTGCCGTAGAGCATGAGCTTGTTCAGCTGCGGGTTCGCGGCCAGCAGGTGCGGCAGGGCATTGCGGCCCTGTTCGCCGGTGCCGATCAGCAGCACGCTGCGCGCGCCCGGCCGTGCGGTCTCGCGCACCAGCAGGGCCGAGACCGCGGGGGTGCGCAGGGCGCCGACGCGGGCGCAGTCCATCATGGCGATCGGCACACCGGTGGCATCGTCGTAGAGCGTGATGGTGGTGTAGTACTTCTTGGTGCTGCGATCGTGCTGTGGATCGAACTTGTAGCTGGTCTTCATGGCCACCACGCGGCGGCGGCCGTCGCGGCCGAGCATGGCGTAGGCCACCGACCAGCCATCCGGATGGGCGACGCTGAGTTTGCGCGGATTGTCCGAATCCCCGCCCGCGAAGGCGAGATACGCCTCCTCGACGGCGCGCACCACCTCCGCGGGACTGATCGGCACATCGGCGAGATCGCTGCGGCTGAGCACGCGCAGCGGGGTGGGTCGGGTATTCACTTACGGTTTCCTAGCAGTCGGAACGGCGCCACCACCGATTGGCCGTATCCGTTCTCGGCGGCCTCGGATGGGTCGCGGCGGCGCTGGGGCAGACGGATGTTCACCCGTTTGAGCCACCTGTCGGTGCCGTCGTAACGGGGGGTGAACGGTACCCGTCCGTGCACCACAACGTCATTGTCCACCAGCAGCAACTCCCCGGGGGTCAAAGCGGCGGTGATGCATACCCTTTCGAGTTCGGCGCCCAAATGATCGTAGGCGGCCCGGAATTCGGGGTCGGCCTCGGCGAGCGGGGTGTACGCCGGGTCGTAGCGGAGGGTGAGCCGGTTCTGGTCGCTGCCCAGGGTGGCGACGGCGGGCGCGACCGCGTCCGGGAAGTCGCTGCCGTAGGAGACGTCCGGCAGGATGGGCAGCTCGCGTCTGGAGAGCCGATCCCGTTGTGCCGCATCCAGTTCCACATTGCGCACCGAGGAGACGGTGGTGCCGACGCCATCGGGATTGCGTAGGCAGCCCAGCATGAGCAGATTGGCCCGCCGCGGATGGAAGGCATCCTCGGTGTGCGGGCTGAGCAGGGTGGTGCTGCTCGCGCCGGACTGCTCGTGCTCGTGTCCGGGCGTGGGCAGGATGTTGTTCACCAGCCGGCCCGCCTGCTGGCCCTGCCAGCCGAAGGGTTCACCGGCGCAGCGCGCCAGTAGCAACATGGTGATGTCGAGTTCGAAGGAGGCCGGGCCGTGTTCCGGTTCCCCGGCCCAGGCGGCGGCCTGGCGCCAATCCAGTGGCGTATGTCCGAGTTCGGCGTCGCGGATCGGTAACCGGGAGATGACCGCGACTCCGGCGTCGGTGGCCGGGGCGCGCATGGCGTGGTGCACATCGTCGGGCAATTCGCGGTAACGGGAGTCGATGTGGTGCAACAGGACCGAATCGGTGAGGGTGGCGGTGGTCGCCGGAGTGGTTTCCACTGTGACGGCAATCTCAGCCGCGAGGGCGCGGATCGCCCGTCCGGAGTTTGCCGAGAGTTCGCGTCGTTCGAGTTCCGAGGGGTGAAGCGTCTTACGTTCGGAGAGAACGCTTTTCACCAAGGGGATTGCCTTCCTGGCCTGGGAGGTGACATGGGTTTTCTCGTTCGGTCAAGGAAGCTATCCGCCGCGAATTGATTTGGCAAGGCTTACCTAAGGGCGTGTCCCGAAAATAGCTACTGCGCATGAAAGATCTGCCGGGAGGGTATCCGACCGCGAATGCCCGGCGCGACTCGCGCGCAGCGGCGTTCACGTTCCTGGTAGGAGGGCCGATCCATCTGGATGATGAGAAGGGTGCGTTCCATGAAGGCCGGCGTCGGCGCCGCTCTCACCCGCGCCGGCCTGTTGGGCACGGCGGCTGCTGTCGTGCTGCTAACCGGTTGCGGTGCAGCGAATCTCACACCCATCCCGGAGGGGGTTCCGCCCGGCCCGGGCGCGCCGATCCCGGCCATCGATCTGAACGCGCCGGGCCGCACCGCCCTGCAGTTGCGCGCCTGGGCCGAGGAGCAGGCCGACCCGCTGGGCATTCCGGTGGTGTCCTTCGAGGCGTACGCCTATGCCGCGGCGGTCATGGCGCAATCGCGTCCGGATTGCGGCATCGGCTGGACCACCATCGCCGCCATCGCGAGCGTGGAGAGCAAGCACGGCACCCATCGCGGCGCGGATGTCGGCGACGACGGAAAAGTGTCGCCCCCGATTCGCGGTATCGCGCTCGACGGTTCGCCGGGCGTGGCCACCATTCGCGACTCCGACGGCGGCAAACTCGACGGCGACGACATCTACGACCGCGCCGTGGGCCCACTGCAATTCATTCCGGAGACCTGGCAACGCTGGGGCGTCGACGCCAATGGCGACGGCATTGCCGATCCGGACAATATCGACGATGCGGCGCTGACCGCGGCGCGCTACCTCTGCGCCATGGGCGGCAATCTGGCCGAGGCGCCCGGCTGGCAGAAGGCGCTGCTCACCTACAACCAGTCCAATGCCTACATGAACAAGGTCCGCGACCGCGCCGCCGCGTACAGCGTGGGCCGGAAAGCCTGAAGCGCCGAGGGCAGAGCCCGAAGATATATCTTCCCGTCGACCACGGGCGCGCCGCAGGGGCGTTGCCACCAACCTGCGCCAGCACGTTAGGCTCGGACGCGCACGGACTACACCGTGCGACCTGCCGAGTCAGCAGCCGAAGGAGTGTCGTTTCGTGGCCATCATCGAACAGGTCGGAGCTCGCGAGATTCTGGATTCGCGTGGCAACCCCACCGTCGAGGTCGAGATCGCTCTCGACGACGGCACCCTCACCCGCGCGGCCGTGCCCTCCGGCGCGTCCACCGGTGAGCACGAGGCCGTCGAGCTGCGTGACGGTGGCGATCGCTACCAGGGCAAGGGCGTGCGCAAGGCCGTCGAGGGCGTCCTCGACGAGATCGCGCCGGCCGTGATCGGTCTCGACGCCGTCGAGCAGCGCGCCGTCGACCAGACCCTGCTGGATCTGGACGGCACCCCGGACAAGTCCCGCCTGGGCGCCAACGCCCTGCTGGGCGTTTCGCTGGCCGTGGCCCGCGCCGCCGCCGAATCCTCGGGCCTGGAGCTGTTCCGCTACGTCGGCGGCCCCAACGCCCACGTCCTGCCGGTCCCCATGATGAACATCCTCAATGGTGGCGCGCACGCCGACACCGGTGTGGACGTGCAGGAGTTCATGATCGCCCCGATCGGCGCGCCGACCTTCAAGGAGTCGCTGCGCTGGGGTGCGGAGATCTACCACACGCTCAAGTCCGTGCTCAAGGCCCAGGGCCTGTCCACCGGTCTCGGCGATGAGGGCGGTTTCGCGCCGGACGTCGCGGGCACCCGCGCCGCGCTGGACCTGATCGCCACCGCCATCGACAAGGCCGGCTACAAGCTGGGCACCGACGTGGCCCTGGCCCTGGACGTGGCCGCCACCGAGTTCTACACCGCCGGTTCGGGTTACAAGTTCGAGGGCGTGGTGCGCAGCGCCGCCGAGATGAACGCCTTCTACGCCGAACTGCTCACCTCGTACCCGATCGTATCCATCGAGGATCCGCTGTCGGAGGACGACTGGGACGGCTGGGTCGCGCTGACCGACGAGATCGGCGACAAGGTGCAGCTGGTCGGCGACGACCTGTTCGTCACCAACCCGGAGCGCCTGGAAGAGGGCATCGCCAAGGGCGCCGCCAACGCGCTGCTGGTGAAGGTCAACCAGATCGGCACCCTGACCGAGACCCTGGACGCCGTGGACCTGGCCCACCGCAACGGCTACAAGACGATGATGAGCCACCGGTCCGGCGAGACCGAGGACACCACCATCGCCGATCTGGCCGTGGCCGTCGGCTCCGGTCAGATCAAGACCGGCGCGCCGGCTCGCTCGGAGCGCGTGGCCAAGTACAACCAGCTGCTGCGCATCGAGGACGCCCTCGGTGACTCGGCACGCTACGCGGGAGATGTGGCCTTCCCGCGCTTCGCATTCGAAGGCTGACACTTTCGAAGGCTGAACCCAAGGAGTCGAGATGACGGAGCGACGGGCACGCGGCACCAGTCCGGCCGGACGCGGTGACCGCCGCCCGTCGCGGACCGCCAAGCCGCGTAGTGGCGCGAAGCGGGCGGCGTCCGACACCGCCCGCACCGCCGCCGGCGCCAAGGCGGTCAAGCGCCGGGCCGCCAAGTCGACGGGCAAATCCGCACGGCACGAACGCAAGATCCTCGGCATGTCCACCGGGCGGGCCGTACTGCTCGCGGCGGTGCTGTGCGGGCTCGCGCTCACCCTCGCGGTGCCGCTGCGCACCTACTTCTCCCAGCGCGCCGAGGCCGCCGAACTGGCCGCCCAGCGCGAGCAGCTGGAGGCCGATGTGAATCGGCTGCGCGATCGCCGTGCGCAGCAACAGGATCCGGCCTACATCAAGGCCGAGGCGCGGGACCGCCTGCGGCTGGTCATGCCGGGGGAGACCCCCTACATCGTGCAGGTGCCCGGCATCGAGCAACCGGCCGTGCCCGCCATGACCACCCACGCCAAGGCTCCGGACCCCTGGTACACCGAACTGTGGCAGAGCATCGCCTCACCGCAGCCGGCCACCACCGAGCCCGATAATCCGGCGGCCCCCGCGCCGCCCGCCCCGACCGAGGAAGGACAACCAAGGTGACCGAATCCGAGAACGCCCGCCACCTCCCTGGGGACCCGCCCAGCGAGCGGGATCTCGAGATAGTCGCCCAGCAACTCGGCCGGGAGCCCCGCGGCGTGCTCGCCATCGCGTACCGCACGCCGGACGGCTTGCCCGCGGTCGTGCAGACCGCTCCCAAACTGCCCGACGGGACGCCGTTCCCGACGCTGTACTACCTGACCGATCCGCGGCTCACCGCCGAGGCCAGCCGGTTGGAGACCACCGGGTTGATGCGCGAGATGACCGAACGGCTCGCGCACGACACCGAATTGGCGGCCTCCTACCGCGCGGCGTACGAGAGCTACCTGTCCGAGCGCAACGCCATCGAGGATCTCGGCACCGATTTCGCCGGTGGCGGCATGCCGGATCGGGTCAAGTGCCTGCACGTGCTCATTGCGCACTCGCTGGCCAAGGGGCCGGGGCTGAACCTGCTCGGCGACGAGGCGGTGGCGCTGGCGGCCGAGCACGGGTTGCGCGGCACCGCGATTCCGGCAGACTGGCCGAACTACGAGCAGTACCAGGCGAAGTCGGAGGACTAGTCAATGAGTGAGCGCATCGCGGCCGTCGATTGCGGCACCAACTCCATCCGGCTCCTGATCGCCGATGCCGTCCGGGACGAGGCCGGAACGGTGCATCTGACCGATGTGCAGCGCGAGATGCGGATCGTCCGGCTCGGACAGGGTGTGGACGCGAACGGCTCACTCCACCCGGACGCCATCGAGCGCACTCGCGCCGCACTGCACGACTACGTCGATCAGATGATCGAGGCCGGGGTGACCAAGGTGCGCATGGTCGCCACCTCCGCCACCCGCGATGCGAGCAATCGCGACGACTTCTTCTCGATGACCAGCGCCGAACTCGAGCGGGTGGTGCCCGGTGCGCAGGCCGAGGTCATTACCGGCGATGAGGAGGCGCGGCTGTCGTTCGCCGGGGCGGTCGGCGAATTATCCGCTGCGGAAGGGCCTTTCGTGGTGGTCGATCTGGGTGGCGGGTCCACCGAGGTCGTGCTGGGCGACGGCAACGGCGTGCAGTCGGCGTACTCGGCCGATATCGGCTGCGTGCGGATCACCGAGCGCTGCCTGCGCGGCAATCCGCCCACTCGCGAAGAGGTCGCCTCGGCGCGGTTCTTCGCCTCCGAGCGGCTGGCGCAGGCCTTCGGCGTGGTGCCGGTGGAGCGCGCGCACACCTGGGTGGGCGTGGCCGGGACCATGACCACGCTGGCGGCGGTCGCGCTGGATCTGCCCGAATACGATTCGGAGAAGGTGCATCTCACGCGCTTGTCGCTGGCCGAGGTGCGCGCGGTGTGCGATCGGCTGATCGGGATGGACCACGATGAGCGGGCCGCGCTCGGGCCCATGCATCCGGGGCGGGTGGATGTGATCGGCGGCGGCGCGGTGATCACCGAGGTGCTGGCCGACGAGCTGGCGCGGCGCGCGGGGATCAGCGAGCTGATCGTGAGCGAGCACGACATTCTGGACGGGATCGCGCTGTCCATCGCCTGATCGAGCAGCACGGCGGAAAACCTGGCAACTCGAATAGGAATCAACCTCACAACTTATGCCTGTACTGGGCAACTGTGACATAGGTTAACGGCTGAGGTTGCTGTCAGATTGCCCTATATGGGAGGGTCTGGAGTTATGTCAGGAGTAGCGCAAAACGCGAAACCGGTCGACGAACGAACCCTGTTCGGACACCCCATCGGCCTCGCGAATCTGTTCGGTGTCGAGCTGTGGGAACGATTCTCGTTCTACGGCATGCTCACGATCCTCGGCTACTACCTGTACTACTCGGCCACCGAGGGCGGGCTGGAGTTGCCGAAGGCCACCGCCACCGGCATCGTCGGCGCCTACGGCGGTCTCGTCTACCTGTCCACGGTGCTCGGCGGCTGGATTGCCGACCGGGTGCTGGGCATGGAGCGCACGGTCTTCTACGGCGGCGTGATCGTCATGGCGGGCCATATCGCCCTCGCCGTCATCCCGGATCTGGCCGGTGTGGCCGTCGGTCTGGTACTGGTCGCGCTGGGCTCGGGTGCGCTGAAGGCCAACGCCTCCTCGTTGCTGGGCACGCTTTACGCCAAGGGCGACGCGCGCGCCGACGGCGGCTTCACGCTGTTCTATCTGGGCATCAACCTCGGCGCGTTCGCCGGCCCGCTGATCACCGGTCTGCTGCAGGACAAGGTCGGCTTCCACTACGGCTTCGGCGCTGCCGCCATCGGTATGGCGCTGGGCCTGACCCAGTACGTGGTGTTCCGCCGGAACCTCGGCGATCACGGTCGCGAGGTGCCGAATCCGCTGCCGCGCACCATGATCCCCCGGGTGCTGGCCGCGCTCGCAACGGTGATCGTGGTCGTCGCCATCGCCTGGGCGACCGGGCTGCTGACGCTGGCCAACCTGCCCGATGTCACCACCGGCGTCATTGTGGTGGCCTCCATCGCCTACTTCGTGGTCATGCTGACCAGCCCCCTGGTCGACACCACCGAACGCAGCCGGGTCCGCGCCTTCATTCCGCTGTTCATCGCGAACGCCGTGTTCTGGTCGCTGTTCCAGCAGATGTTCACCGTGCTGGCCGTGTACTCCGATGAGCGGGTCGATTGGAATGTCTTCGGCTGGACCGCGCCGTCGAACTGGATCGGGTCCATGGAGCCGGTGTGGATCATCGCGCTGTCGCCACTGTTCGCCATCATGTGGACGCGACTGGGCAATCGCGCGCCCAGCACGCCGCGCAAGTTCGCGCTCGGCGTGATCGGCATGGGCATCGCGTTCATGCTGTTCGCGCTGTTCTCCGGGACCGAGGGCAAGGCGGTGCCGATCCTGTTCGTGTTCGTGGTCCTCGGCGGCTTCGCGATCTCCGAGCTGCTGCTCTCGCCCATCGGCCTGGCGGTCACGACCAAGCTGGCGCCCAATGCCTTCCGCGCGCAGATGATGGCGCTGTATTTCTTCTCCGTCGGCATCGGCACCTCGATGTCGGGTGTGCTGTCGAAGTTCTACTCCGAGGAGCACGAGCTCGCCTACTTCGGCATTACCGGTCTGGTGACCATTGCCGTGGGCGCGATCGTGCTCGGCATCGCGCCCTGGGTGACCCGCCACATGGAGGGCGTGCACTAACTCCTGCCGCGGTTGCGGACGACGAGATTGCCGAGCACGCCGAGGGCGATCACGAACACCGCCGCGCCGCCCAGCAGTATCCACACCGCCGCCGAGCTGCCGTCCCGGTGCCCGGCGGCGGTGTTCTCCGTCCGGGGGCCGGCGGGGTCGTCGCCGCTGAGCGTATTGCTGTTCGGGGCGGTCTGCGCGTAGACCGGGCCGGGTTCGGCCGCGCCCGCCACCTGCACGTCGAGGCGGATCGGCACCGGCGGGGTGTCCGAATCCTCGCGCGGCAGGCCCAGTTTCACCGCGATGTAGTACCAGCCCGCCATGGCCTGGTCGCGGGCATCGAATACCTTGCCGTCGCGATTGTGATATCGGATGGGGTAGGTGGACAGCGCCTTGTTCGCCGGCAGGTCCAGCTCGCTGCCGGTGTAGGCGTGGGTATCGCTCTCCACCTCTTCCAGCAGCGGTGAGTAGATCGCGGTGTCCACATTGGCGATGGTCTCGAGCCCGGACCGCCCGATCGAGTCGTAGTGCACGCGATAGGCCAGTGCCTGACCCCAATCCAGCTTCACCCTGTAGAACACCAGCTCGCCGTAACGCAGGGCATCGGTATAGACGCCGGAACCGTCGAGCGTGGCGGCCACGGTGAACGACCCGCCGCCGACGACCGGCACGGCGGCGCCGGTGGGCGTGGTGTACTCCGGCACGGCGCCCACCTCCTCCGGCCCGCCGCTGCCGGCGAGGGCGGGTTCGATCCCCACCAGCAGTTCCATCGGCATCCGCTCCAGCGCTCCGTCCGACGCCTGCGCCCACTGGGCGGTGAAGTAGTACCGTCCCGCCCCGAAACATCCCGGCGGGCCGGAATTTTCACCGGCCTCCGCGAATGTGAGCGTCGCGGTCAGCGCCTCGCCATCACTGGACCTGGTGACGAATTCCGATTCGTACTTATTGCAGTCCTCCCCGTTCGCCCCGTATGCCCGCAATTCCAGCCGATTCAGATCCTCCAGAATACCGACGTCATTGCGTCGCGGAAACGACAGCGCCGCCGTGAAATACACGGTGGCCCCCGCCGGCACGTCCACGCCGTAGAACCGCTTCTCTCCGCGCCCAATGGTGTCCAGATACTGTCCCGGCTCCGTCACCACCGGCGCGTCACCATAATTCGCGGTCCCGGCTATAGGCGTTCCCGCCGCCTCGTAATTCCGCAGCGCCGCGGCAGTGATCCGCGGCAGCACCTGCTCGAGCGTCTTCCCGTCCGCCGCATCGCTATATGTCCCCCCGGTGGCCTGCGCCAAACACGTCAACTGCACCCGCGACTGCTCGTCCACCCCGAACCCGATGGCATGCACCACCAGATCGGTCCCCTCCTGTTTCAACTGCCGCGCCACCTCGCACGGGTCCGGCGGCGCACAGGTGTCCTCGCCATCCGACACCAGCACGATCGACCGCGGCCCCTCCTTCGGCAGTGCCTCCGCCGCCGTCCGCAATGCGGTTCCGATGGGCGTAAACCCCTGCGGCGTCACACCATCCACCGCCGCCGTGAGCGCCCCCCGATCCAATGGCCCCGCCTCGTGCAGCACGCTGACATCCCGGCACCCCGCCGCCTGCTCCGCCTCCGAGGACCCGGTCCCGGTCCCGTACACGGCGAGCCCCACCTTCGATTCCGCCGGCGCCGTCGCCACGAACCCCCGCACCGCACTCTTGGCCGCATCCATCTTGGTCCCGCCCCCCGGATCCGCCGCCAACATCGACCCGGAAGCATCCAGCACCACCATTGTCGGCGCGTACCGATCCCCCACGGCCCCCGCCACGCCAATGGTCAATGACACAATTGCGCCACCAATAACCAACCCCGCCAAGCTTTTCCGAACCCAATCCTTCATCACCCGCGAACGTACCGCCACCCCCAGAGCCCCCAGATATCAAAGAGACGCAGATCACACCCCCCTTAAAACAAACCCGCCATTTTTCTGCGCACCACCCCTCATCCCCCAACCCCTACAGAATTCACCCCCGAGGTGATTCCAGCACGACCGTACGGCTCGGTACTCTGACCGAGGCGCCCCCGTAGCCCAATTGGCAGAGGCAGCGGACTTAAAATCCGCACAGTGTCGGTTCGATCCCGACCGGGGGCACTCAAAAACCGCAGATAGATTGCCATTTTTCAGTGTTCTCCGCCTGGTTGGTGATCTTGTTGATCCGGGGCGGGCGGGCTCACATTCGGCGTAGCTGTGTCGTCGGACCTTCTGAAACCACGGGACCGTCGCCGGGATGCGGGGTGCGGTTCGAATTCTCGAACGGAGGCACGATGACCTCGAATGAGGGCCGGATCAGGGCGTTGCTGGAGAGCCGTACCGATGCGCAGCGGTCGAAGGATATCGATCGGCTGATGTCGTTCTATTCGCCCGGCATCGTCTATTACGATGCCGTGGCTCCGCTGCGGTTCAGGGGAGCCGAGGAGGTGCGGCGCAACTTCGTGCGGTGGTTCGACGGGTATGACGGGCCCATTGGGCTGGAGACGCACGATCTGACCATCGTCGCCGGTGATGATGTCGCCTTCGCCGACATGCTGCATCTGGACTCGGGGAAGCATCGGGGTGGGATCGAGCTGTCGATATGGGTGCGGGAGACCGTTTGCCTGCGGCGGGTGGACGGCGAGTGGGTGATTACGCACGAGCACATCTCGATTCCCATCAACCCGGCGAACTTTCAGGTCTGGATTGCGTCGGAGAAGGATTCGCCCGCGCGTGGTGGCGGGCAGGTCATATTCCAGCTGGTGTTGACCGACTTGATCGCTCGGTTCGGGCCGCGGGCGTTGTGGCGCAAGGTTTTCGGGGGGATTACGGCCCGGTCGGTGTGCGGTAGCCGGGGTGGACGCCCGGAGTGAGGTCGTGGGCGGTGGCGAGCCGGGTGAGGAGGCCGGCTAGTTGCTCGTATTCGGCGTCGGAAAGGGTTGCGGTCACGTCTGATTCGTGAGCCAGGGCGACGGCTGCCAGGCGGGCGAGGAGTTGGCCCGCTTCGGGGGTGAGGTGGAGTTCGTGGTTGCGGCGGTCGGCGGGGCTGCGGCGGCGTTCGATGAGGCCCTTGCGGTCGAGGGGGTCGATGAGGGCTACTACGCGGCTGGGGACCACGCCCAGTTGGGCGGCCAGGGAGCGCTGGCTGAGTCCGGGGGTGGCGGCTATCAGGCGGAGGATGCCGGCTTCGGGTGGGGTGAGGCCGATTTCGGAGATGCGGTCGGCGAAGCGCTGGGCGGCGTGGGCGCCCAGCTGGGCCAGTTGGAAGGCCACCGCGCGCATGGGGCGGTTCGGCTGGGACTGCTCTCGATCCTCTTGCTCCGGGTGGGACACGGCGTTATCGTACACAGCGGATAATCGTTCACTCTAGAGAACGATTCACTTCTGAGAACGGATTGCTATGGCCATTTCAGCCACATCCCGCGTCGATCGGCCCGCCATATCCCTCGAACCGCCGCTGGGGATCCTCGGGGCCGTTGCTGCCGGACTGTTTGTCGCAGGTCTGGTTATCAGTACTGTTCAGGCTGGTGGGAGCCCGTTTCCATCACCCTTCGGGGATGCCGGGGAGGCGCTGGAGTACTTCCGCGACCATGCCGCGGCGGTGCGCACCGGGGCGGTGCTGCAATTCGCCAGCGCGATTCCGCTGGCTCTGTATGTCGCGGGGGCCGCGGCTCGGGTGCGGCGGTTCGCCGCGGGATTCGCACCTGCGCTCGCGGCCGTCGGCGGGACGCTCGCCGTGGGCTTTCTGATCCTGTCCGGGGTGGTCAGCTGGGTGCTGACGGTGCCCGAGGTGGTGACCGAGCCGGCGGTGGTGCGCGCCCTGCACACCCTCGCATTCCTGTGCGGCGGACCAGGAAATGTCATGTCGACCGGCCTGCTGATCGCGGGTCTCGCGCTGGCGGCGTTGCCGCAGCGGCGGCTCGCGCCCTGGTTGCTCGGCGTGGGGTTGGTGATCGCCGTCGTCGCGATGTGCACGACTGCGGCGCTCACCGTCACCGCCGCCGCGTTTCTGCTGCCCGTTGCCCGATTCGGTGGCATGGCGTGGTTGATCGCCGTCGGATTCCTGCTTCCCCGTTCGTAATCCAGTCGCTCCAGGAGAGAACACCATGAATACCGAGATGACCATGAAGCTGGTTCGGTTCCAGCGGCCCGGACTGTCGCTGCCGTACCTGAACGGCCTCGACGATGCCCGGATAGCGGCCTTGTTCGGATTGGACGTCGGCGAATACCGGTCGCTATGTGAGGATTTCACCGTTCAGGCGCGAGCGGCGGCGGCGGATCTGCTGGCCGATCCGGAGGTCGCCGGTCAGGTCGACCGGCTGCCGTTCGGGCCCGGTGCGCATGTGGTCGCCATCGGGGAGAGCAGCACCGCGGATCGGTTGTCCTGGTTCGAGATTCTGCGCCATCTGCTCGAACTGCGGCGGCCGGGGGATGGAATCAAACTGACCAATCTCGCGGTGGCGGGGGCGACTACGACGCAGACATTGAAAGGCGTTGCCGCGCTGGGATTTCACCGTCCCGACTGGGTGTTGTGCCAGATCGGGGCCAATGATGCGCAGCGCCTCGGCGCGGACGGCCCGCGGGTGGTGAGCGCCGCGGAGACCACTCGCAATCTGGGACTGCTGCACGACGAGGGCGTGCGGCTCAGCGGCGCGCGGTGGGTCTGGATCACGCCCACCGATATGGACGAGGCGCTGATCGCCGCCTTCCCGCCGTTCCAGCGGGCGGGGATCAGCTGGCGCGCAAAGGATCACGAAGAGACGGCGCGGGCACTGTGGGATCGCGCCGAACCGGTCGTGGACGCGCTCGCCCCCACGCGACCCGGTGCGGGCCGGCGGCTGTACGAAACCGATGGCGTGCACCTCACACCGGCGGGTCAGGTCGCGGTCGCCCGCGCCGTCGTCGCCGCGCTGTCCTGAGTCAGCGTCACGGGCAGGGCTCGCAGCCCGTGCTCGCGGAATGATGGCCGCCAAGGGAGTTCGGCGCGGGGAACCGCGAGCGCGAGGGCGGGAAAGCGATGCAGGATGCTCCGGAGCGCAATGCGGGCTTCCAATCTCGCCAACGGGGCGCCCAGGCAGTAGTGGATGCCGTGGCCGAAGGCGAGATGGGGGTTGTCCGTCCTGGCCAGATCCAGGGCATCCGGATTCGGGAAGCGGTCCGGATCGCGATTGGCCGAGGCGACACCGAGCAATACGGTGTCACCCGCGGGGATTTCGACCCCGCCGATACTGATGTTCTCGGTCGGGAATCGGCGAATGCCGAATTGGCTGGGATGCGTGAACCGCAGCAGTTCCTCAATGGCCTCGTCGCTGATATCGGGCGAAGCCTGAAGTCTCGCAAGCTGATCGGGATTGTCCAGCAACGCCAGCACACCGTTGCCGATCAGATCCACCGAGTTCTGGTACCCGGCCCAGAAGATCAGGAAGGCAAGGGACACAAGCTCATCCTCGGTGAGCTTGTCATTGTCCTCATCCCGGACCGCGACCAGGTCGGAGAGGAAATCGTCGGACGGCGCGGCTCGCTTGTGCTCGATCAACTCCAGGAGGAACTCCTCCATTCGAGTAATGGCGAGCTTCGCCTCCTGCGGCCGCGCCGGATCGGGAGCCAGCAGCGATTCGGTCCACCCCCGGAACCGCCCCCGATCCTCCTCGGGAATGCCGAGCAGATCACCGATGACCGCCATCGGCAGCGGAATCGCGAAGTCGGCGATGACATCCGCCCGATCACACCCCGCCATCTCGTCGAGCAGCCGCTCCGCCTCATCCTGAATCCGCGGCCCGAGCCCGCCGATCCGCCCGCGCGTGAACGCATGCGACACCAACCGCCGCAGCCGCGTGTGATCCGGCGGATCGAGATTCAGCAGATTGGCATCCAGCGCGGGCGGCAGCGCGAACCCGCTGTAACCACCACGCGCCGACCGCTTGTCGATCGACAACCGCGAATCCGCGAGCGCCTCCCGCACATCACTCTCCCGGGTGACCAGCCACGCGGCAGCACCCCCGGGCAACTCCACCCGATGCACCGGCCCGGCCTCCCGCAGCCGCCGATGCACGGCATGCGGATCGGCCAGATAGGCGGCATCGAACGGAGCGCTGGAACGAATCATCGGGGTTCTTCGACGACTTTCTTGATGCGGTGCAGGGTTTCGAGCATGTTCTCGCGGTTGGTTTTGCCGCGGGTCCAGCCCGCCAGGAACCAGTAGACGCGCAGGGGGAGGGTGCGGGACAGTTCGAAGGATTCGGTTACGGCGGTGCCGGATTCGGTGGGGGTGAGCTGGTAGCGCCAGGTGTTGATGGGGGTGTCGCCGGGGCCGATTACGGTGAAGGCGAATTCGCGGCCGGGGTCGCAGGCGATGATCTTGCAGACGGTGGAGTATTTGAGGCCCCAGCCGTTGCGGTTCACGCGGCCGCGGAATTTGACGCCGACGGCCGGGGCGGTGGCGCCGCCCAGCCATTCGGCGCCGTAGGTTTCCGGGCTGAAGCGGCCGACGTCGGTGACGTCGCTGATCAGGTCCCAGATCGGCGCGGCGGGCGCGGCCATCTGGACGGTGACTGAATCTTGCACGGTGCGAGCCTAACTCGCGGCCGGGCCGGCGTCAGTGCTCGTGATCGTCGTCGTCGCCGTGCGGGTGGCCGTGGGCGAGTTCGTCGGCGGTGGCGTCGCGGACGTCGACGACGGTGACCCGGAAGTGCAGGCGCTCCCCGGCCAGCGGGTGGTTGCCGTCGATGGTGACGTCGTCGCCGTCCACCTCGACGACGGTGACGATCTGGCCTTCGCCGTCCGGGGTCTCGGCCTCGAACTCCATGCCCACTTCGAGCTCGTCCATGCCTTCGAACATGTCGCGGTTCACGACGCTGACCAGTTCGGCCACGTATTCGCCGTACCCGTCCTCCGGCTCGACCACGACGTCGACCTCGTCGCCGGTGGTCTTCCCGTCGAGCGCCCGCTCCAGGCCGGGGACGATATTGTCCGCGCCGTGCAGGTACAGCAGCGGCGCTTCGCCCGCCGAGGTGTCCAGCACGTCGCCGGCATCGTCGGTCAGGGTGTAGTCGATGGATACGACCTTGTCGGTACCGATCAGCATGGCGCGGCCTTTCGCCGGGGAATTGCGGACGAGCAAATGTATCCGACGCCCGCCCCGGTGAGCAGAAGCCCCACCCGGCAATGGGCCGGGTGGGGCTTCGAGTGTCTACCGGCCGTCAGCCCAGGCGGGCCTCGATGGCCTCGATGATGCGCGGGCGCAGTTCGGCGGCGCGGATGATGGCGTCGACCGAGCCGACCTGGACGGCGCGCTGGATATTGTGCACGCCATCGAATTCCGCGGCGACCTCGCCGAGCTTCTCGGCCCGGACGGAGGAGCGCAGATCGTCGAGTTCGGCGGCCAGGGTGGCGCGGTCGGTGCCGGTGGCATTGGCCGCGCTGGCCTGATGGTCGCGGACTCGCTGATCGGCGGCGGTGCGGGCGTTCACCTCATTGGAGAAGACCACCGCGGCGGCGGGCGCGCCGCCGAGAACGGAGGCGAAGGAGCCCTCCAATGCGAGGACGGTCATATTCGGGTTGAGCGCCTTCGAGAAGACCACGAACGCGCCGCCGTGGTAGCGCGAGATCACGCAGAACACGATGGGGCCCTGGAAATTCACGATGGCCCGGCCGATTTCGGCGCCGTACTCGAGCTGCAGCTTGCGCATCGACTCCGGAGAGCCGTCGAAGCCGGACAGGTTGGCCAGCACGACGAGCGGGCGATTGCCGCTGGCCGCATTGATGGCGCGAGCCGCCTTCTTCGACGAGCGCGGGAACAGGGTGCCGGCGGTGTAGGTGTCGGGACCGTCGGTGGGCGGCAGGCCGCGGCGCGGCACGCTCAGCGACTCGATACCCAACAGGCACACCGGGATACCGCCGAGGCGGGCGTCCTGCACGACCGCGGTCTCGGCGTCGGCCATGCCCGCCCAGCGTTCCAGCACCGGGTGGTCCTGGTCGGCCAGCGCCCGCATGACGGTGCGAATGTCGAAGGGCTTCTTGCGATCCGGGTTGGCGGTCGCGGAGAAGATCT
Source organism: Nocardia sp. NPDC127526 (assembly GCF_042672265.1). Classification (NCBI taxonomy): domain Bacteria; kingdom Bacillati; phylum Actinomycetota; class Actinomycetes; order Mycobacteriales; family Nocardiaceae; genus Nocardia; species Nocardia sp. NPDC127526. The sequence goes on along the minus strand of NZ_JBHXVO010000023.1, from coordinate 83,586 downwards.
CCCCGACGGTGCTGAAATCGCTGCCCGCCACCACATGCGGGAAGTCGGAGACGTCGCGATCGGTGGGATCGCTGGTCGGCGACCGCCGCGGCGACTGCTCGCCGGGCGCCACATAGGTGTGGTCGTAGTGCGACATGAGCACATCGCGGGCGGCGTGCAGGTTCGGCGCCCAGTACTGCGCCTGGCCATTGGGGCCCATGACGCGGTCGTAGCCGCCGATGCCGAAGTTGTCCTCGGCCGACACGCCACCGGAGAAGTCCAGGGACTGCTTACCGGTGAGCACCATGGCCGAATCCGGGGTCATGACCAGAATGCCCTTGGTGTGCATGAGCATGGTGGCCTCGGCGTTCCAGTACGGCTGCGCGCCGACATTGATGCCCGCCACGACGATATTGATCTCGCCGCCGTCCTGGGTGAATTCGACGATCCGCTTGAGCGCGGCCGCCACCCAGTCCATGTTCTCGGTGCCCGACTCCATGGAGATGCGGGCGCCGGAGGACAGCGCGTACCACTCCAGCGGCACCTGCATCCGCTCGGCCAGATCCAGCGCGGCGATCACCCGCCGGCACTCCGGCTCCGACAGCGCGCCAAGGGATTTGGTCGGATCGCCGAGCAGCACCACGCGGGTGACGCCCTCGGGATGCAGCTCGGTCGGCGTGCTGACGACACCCGCGACCAGCGCCGCGGTATTGCGTCCCTTGGGCCGGTCGACCGGAACCAGCGCGTGCGCGGAATCGAGGTCGTACTCGGCGAATTCACCCAGCATCGACGTCAATTCGTACGGGTACACCGTGTTTCGGCTGCTGGCCCGCAGCACCTTCTGCCGGTACGCGTCGATCGGCTCGACCGGTTCGTCGGTCCGCTCGCTGATGGTCACATCGGCGCCGCCGGTGGCGTCGAAGGAGATGCGCACGGCGACCTTGGTCAGCTCCCCGGTCTCCGGATCCCGCTGGCGCGCGATGAGCAGGATCTCCTCCAGCCCGGCGCCGGAGGTCATGGGCAGCACGTGCCCGCCGAGCACCGTCTCCAGTTCGGCGCGGGTGACATCGACCGGCGGCCAGATGTACATGACGATGCGGTTGGTGTTGAACCGCTTGTTCGACGGCCGCTGCGACTGCGCCCGGCGAATCGAGTCCAGGCAGGTGGCGATGGTGCTCTCCGCCGTCGGCAGGGCGAGCAGCCGGCCGTCGTGCTCGCGCAGCGCGGCCAGGTCGCGCACCTGCGCGAAGGCGATGAGCCGCTCGTCGGCCGGGTTCTCCTTGGCGATCGCCCGGAACAGGTACACCTCTTCGTCGTCCGAGGACGGCAGGCGGGTGAGGTCGAACTTGTGCAGCGACTTCATCTGCATCCGCTGTGCGATGTAGGGGTGCAGTCCGCGGATCAGCCGCTCCTCGGTCATGCCGGTGGCGGAGGGGCGGAAGGTGAAGTGGTGGTGCATGACCGCGCCGCCGCTGCCCGCGACGGTCGCGGTGATGCGATGCACCTGGTGCGGCAGCGGGTGCGCGTTGAGCACCTCCTGCAGCGCCGCCGCCATGGCCTCGAAGTCCTCGGGCTGCTTCTCCCAGGCCAGGTAGACATCGGCCTCGATGGACGCGCCGCTGCTCGCCAGCTCGCCGAGCCCGCGCAGGGCGGTGCCGAGCGCGTCGAAGCTCACCGCGGCCGAGACCAGGCTCAGGCCCCGGCGCTCGGCGATGACGAACGTGCAGCCGCCGGCCTCCTGGGTGCGCACGCTGGTGAGGCCCTTGTTGCCGTAGTAGCGGCGGGTCAGCACCTCGAGCATGACGGTGTTGTCCTCGCTGCCGCGCACCAGCCGCTGCCCGAGCAGCCGCACCAGCGGTTCGGTGCTGCGCACCATATCCGCGATCCGCTCGGCGCGATCGGGCGTGCCCGGATGCGCGTCCAGATGGCTCAGGTGCTTGCGCACATTGGTGTACACGCGGGCGCGATTGCGTTGCAGCAGTGGGTAGCCGAACCAGGCGTAGACCACGCCGCGGGTGAGGTCGGCGACCACGGGGAAGCGCACCTGCGTCGCCGCCACGAGCCGCTCCAGCGCCAGCCCGACGGGTTCGCGCAGCGCGCGGTCCGGCACCGGCTCCTGCAGCCATTCGCGCAGCAGCGCGGTGATGACCGCGACCGTGTCGGAGGGGCGCTGCTGGGCCAGGAAGATCCGGAAGACCGCGGCCTCCAGATCGGGCGTGCGCTCCAGCTCGGTGACGCCGTAGTGGCCGAGCGCCTTGGCCAGCTTGGCCTGGTAGGACTCCGGCAGCCCGGCTCGCTCCACATCGAGGCTCTGCAGGTAGGTGTGGAAGAACTCGCGGGCGCTGTGCACATGGCCGGGCGAGCTGTCGTCGTCCCAGGAGCGATTGTGGCTCAGCTCTTTGAGATCGGCGAAGACCTGCACGAGTTCGAGTTCCTCGGCGAGCGGCCGGCGATTGTCGGCGACGGCCTCCCGGCGGGCGGCGAGATAGTCCTCGACCACCCGGCCCTCGTCGTGCGGGTCGACGTCGAAGCCGAGCAGCAGGCTGCGCAGATCCTCGAGGCCGCGGGTGATGCGCTCCTCGGGCTGCTCCTCCGTGGTCCGGCCGGGCAGATCCAGATCGGCGGATTCGGTTGCGGCCGTGTCGGCCTCGTCGCCGTCCTCGACCAGCGGCTCCAGCCGCAGCAGCGGCGCGCCGGTCTCCACCTGGGTGCCGACCGAGACGGCGCATTCCTTGAGCCGCGCCCGGAACGGCGCGCGCAGCACGGTTTCCATCTTCATGGACTCCAGCACCAGCACGGGCGCGCCCGCCTCGACCTCGGCGCCGACCTCCAGCGGGGTGGCCACCACCAGCGCGGGCGCGGGCGAGCGCACCACGCCGCCCTCGTCGCGGCTGATGCGGTGCGTGACGCCGTCGAGCTCGACCAGGTGGATCGGCCCGTGTGTGCCGGTGATCAGGCGATGCCGGGAGCCATTGACGATGATCTGCCCGGTGTGCTGGTCGAAACGCTCCAGATCGACGTCGGCGGTGCGGGTTTCGCCGCCCGCCTCGATGCCGATGCGGAACCGGTGGGCGCCGATGCGGGCCACCCGCACCCGGTAGCTCACGCCGCGCAGTTTCAGATCCCGCGGCCGTCCGCTCTCGTGCTGCACCTGCGGCCGCCCGCCGGAGGCGGTGGACAGCAGCCGGTGCCGCTCGACCCGCTCGTCCTCCTCGTAGGCGTCGATGGCCGCGGCGGCCAGCGCGATGGCGGAGTGGCGGTCGGAGACCAGGCGGCCCTCGGCGCGCACCCGGTCGATCCAGCCGGTGTCGGCGCTGGCGTCGATGACCTCGGGCTGATTGAGCAGATCGAGCACGAAGCTCTTGTTGGTGGCGCCGCCCTCGATGACGACCCGGGTCTGCGCCATGGCCCGGCGCAGTCGGCCCAGCGCCTGATCGCGGTCGCGACCGTAGGCGATGATCTTGGCGATCATGGAGTCGAAGTCGGCGGGAATGGTGTCGCCCTCGCTGACACCGGTGTCCACCCGAATGCCCGGACCGGCCGGCAGGCTCAGCCGCGCGATGCGGCCCGGCGCGGGCGCGAAGTCGCGATCGGGATCCTCGGCATTGAGCCGGGCCTCGATGGCGTGGCCGCGCTCGGCGGGCTGCTCACCCTCGAGCTTCTGGCCGGAGGCGACCTGCAGCTGCGCCCGGACCAGGTCGAAACCGGTGGTGATCTCGGTGATCGGATGTTCCACCTGCAGGCGGGTGTTCACCTCGAGGAAGGCGAACAGCTCATCGCCCGGGTGGTACAGGAATTCGACGGTCGCCGCGCCGCAGTAGCCGACCGCGATGGCCAGCCGCTCGGCCGAGGCCTTCAGCTCGGCCGCCTGCTCGGGCCGCAGCACCGGCGAGGCCGACTCCTCGATGACCTTCTGATTGCGCCGCTGCACCGAGCAGTCGCGCACGCCCAGCGCCCACGCGGTGCCCTGACCGTCGGCGATCACCTGGACCTCGACGTGCCGGGCCCCGGTGACCAGGCGCTCCAGGAACACCACGCCGCTGCCGAAGGCGCGCGCGGCCTCCTGGCGGGTGCGCTCGTAGGCGTCGACCAGCTCGGCCTCATTGGTGATCATGCGAATGCCGCGCCCGCCGCCGCCGGCGGTGGCCTTGAGCATGAGCGGGTAGCCGATCTCGGCGGCGGCCGCCACCGCGTCCTCCACGGTCTCGACCCCGCCGCGGCTCCACGGCGCGACGGGCACGCCGACTTCCTCGGCGATCAGCTTGGCGCCGATCTTGTCGCCGAGCTTGCGCATGGCTTCCGGGCTGGGCCCGATGAAGGTGACGCCGATCTGCTCGCACAGCTCGGCGAAGGCCGGGTCCTCGGCGACGAAGCCCCAGCCGACCCAGGCGGCATCGGCCTTGGTCTTGCGCAGGGCGCGCTCGAGCACCTTGAGATCCAGGTACGGGCGGGCGGAGGCGGGGCCGAGGTCGTAGGCGATATCGGCCTCGCGCACGAAGGTCGCGTTGCGGTCGACATCGGTGTGCAGCGCGACGGTTTCGATCGGTTGCCCGGTCTCCGCGGCCAGATCTCGGACGGCATGGATGAGCCGCATGGCGGCCTCTCCTCGGTTCACGATGGCGATGCGGCTGAACACTCGCCGGCTCCTTCCATTCCGCGGCAATGGCCCGGTCGGGCGATGGTTGCGACTACCGGTCTCGCGTAGTGTGCCTTGCTATTGCCCGCAGGTACACAGCGCGCGGAGGTTACTCGCACGTATTCCGGGCAATTTATTGATTGACGCCGGGGCGGCGGGTGTTATCCGCTCGGCGCGATGGTCTTGATCTACTGATGGCATGGCCGGATTCTCGCGTCGGAAAGTACTCGGGACCGCCGCCGCGGTTTCCGCCGGGGTGGCCGCGGTCACTGTGCTGCCGCTCGCACTGCACCGCGCCATGCGGGAACCGATGCGGTCCGGGGGACTGGACGCGATCGAACACGTCATCCTGCTCATGCAGGAGAACCGGTCCTTCGACCACTATTTCGGAACGCTGCGCGGCGTGCGCGGATTCGGGGACGAATCGCCCCTGCGGTTGCGCGGCGGCGGCTCGGTCTTCCGGCAGCCGGTGTCCGGACCGGGCGGCGACACCGTGGCGCCGTTCTCGGCCCGGGAGGCGGCGCGGCGGGCGGGGCGGCCGGACGGCGATATCCAATACCTGGACAGCCTCGACCACGAGTGGCGGGGCAGCACGGCGGCGTGGGCGCAGGGCTGGTGGGACGGCTGGATCCCGGCCAAGACGGCGGCGACCATGGCCTATTACGAGCGGGGTGATCTGCCGTTGCAGTACGAGCTGGCCGACACCTTCACCGTCTGCGACGCCTACCACTGCTCGATGCACGGCGGCACCAATCCGAATCGGAATTACTTCTTCACCGGCACAACCGGATTCGAGCCGGGCGGGATCGCGCGGGCGATCGACAACGCCGCCTACGACCGCGACCACCCCGGCTACGACTGGACGACGTATCCGGAACGGCTGGAGGCCGCGGGTGTTTCGTGGCAGATCTACCAGGAGTGGGACAACTTCACCGACAACCCGGTCGAATACTTCGCGCCCTTCAAGCGGATCGGCGACAAGCTGCTGGCCGAGGTCGACGGCAGGTACCGCACCACCGAGAAGTTCTACGAAGCGCTGCCGGGGAAATGGGGGTGGAAGCAGCGCCGGCTGCTCGCACAGCTGGAGGCGGCCAGGCAGAAGCTGAGCCCGCAGGAGCGGAGCCTGTTCGACCGGGGCATGTATCGCAGCGAGCCGGACACCCTGCTGCGCCGCGTCGCCGCCGATATCGAGGCCGGCACGCTGCCGAAGGTCAGCTGGCTGGTACCCCCTGCCAAGTACAGCGAGCATCCGTCGGAATCGACCCCCTCCGGCAGCGCGGACTTCATCTACCGGCTGCTCGACCTCGTCGCCTCCGATCTCGAACTCTGGTCGAAGACCGCGATATTCATCAATTTCGACGAACACGACGGCTATTTCGACCATGTCCCGTCCCCGGTGCCGCCCCGGCCGACCGGCGGCTCCGGCGACGACTGGTTCGACGGCAAGGCGATCGGCCTCGGCCCCCGAGTGCCCATGATCGTCGTATCCCCGTGGACCATTGGCGGATACGTCGACTCCGAGGTCTTCGACCACACCTCGGTCCTGCGTTTCCTGGAACGCTGGACCGGAGTCCGCGAACCGAATATCAGCGCCTGGCGCCGCACCGTCTGCGGCGACCTGACCTCCGCCTTCGACTTCACCACCGCCGCCGATCCGCCGAAACTGGCGCCGCCCGAACCGGTTCCGCCGCGCGTCCGCCGCTGGCGCCCGGCCCCGCCGCCCACCCCCGCACCCGCTGAGCAGGAACCGGGTCACCGCCCCGCCCGCCCGCTCCCGTATCAACCCGCGGTCTCCAGCGCGCTATCCGGTTCGGCCCTCACTGTCCGGCTGTCCAATACCGGGAAATCATCGGCGCATTTCGCGATCTACCCGTTCGCCGGAGAGGCGGAATATCCGGAACACCGCGATGTCCTGGGCATCGTGGATGAGCGGTTCACCGTCAATGGCGAATACGACCTCGTGGTCCAGGGCCCGAACCGATTCTGGTGCGAACTGCGCGGGAACACCGATGGTGCCGCATCCGGCGTCGTAATCGGTTCCGAGATCGGGGATTCGCGCGACCACCTGACAATTTCGCTGACCAATCGCGGTGCCCGCGCGGTGACTTCGATCCTCGTCTCGCGGCGCTATTTCGGCGCCCGCCGCACCATCGAAATCGCCTCCGGCGGATCGCACCGCATCCAATGGCCCACGGAGCGTGGGTGGTACGACGTCGAGATCACCGCGCCCGATGACGCGCACTTCTACCGGCGCATGACCGGGCGGATCGAGAAGAGCAATCCGCAGGAATGATCACCCGCCCGCTTCGTTCCGGTCAGGTACTGCGGAAACCGCCGTCGCAATACCAGTCGGAAGACAGCAGGGCCTGGAAAAGGGCTGCCTGCCAGGTGTTCTGATGTAGCCGACGGCGGCCGTCACGGTAGTCGGCGAGGACTTCACGCACGCCGTCGGGGCCGTCGCGGTAATGGGCGCCGGCGCTGACGTAGGCGAGGGCGCGGATCTCCGATCCCGCCTGGGCGGTGTACAGATTCGCCAGGCCCAGCGATTTGAAGTGGAACTTCACGCGGGCGGCGAGGTCCGGATTCCAGTGGGTGGGGGAGGAGACGCCGAATACGGCTGCGGCGGGGGCGGATTCGATGATGTCGGCGACGAGCCAGATGTCGTCGTCTACGTCGTCGAAGTAGGGGTGGAGGTAGACCTCGCCCGGATTGCTCGGAATGGCTTCGCTTTTGGTGTGATTGCAGTCCGCGCAGCAGGGGACCAGGTTGGCGGGCGCGACTGCGAGCAGCGGGAAGTGCTTCTTGGGCAGGGCGTGATCGAGGCTGGCCACCGGGCGGTGACCGCAGAGCGGGCAGATCTGATCGGGAGCCGATTGCCGGATCTGGGTGTACACGGGCCGGCCGGGGGAGCTGCGGCGGACCATGCGGTTGTTGTAGGTGTTCTGGAGTTCCTTGTCGGTCATGTGGGCGGAGGTGAACTCCGCGGGGCGCAGGGTGTGCAATTGCCCTGCGGTGGCGGCGGATTCATAGCGCTGTGCGGCCGCGGCCACCTCCGGGGCCGCGCGCAGCAGGCGCACGTGGTCCCGGCCGCGGCCGATGCAGCGGCGGAAGACCGCCTCGGCCTCGTGCGGCGGCGGGGTGACGCTCCACATCAGGCGAGCTCGCGATCTCGCGTCGCCACCAGGCCGCGCAGAATGCTGCGGGCCTCGCCGCCGAGATGCCCGCGGAAGTTCGCCAGAATGTCGTCGTAGCTGCCGCCCTCGGCCACGGCATCCAGCAGCAGCTGGTGAAATCCGGACTTGGTCACCTCGAGGCCGAAGACATCCTGAGTGAGGACGCTGACATTCTCGCCGAAGGTCTCGACGCGGGGCCGGACGAAGGAGGTGGCACCACCGGACTTGTGCAGGATCCACGCGCACTCGTGCGGAACCTCCTGCAGCACAACGGGGGAGTGCGTGGCCACCAGCGCCACCCCATTGCGGTCCACGAGCAGGTCCGACAGGGCGCGGACGAAGGCGCTCAGCAGCGGCGGATGCAGATGCGCCTCGGGTTCGTCGATCAGCACCAGGGAGCGTTCGTCGACCTGCTCCACCAGTCGCGTCATGATCAGCAGCACGATCTTGTGGCCGGAACTGAGCGAGCGGAACATGTCCCGGGCGCGGGCCCGCTGCTTGTGCTCGTCCTCGCTGTCCTCGTCGTCGGCCAGGCTCGCCACCTCGTAATCGGCGAACACCGGATCGGCCTGCAGCTGACTCAGCGCCCGCCGCCACCGCGGCAATCGTTCGCCCCGTAGGCAATTCAGCACGCTGGAGCTGAACTCGCGACTCAGCATGAGCGGGGACTTGGTGGACACCCGCGATTTCGGCCCGGTGGGATCGGCCCGCTCCGGCGAGGCCTTCAACCCGATGTAGACGTAGTTCTCGCCGCGGCGCGGCGTCACCGGATCCACCGAGTCGAAGGCGCTGAACGATACCGACACCACCTTCGAGAATCCGGTCGTATCGCCGGCGTCCTCGCTCACGAACTCGAACTCGCCCAGGCCGTCCCCGTGCGACCGCTGCCCGACCAGGGCGCGGGTCATCCTGTCGAGCAGCCTCGTCTTGCCGACCCCATTGCGGCCGATGAGTACCTGAATATTGGTGGGCGGCTTGGAATCCGGCACCACCAGGAATCCGATGCCGTCCTCCCGCGCACCCGAGTCCTCGGGGAAGAAGGTGAACCGGTAGCGGGTCAGGCGCGCGCCGCCGTGCGCCATTCGCCGGAACTGCCCCTCGACGGTCGCACGGCTGATGAACCGCAGCAGCGATTTCTCGGTCACCCGCTCGCCGAGCGCCGGTGCGAGCAACTCGTCGTCGTAGGCGAGATCGTTCAAAGCGCCCAGGATGGTCTCGCGCAGACCGGCCCCCAGCCGGTTCAGGGCGTCGTAGTAGTCCGCGTCCTGGCCGAGGGAGAAGAACCGGTCCCGCGCGAGCGAGTGAAATCGACTGGGCAACTCCGGGTTCCGGAAGCCCGACTCGTCGTCTCGTGCGGCATTGCGCCCGGCGCCCTTGCCCATGCCGAACTGGCCGATCTTGACCGAGCCGATGGGATGCTCCAGCAGCCCGTCGTCGACATACACCAGCGAGAAGGTGGTCTCGAACCGGAACCAATCGTCCCAGTCGTTCGGATGCAGATAGCCGGTCCGTGGCCGCCGATCTCCCGGATCGTCCGCTCCGACAACGACGAATTCCATGTCGTCCACCCGCTCACCCGCCGCGCACGCCCCCGTTCAGCCGTGGGCGTTCCACCGCTGAAATCGTACCGAGCCCAGGCCGGATGCGCGGGTGAGCGGATCAGGTCAGGCGACGATGTACACGCCTTTGGGACCCGTGGTCGCGATGACCGTCGATCCCTGTTTGAGGTTGACCGTGAGGGTGCCGCCGGAACTGTTCGGCAGGGCGCGGCCGGGGGCGACGAGATTGCCGGACCACTGGTGGGCCGCGCCATCGCAGTCGACCAGGACCGCGCCGTCGAGGACGACGGCGATCGGGCCGCCGATGCCGCCCTCGAACATCTGCTCGAGCGAGCCGTCGACGATATCGATGCCGGCGGTGCCGCCGCCGGTGCAGGTGGCCGTGCCGCTGACGCCCAGGGTGGTGACCCGATAGGGCATGGTGCGGTCGACGGAGACGGAGGCGGATTCCTGTGCGCCCGCCGGTGCGGCGAGGACCGCCGCGGCGGCCGCCGCGACGGCGGCCAGAACCGGGATTCGGAAACGAAGTCGGGTGATGATCATTGCGAGCCTCGAGACGGTGGATGATCGCAAATGGTTGGTTCCCACATCATTCCAGCACCGCCCCGAGACGATCGCGAATGTTGCTGAACAGTTGCCATCATTCAGCGACCGGCGTTCACCGGCCATACTCACCGGCGCAGCGCGGTCTCGTGCTCGAGCTGCGACAGCTTCTCCGGATTGCGCACGGCGTACAGGCCCGTGATGCGGCCGCGGTCGATGCGCAGCGCCACCACGGTGTCGATCTCGCCGTCGATCCGGACGATCAAGGCCGGATTCCCATTGATCTGCGCCGCGTGCAGCGACGCCGCGGCGATTCGGCTCAGCACCTGGGCCACCAGTTCAGCGCCGATGAGCGGCTCCAGCGCGGCCTGCTTGATCCCGCCGCCATCGGTCAGCAGCACCACATCGGGGGCGAGAATATCGAGCAGGCTCTGAATATCCCCGGTCCGGACGGCCCGCTGGAACGCGTCGAGGGCCTCGCGGGTCTCGGCCTGCGACACCACCTCGCGCGGGCGGCGCGCGGCGACGTGCCCGCGGGCCCGGTGCGCGATCTGGCGGACCGCGGCCGGGCTCTTGTCCACGGCCTCGGCGATCTCGTCGTAGTCCAGGCCGAAGACCTCGCGCAGCACGAACACCGCGCGCTCGGTGGGGGTGAGCGTCTCCAGCACCAGCAGCATCGCCATCGACACGCTTTCCGCCAGCTCGATATCGTCGGCTACATCGGGCGCGGTGAGCAGCGGCTCGGGCAGCCACGGTCCGACATAGGACTCCTTGCGCCGCCCGAGCGAACGCAGCCGCCCGAGCGCCTGGCGGGTGGTGATCCGGACCAGATACGCGCGCTGATCCTGGACCGTGCCGGGGTCCACGCCCACCCACTTCAGCCAGGTCTCCTGCAGCACGTCCTCGGCATCGGCCGCGGACCCGAGCATCTCGTAGGCGACGGTGAACAGCAGCCGGCGGTGGGCGACGAACGCCTCGGTGGCTGGATCCGGCATGGGTTGCTCCTCTGCGTTCGCGATGGTTCTCACCCCACCAGATGCCGCCCGCCCCGCTTTTGTGACAGCGAATTCCTGTGGCGCACCTCACGCCCGAATTGGCGCAACAGCCGCCGATGCACGACGCTGTCCAGTAACGGTTTCGCCACGCCGGAAGATCAACCGTGTCGGGGAGGTTTCCCGCGAGCCGTTCACAAGCACAGTGAGTAAGGGATTGATTGATGCGTTGTCGACTACCGAGACGATCGCTCGCCGCGCTGCGGGCAGGCGCTGTGGCGCTCACCGTTGCGATGTCCGTGGCGGTGGTCGGAGGTACCACTTCAGCGGCGCCCGCCAAGGCGTCCTCGGTCACCTCCGTCCAGAAGGACGGGCGGACCTGGCACCTGAAGGTGTACTCGGCGGCAATGGATCAGGAGATCACCGTCGACGTGCAGCGGCCCGTCGACGAGTCCACGCCCGCGCCCAACCTGTGGATGCTCAATGGCCTGGACGGCGGTGAGGGCACCGCGAGCTGGAAGGCGCAGACCGATGCGCTGCAGTTCCTGGCCGACAAGCAGGTCAATGTCATCCAGCCGATCGGCGGGCGCGGCACCTACTACACCGACTGGCAGAAGCCGGACCCCAAGCTCGGCGTGAACATGTGGAAGACGTTCTTCACCGAGGAACTGCCGCCGCTGCTGGACAGCACGCTGAACTCCACCGGCCTCAACGCCCTGGCCGGCCTGTCCACCTCGGGCACCTCGGTGCTGCAGCTGGCCGAGGCCAAGCCGGGCCTGTGGAAGGGCGTCGCCGCCTACAGCGGCTGCGCGCAGATCGCCGATCCGGCGGGCAAGCAGTTCGTCAAGTTCTCCACCGAGACCTGGGCCGGTGGTGACACCAAGAACATGTACGGGCCGGATGACAGCCCGCTGTGGGCGGAGAACGATCCGGTCATCAATGCCGAGAAGCTGCGCGGCACCCAGCTCTACATCTCCAGCGGCAGCGGCATCCCGGTCATGGAGGATGTGCAGTACTACCTGAGCAGCGCCCCCGGCGTGACCGGCGCGATCAACCTCACCCTCGGCGTGGTGATCGAGGCGGCCGTGAACGGCTGCACCGCCAACCTCAAGAACAAGCTGGATTCGCTGGGCATCCCGGCGACCTACCAGTTCAACCCGGTCGGCACGCACTACTGGCCGTACTGGGAAGAGGCGCTGCACAAGTCGTGGCCGATGCTGGCCGCGAGCATGCAGATCCAGGCCTGATCGTTACCTCTCGTTCGGTCCGGGGAGCCCTGTGGGCCCCCGGACCGAACGCGTTGGCGGCTACTTCGGCGCGGGCGAGAAGACGCCGAAGCAGTTGCCGGAGGTGTCCAGGATCTTGGCGAACACCAGGCCGTCCGGGGAGGTGAACGGCGGCGTCGAGATCTTGCCGCCGTGCTGTTCCGCCGCGGCCACCGTGGCCGCGACATCCTGGACCAGGACGTAGAAGATCGCGTGATTTCCGGCGGGGTCGGGGGTGTGCGCGACGCCGCCGTGGGGGATCTCGCTGCCGGGATAGCTGACCAGGTCGTAGGTTCCGCCGCCATTCGGATCCGAGGCGAAGTTCCAGCCGAACAGCGCGCCGTAGAAGTCCTTGACGCGGTCGGGTTCATTGCTGCCGACCTGGAACCAGGCGACCGTGTTGTAGGCGGGTGCGGTCATTGTTCGTCTCCCGAAGAGTCGTGGTGGTTGTGCTTGCGCCACAACGATCTCCCCGCTCGGCGACAACCCGCTGTCGGTGTTTCCGTCCGTCAGAGCGTGATCGTTCGCACACGATGCAGGGGCGCGTCCAGATCGCAGGATTCGAGCGTGCGTTCCGGTGTCGGCGAATCGGTCAAGGTCACGCCGGTCATCCGATCCAGCCGGAAGCAGCGCGCCTCGTCCCGCAGCCGGCACCAGGCGACCAGATACCAGCCGGGCGAGCCGAGCAGCAGCACGATCGGCTCCACCTCGCGCTCGCTGTGCGCGCCGGAGCGGTCGAGGTAGCCGATGCGCAGCGCGCGGCGGGCGAGGATGGCCTGTTCGATGACCGGCGGTATCGGTTCGGGCGCGGGTGAATCCGGGCCGTCCAGCAGTCGCACCCGGGCGGCCAGCTCGCGCGCGGCCGCGGTGTTCTGCTGCGACATGGCCGCCAGAATCTTGTGCAGCGCACTGTGCCCGGCCCGCGCGAACGGGCCGTCGTGGCCGCGCGCCACCGCCACGGCCAGCGCCACCGCCTCGGCCGCGGTGAAATTCAGCGGCGGCAGCGACATGGTCTTCTCCAGGGCATAGCCGCCCCGCCGCCCGACATCGGCGTAGATGGGCACCCCGGACTGCTGTAGCGCGCTGATGTCGCGCTCGATGGTCCGGATGCTGACCCCGTGCCGGGCGGCCAGCTCCCGGGCGGTGCGCATGCGCGGTGCGACGGCCCGCAACTGTTCCACGATCGCGTAGAGCCGATCCGTGCGATTCACGCCCCGACCGTAGCGATCACCACCGACATGTTCCGGGCTTGGCGCCCAGGGGTTCTCACCGGCGCGCGGCACGGCCGGATTCGGTGCGGGGCTCAGTCCTCGGGCTTTGCCCAGCGGCCGCGGGCCTGCTTGATGTGCTCGCAGAGGAAGGTCTCGACGGCGTCCTGATCGCGGGATTCGATGAGGTCGACGATGGTGAAGTGCTCGCGGGCGACATCGACGAGCTCGCCCTTCTGCGCCAGGGCGGCGAGGCCGAACAGGCGGGTGTGGTCGCGCAGGTCGGAGACGAGCGCATTGAGCCGGGGGTTGTCGGCGTAGCCGAGCAGGGTCAGGTGGAAGACCTGGTCGGCGGCGGTGTACTCGACCAGATCACCGCGTTCGGCGCCGTCGACGATCGCGGCGGCGAGTTCGCGCAGCCGGGGGAGATCCGCGGCCGGGATCAGCGGTGTGACCGCGCGGACGGTGGGCGGTTCCAGCAGCAGCCGGATTTCGGTGATGTCGTCGAGGTCCTTCTCGGCGACCTCGGTGACGCGAAAACCCTTGTTGGGCACGATGGAAATGAGATTCTCGCGGGCCAGATCCTGCATGGCCTCCCGCACCGGCGTGGCGGAGACGCCGAAGCGGGCGCCGAGGGTGGGGGCGGAGTACACGACGCCCGGCTCCATCTCCCCGGCGATGATGGCCGCGCGCAGCGCCCGCGAAACCTTGTCGCGGAGGCTGACCTTCTCCATCTGGGTGAAGTGGTCGATGCTCACGTGCCCGTTCCCCTGCTCATGACGGCTGATTCGATCGGTCGCCCCGCATTCTATGCCATGTCACGTGGCATCCTCCGGGTTCATCGGGCGGCCGCCTCCGCGTCGACGGTCCGCAGCGAGGCGCCCGAGGTCTCCTTGGCGAAGCCCACCGCGAGGACCGAGATGGCCGCCGCCGCAACCAGATACAGCGAGATCGGCACCGAACTGTGGAAGCCGTTCAGCAGGCTGATGGCGATCAGCGGTGCGAGCGAGCCCGCCATAATGGGCGCGACCTGATAGCAGAACGAGAGCGCCGTGTACCGGACGTGGGTCGGGAACATCTCGGTCATGAGGGCGGAATACGGTGCGTAGGTGAGTGATTCGATCGCCAGGCCGAGGGTGATGGCCACGATGATGATGGCGTAGTTGCCGGTGTCCATCATCGGGAAGGCGGCGAATCCCCAGCCGGCGGTGAGCACCGCGCCGGTGAGGTAGACCGGCCGGCGGCCGATCAGGTCCGAGAGCAGTCCGGCGGCCGGGATCATGAAGAAGTGCAGCAGGTGCGCGACCAGCATCAGGCCGAGAATCGGCGCGGTATCCACCTCCACCACCAGCTTCAAGTAGGTGATCGAGAAGGTCACCACGATGTAGTAGAGGATGTTCTCCGCGAAGCGCGCGCCGATGCCGATCAGCACCGCGCGCCAGTGATACCGCAGCACCTCCACGATGCCGAGCGAACGCTGTTGATCCGCTTCGAATTTCGCCTGCGCCTCGACGAAGATGGGGGCGTCGTCGACGCTGGAGCGCACCCAGTAGCCGACGATCACGACGACGGCCGACAGCCAGAAGCCGATCCGCCAGCCCCAGGACAGGAACTGCTCGTCGGACAGGTTCGCGGACAGCACGAGCATCACGACGGTCGCCAGCACATTGCCCAGCGGTACGCCGGCCTGCGGCCAGCTGGCCCAGAAGCCGCGGCGGTCATCGGGACTGTGCTCGCTGACCAGCAGTACCGCGCCGCCCCATTCGCCGCCGAAGGCGAAGCCCTGGATCAGGCGCAGCGTCACCAGCAGGATCGGGGCCCAGTAGCCGATGGCGTCGAAGCCCGGCAGGCAGCCCATGAGGAAGGTCGTGATGCCCACGACCACCAGGCTGAGCTGGAGCAGGGCCTTGCGGCCGACCCGATCGCCGAAGTGGCCGAACAGTAGCCCGCCGAACGGGCGCGCCAGGAAGCCGACCGCGTAGAGCGCGAAGGCGGCGATGATGCCGTCGACGGCATTGCCGCTGGACCGGAAGAAGACCTCGCCGAAGACCAGCGCCGAGGCGGTGCCGTACAGGAAGAACTCGTACCACTCGGCCACCGCACCGGCCATGGCCGCGGCCACGATGCGGCGTAATCCGGTGGGGGCCTGGGTTTTCTGGTCGATGCCGTCGGGTTGCGGTGTGATTGCGGCGGTGCCGTCGACAGCGGTCATGGTGTGCGCCCTCATCGCTCAGTGAAGTGTGACATTGCACCGTAGAGAAGTGACCGCGCTCACGCAAGTGGTTGCGTGAGGTGGGCCACACCCGCTAGCTTCAGTGCAATGTCACACGGCACTGGGGTGGCAGCGGCGGCCGGGCGCTCTTCCCGGACTCTCGACCCGATGGAGGCCCTCATGACCGAAACGACCACGTCAACGGCGTACAAGCCCTGGCACGGGGTACTGGTCGCGACGACCCTGCCGTTCACCGCGGACCTGGAGGTCGACTACGACGCCTACGCCGAGCACGTGGCGTGGCTGGCGGCCAACGGCTGCCACGGGGTGAGCCCGAACGGGTCGCTCGGCGAATATCAGACGCTCTCCGACGAGGAGCGGGCCAAGGTGGTGGCCACCGCCATCGCCGCGGCGCCCGCGGGATTCACGGTCATGCCCGGCATTGCCGCCTACGGCGCATTGCAGGCTCGCCGGTGGGCCGAACAGGCCGCCGAGGCCGGGGCGCAGGCGGTGATGCTGTTGCCGCCCAACACCTATCGCGGCGGCCGGGATTCGATCCTCGATCACTACCGCACGGTGGCGCGGGTCGGTCTGCCGATCGTGGCCTACAACAACCCGATCGACACCCATATCGATCTGACCCCCGGCATTCTGGCCGAGTTGCACGCCGAGGGCCTGATCGTGGGCGTCAAGGAGTTCACCGGCGATGTGCGCCGCTTCTACGAAATCAAGGAGCTGGCACCGGATCTCGATGTGCTCGTCGGCTCCGACGATGTGGTGCTGGAACTCGGCATCGCCGGCGCGGTCGGCTGGGTGGCCGGGTACCCGAACGCGATCCCGCAGTCGACGGTCGAGCTCTACAACGCGGCGGTGAACCGCGATCTGGACAAGGCGCTGCCGCTCTACCGCGACCTGCACAAGCTGCTGCGCTGGGATTCCAAGACCGAATTCGTGCACGCCATCAAGCTGTCCATGGATCTGGCCGGGCGGCCCGGCGGTCCCTGCCGTCCCCCGCGCGTGCCGCTGGCGCCGGAATTGGCCGCGAAGATCGCCGCCGATACCCGCGAGGTGCTGGCCAAGGGCTACCGGTAAGCGGTGATACCGCAACCGAAACCGCACGCGCACTGGTGAATACGGGAAGCGAGAATGCGATGACCATCGACGAGACGACCACGGTCGAATCCGTCGCCGATACGACGCCCGCGGGGGTCGACAGCGCTGTCGACGCGGCGGCGTCGGCCGCCGGGCCCTGGGCCGCCGTGGAATTGGCCGAGCGCGCCCGGGTGCTCGACACCATCGCGGACCGGCTCGACGCCCATGCCGCAGAGCTGATCCCGCTGGCGATACGGGAGACGCGGCTGCCGGAACCACGCCTGGCGGGTGAGCTGAAGCGAACCACCTTCCAGCTGCGGCTGTTCGCGCAGCTGGTGCGCGACGGCGGATTCCTCGATGTGCGCATCGACACCGCGGATGCGCAGTGGCCCATGGGTGTGCCGCGACCGGACCTGCGCCGCATGAACATTCCGCTCGGCCCGGTGCTCAACTTCGCGGCCAGCAACTTCCCGTTCGCCTTCTCCGTCGCGGGCGGGGACACCGCCTCGGCGCTGGCCGCGGGCTGCCCGGTCGTGGTCAAGGCCAGTCCGGGTCACCCGGAACTGTCCGGCGCGGTCGGCGCTCTCGTTGCCGAGGCGATCAGCGAATGCGGCGCTCCCGGCGGCACATTCGGCCTGATCTTCGGACGCGACGCCGGTGTGCGGGCACTGCTCCATCCGCGCACGGCCGCCGTCGCCTTCACCGGTTCCACCGCGGGCGGCCGTGCGTTGTACGACCTGGCCTGCGGCCGGCCGGTGCCCATTCCGTTTTACGGGGAACTGGGTTCGATCAATCCGGTCTTCGTGACGCCCGAGGCGGCGCGGTCGCAAGCCGCCGAAATCGCCTCCGGACTGCTGACCGCAGTGAGTTCCAGTGCGGGACAACTGTGTACGAAGCCCGGCCTGGTAGCGGTGCCTGAGGAGGCTCCGGTGCTGGCCGAGCTGATCGCCGCCGCCCCGGCACCGACCGGCGAGCTGCTCAACGACCAGATCGCGGCCGGGTTCGAGAAGGCCGTCGAGCAGGTGCGTGCGCATTCCGCGGTCGGCGTGCTGGCCGGTGGCGGACCCGGCGCGGCATTGCTGCTGACCACGACCGCCCGCGCCGTCCTGGCCGATCGCGAGAGCCTGATGCGCGAGATGTTCGGCCCGGCAACGCTGGTGGTGACCTACCGGGACACCGCCGAACTGCACGAGCTGGCCCGGTCGTTGCACGGCGAGCTGACCGTCTCGGTCTTCGGAGACCGGGCCGACGACACCACCCGCGCCCTCCTCGCCGCCGCCGCGACCGTGGCCGGGCGCGTCCTGTGGAACTCCTGGCCCACCGGCCTGTCGGTGACCTACGCCCAGCAGCACGGCGGCCCCTACCCGGCCACCACCGCGCCGTCGACGACCTCGGTGGGCACCGCGGCCGTCACCCGCTTCCTGCGCCCGGTCGTCTTCCAATCGGTACCCGACGACCTGCTGCCGCCGGCGTTGCGCGAGGCGAATCCGCTGACGGTGCCGCGTTCGGTGAACGGGGCACCCGCGCAATGACTCTCGGCGACAGCACGGGGGAGGCCCGGCCCGGCCCGTACCGGCGTGACCCCGCACCCGGTGGTGGCGGCCCGGCTGCCGATGACGGTCGCGTGCTGGATCGGACCGCTCACGATGGCCGCGTGCCGGACCAGTCCACCGCCGATGGCCGCGTGCCGGACCAGGCTGCCGCCAATGGGCGCGTGCTGGACCAGGCTGCCGCCGATGGCCGCGTGCTGGATCAGGCTGCCGCCGATGGGCGCGTGCTGGACGGGACTGCCGCCAATGGGCGTGTGCTGGACGGGACTGCCGCCGATGGGCGTGTGCTGGATCAGGCTGCCGCCGATGGGCGCGTGCCGGGCCGGGCCGGAAGTTCGAACCGCGATCCGGCGCGACGGACGACGGGCGGCGCGGCCGACGCGGTGATCCTCGACGGGCTCGCGGTGCTGATCATTGGTGGCGGCATGATCGGCTGCGCGCTTGCGCACCGGCTCGTCCTCGCGGGTGCGTCGGTGCGGGTCTGTGAGGCCGGTGGGCTCGCCTCGGCGACCACCGCGCACGGCGAGGGCAATGTGCTCGTATCGGACAAGGGGCCGGGGCCGGAGCTGGAGCTCGCGCGGCTGTCGCGCGGATTGTGGCCGGAAACCTTGGTGCGCATCGGCGAGCGCCTGCCCGATGAGGTCGCCGCCGCCGAATGGGAGCCCAAGGGCGGCATTGTCGTCGCCACCACCGAGGCCGGGGCCACCGCACTGGACGAGTTCGCCCGTGGCCAGCGCGCGGCCGGAGTGCGGTGTGAGGAACTCGACGCGGATCGGCTCGCTACGGCCGAACCCGCGTTGACCCGGGATGTGACCGCGAGCGTCTACTACCCTGATGACGCTCAGGTGCAGCCCGTGGGCGCGGCGGCGGCCCTGATCGGGTCCGCCGTCGCGGCCGGGGCGATCGTCGAAACGCGTTGCGCCGTAACCGGGCCCATCCTCGAGGGCGGTCGCCTCATCGGTGTGCGGACCACGAAGGGAACCCGCTACGCCGACGTGGTGATCAATGCGGCCGGGCCGTGGTCGGGCCCGGTGTCCGAACTGCTCGGCGCACCAATCGCGGTCAAACCCCGCCGCGGCGATGTGCTGATCACCGCGCCCATGCCGCCCACCGTGTTCCACAAGGTCTATGACGCGGATTACGTAGGCGCGGTCGGCAGTTCGGACGCGGCCCTACAGTCCTCGGCCGTGGTCGAGTCCACCCGGGGCGGCCCGCTGCTGATCGGCTCCTCGCGCCGCCAATGCGGCTTCGACGACCGGCTGCGCCCCGACAGCCTGGCCGCCATCGCCCGCAAGGCCCTGCGCCTTTACCCGGTCCTCGCCGACGTGGCGGTCATGCGCGCCTACGGCGGCTTCCGCCCCTACGTCGACGACCACCTCCCGGTGATCGGCCCGGATCCCCGCCTGCCCGGCCTTTGGCACGCAACCGGCCACGAGGGTGCGGGCATCGGCCTCTCGGTCGGCACCGCCCACCTCCTGACCGCCGCACTCGCGAATCTGCCCACCGCAGTCGACATCACGGCTTTCGCCGTGGACCGACCCGCCGTCCTCGCCCCGCTCGAATCGACGAAGAAGTACGTATCGCTATGAGTCCCAGAATGATTCCGGCAGAGCGCGATCCGGTCGGCCGGTCGGACCGCCCGTTGACCATCACCATCGACGGTGTCGCTGTGAACGGCGTGCACGGTCAGACCCTCGCCTCGGTGCTGCTCGCCGCCGACCGCTCGCACTGGCGCACCGGCCCGAACGGCGGCCGCCGCGGCGTCTTCTGCGGCATCGGCATCTGCTTCGACTGCGCCGCCACCGTCAACGGAATCCCCGATATCCGCCTGTGCCGTCGCCCGGCTCGCGACGGCGATGTGATCGCCACCCAGACCCGCGAGATCGCCGCTGAATCCGGAGCGATCGAGCCTCGAGCAGGCACGGCCATCACGCAACCGGACATGAGCGCCATCGCGGTCACAGCAGACGTGGCTGCCGCGCAGTCGAATTCGGTAACCGCTCAGCTCGGCTCAACCGAGGGAGAGCGATGACCAGGCATGCGGTGATGATCGGCGGCGGTTCGGCGGCCTCCGGCGCGCGCTTCCCCGGCGCTATCGGGCACGGCCTGCGCATGTCCGAGAAGTGCGTGCGATGCAAGGCTGCCCACCCGCGCTGCGCGTCCCTGCTCCGGGCGGCGATCTACCGGGCCGAGCGGCATGTCGGGGGAGAACGATGACCAGGCATGTAGTGGTGATCGGGGGTGGTCCGGCCGGAATGGCGGCGGCGGAAGCCGCGCTGCGGCACGGAGCGACGGTGACGCTCATCGACTCGAACGAGGCGCTCGGCGGACAGTACAACCGGCGGATTCCGGCTGCCTTCGGGGTGCGCCGCCCATTCTCGATCGGCCATGGTTATCACGCAGCCGAGCAGCGCGCGCGGTGGCTCATGGAGCATCCGCGTTGCGAGTACCTGGCGTGCGCGGCGGTCTATCAGATCGAGCGGCATGCCGAGGGTGGCTGTCCCGCAGTGCGATTGCTGCAAGGGGTCGAAGGCGACCAGCGGACGCATCGGGTGATTCAGGGTGATGCGCTGGTCATTGCCGCCGGAGCCTACGACCGGGTGTGCCCTTTTCCCGGCTGGGATCTGCCCGGCGTCTATACAGCCGGCGCCGCACAGACTCTCGCGAAGACGCAACGGGTGCTGGTCGGGCAGTCGGTGCTGGTATCCGGGACCGGACCGTTCCTGCTTCCCGTAGCCCAGTCGCTGGCTGTCGGCGGGGCGAATGTGCGCGCCGTTCTGGAGGCGAACCCAGGCCGCTGGATCGCCCGGCAGTGGGCCGCGCGGCCGTGGGAATTGCGGCACAGCGCGAGCAAGGCCGGTGAGCTCGTCGAATACATCGCTTCCGGTGTGCGGCACCGCATTCCATTGCGTACATCGAGCGCTGTCATCGCGGTGGCGGGCCACGGTCGCGTGGAAGAGGCCACGGTGGCCCGCCTCGACGCGGACTGGACGCCCATCCCCGGCAGCCACACGACGGTGCCGGTAGACGCGGTCGCGATATCGCACGGCTTCACCCCGCAGCACGAACTCGCGGTGGCCGCCGGTGCACAGCTGACGCCGGGTGGATTCGTCCGGACCGACCGCTCACAGCGAACCACCGCCGAAGCGGTCTGGGCGGCAGGGGAAATCACCGGCATCGGCGGATCTCAGGTGGCTGCCGTCGAAGGCTGGGTCGCCGGAATGAGCGCGGCCGGAACCGATCCGGCCTCCGATCGTGCGCTGCGCGCCCGGCACCACACTGCGCAGCAATTCGTGGCGCGGCTCGTGGCCGCCCACCCGATCCGCCCCGGCGTACTCGCTTGGTCGCGACCGGACACCGTTATCTGCCGATGCGAGGGCACCACTCGCGAGGCGCTGATCGCTGCTTGGAACCGCACGGCGGGCGACGGCTACCGCCCCGCCAAGCTCGCCACCCGCGCCGGGCTGGGTCCCTGCCAGGGGCGGATCTGCGCCGCGAACATCGACGCCCTGCGGAGCCGGGAGTGCGCAGCCGATCCGTCAGCGGCGCCCGGCACTCGCGAATGCCATTCGGCGACAACGGGTCATACCACTGCCTCGGATGCCGGGGTGCTCGCGTCCAATCCGGCAACACCGCGGGGCGAGGTGGTCTCGCGTGATGCGGTGTGCCCGGACAGTGCCGGGACGCGTCCGCTGCCAGGCCTTGCCGCGGCCACTCCCGCCTGGCGGCCGCTGGCCGCCTCCATCCGTCTTCGTGAACTCGCCGATCTCGATACCGAAGGACAGCACTGATGCGTAGCAGCATGATCATCTCCGCGATCGACACGCACACCGAGGGGATGCCCACCCGGGTGGTGACGGGCGGGGTCGGCACGATTCCCGGTGACACCATGGCGCAGCGGCGGATTCACTTCATCGAGCATCTGGACGGACTGCGCAGGCTGCTGGTCAACGAGCCGCGCGGGCACGCCTCCATGAGCGGGGCGATTCTGCAACCGGCGACCACGCCGGACGGGCATTACGGTGTGCTGTTCATCGAGGTCAGTGGGCTGTTGCCGATGTGCGGGCACGGAACCATCGGGGTGGCGACCGCGCTGGTGGAGGCGGGGATGGTCCCGGTTACCGAGCCGGTGACCGAGATCCGCCTGGATACTCCGGCCGGCCGCGTGGTGGCCTCGGTGAATGTCAGTGCTGGGCACGCGGATTCGGTGAGCCTTCGCAATGTGCCCGCCTACTGCGACAGCCTCGACAATGACGTCGAGGTGCCGGGGCTGGGCACGGTGCGCTACGACATGGCCTACGGCGGAAACTTCTACGCCATTGTCGATCCCGCCAAGCTCGGGCTGCCGTTCGATCGCGCGGAGAAGGATCGGATCGCGGACGCGGGACTGCGAATCATGCGGGCCGTCAATGAATTCCGGCGACCGGTGCATCTGGAGGACGAGCGGATCTCCGGGTGCAAGCACGTGTTGTTCCTCGACCCGGCGTCCGAGCCCGCGCACACCCGCAATGCCATGGCCATCCATCCGGGCTGGTTCGATCGCTCGCCCTGTGGCACCGGCACTTCCGCGCTACTGGCCCGCCAGCATGCGCGCGGCTTGATTTCCGGCGATCAGGTGCTGCGCAACGACTCGTTCATCGACACCACCTTCTACGCGCGGGCGGTCGAAACCACCACGGTCGGTGGGCATCCCGCGATCGTTCCGGAATTCACCGGCCGCGCCTGGCTGACCGCCACGGCCAATTACCTGCTGGACCCGTCGGACCCGTTCCCCGAGGGCTTCGTGTTCTGACCACAACTGTTTCACTGATCACCACCTGAAAGGCCACGACAATGTCTGTCGTAACCCGCCGCCCCCGCACGCCCGTGACCAGGAGCGGGGTGATGCGGCGAATGCCCGTCAGCACCGCCGATACCGGCGATTTCAAGAAGAGTATGGGCCTATGGCAGCTGGTAGCGCTGAGCCTGGGCGGGCTGGTCGGCGCGGGCGTGTTCTCGCTGGCGGGTGTGGTGGCCAATGAGGTGTCCGGCCCGGCCGTGCTGGTGTCGTTCGCCATTGCCATCATCGCTTCCGGTGCGGCGGGCCTGTGTTATGCCGAATTCGCCGGCATGGTCCCGAAGGCCGGTTCCGCCTACACGTATTCCTATGTGGCACTGGGCGAGATCATCGGCTTCATGATCGGGTGGGATCTGCTGCTGGAGTACACCGCCATCGTCTCGGTGGTCGCGATCGCGGTATCCGGATACCTGAACTACATCACCCACTACATCGGATTCGACCTGCCCACTTGGGCGCTCGGCGCACCGGGCACCGGTGAGGGCCGCAAAGTGGACCTGTTCGCACTGCTGCTCTGCCTGCTGCTGGCCTACCTGCTCTCGCGCGGCACCCGCGAATCCGCCCGCGTGCAAACCGGACTCGTCGCCCTGAAGATGCTGATCGTCGCCGTGGTGGTCATCGCGGGCGCCTTCCACATCAAGGCCGGCAACTACACCCCGTTCTTCCCGTTCGGCGTGGGCAGCGCGGTATCCGGTGCGGCCCTGGCCTTCTTCGCCGTCTACGGCTACGACGCCATGAGCGCCGCCGCCGAGGAATCCAAGGACGGCAAGAAGCTCATGCCGAAGGCCATCCTGATCAGCCTCGGCATCGCCTCGATCGTCTACCTGCTGGTCTGCCTGGTCATCGTCGGCATGGTCAACTACACCGACATCGACGTCTCCGCCCCCTTCTCCAGCGCCTTCGACACCGTCGGCATGGGCATCCTCGGCCTGGTCATCGCCGTCGGCGCGGTCGTCGGCGTCACCACCTCCGCCTTCGCGAACATGCTCGCCGTCACCCGCGTCGGCTTCGCCATGAGCCGCGACGGCCTGCTGCCCTCCTATTTCGGCAAGAGCAGCGAACGCCGCAAGGTCCCCACCCGCGTCATCTGGCCGGTCGGCATCGTCTCCGCCCTCATCGCCGGCTTCCTCCCCATCCGCGAGGCCGCCGAACTCACCAATGTCGGCATCCTCATGGCCTTCATCGTCGTGGCGATCGGCGTCATGCGCCTGCGCAAGACCCGCCCGGACGCCGACCGCGCCTTCCGCACCCCCTGGGTCCCGGTGGTCCCGCTCATCGGAATCGCCTTCTCCCTCTGGCTGATCAGCCATCTGGATGTGATCACCTGGATCCGCTTCATCGCCTGGCTGCTCCTGGGCCTGGCCCTGTATCTGGGCTTCGGCTACCGCAATTCGAAGCTGAACGCCGCGGAGAACTGAGCCGCCTCACGGTGCCTGCCAGATCACCGGATCCGGCAGGCACCAGCCCGAGGTACGGGTCGATTCCTCGCTGCCCCGAATGAGCTGGGCGCCCACGCAGTAGTCGGCCGTTTCGGTGTCTGGCCGGTGCTCGGCGGCGGGGGACGCCTGGGCCGAAGCCGCCACCAGCACGGTGGCGGCGACGGCCGTGGCGGCCGCGGTGAGCGAGAGGGCGAGGCGGCGGGTGGATTCGATCATCGTCATGCCTGTGACGTTAGGAATCGCGAGCGCAGCGCCACCTCCCGCTGGAGCACGATTCGGCCCTGATACCGGGGAACTAGAGGAACCGAGGGGAATCCCCTGGCGGTGTGCCGATTCTCAGCACTTCTCCCAGTGTCCGGGGGAGGTTTCCTTGATCGTGCTCCGGGTGAAGGTGTTCCAGAGGCCCAGGTTCTGTTTCGAGCCGTTGGCGTAGGTGTAGCCGCCGGCGGCGTAGGCGCGGCCCGCGGTGGTGTGGGCGTAGTTGTTGTCGGTTACGCAGGCGGGGGCCGGGTCGGTCGTGGTCGGGGGAGTGGTTGTGGTGGGCGGGGTCGTGGTGGTGGGCGGTGCGGTGGTGGTCGGCGGGGTGGTTGTGGTGGGCGGGGTGGTGTCACTGGTGAGTTCGGCGATCATCGACATGATCGATTCCATTTGTTTGCCGCCGTGCCAGGCGTAGGCGGCGTCGCCGCCGTAGCCCCACCAGTTCCAGCAGCCGTTGGGGTTGGTGGTGCTCGCGGTGCTGAGCGGGATGGCCTGCGGGTACAGGACGATCATGTGGTTGGTGTCGGCGTATTCGTTGAGGTAGGCGTGCTTCATGAAGGCGTCGCCGAAGCCCTGGTAGCCGAAGCCTTGTTTGCAGCCGTGCAGGGCGACCATGAGGGTGCAGGTGGCGCCGTCGGTGCAGGATCGCGGGATGTAGGCGAATCCCTTGGCGTCCATGCTGATCGCGTTGGCATTGCCGCCGGGGACGTAGGAGTTCTGGTCGAACTGGACGAGTTTGCCGTTGAGGGCGGTGGCGGGGGCGTTGACGCCGCCGGTGAGTTTCGACAGCATGGCGCCGACCGGATCGGTGTCGCAGTCGTTGACGAAGGGGCTGGCGGTGCTGGCGCAGGCGACCGGGCCGATGGGGCTGACCCAGGCGTGGCCGGCGGGGCCGCTCTTGTCGTAGGTGACATTCGCGCCGAATTCCGAATAGTACGTCGCGAGATCGTTGTTCACCGGCTCCAGCACGGTCTGATCGCTGGTGCCGTGGTAGAGGTAGACCGGATCGCCGGAGAGGTTCGCGAGGGCGTCGACCTTGCCGGAGCCCGCGAGGGTGCGAGTTTCGGCGGCCAGTTCGGCGGGGGATTTGCGGGCGCCGTTCTGCATACAGCCGGTCTGGGCGCGGACGGCGTAGTCGAAGTCACCGGCGCAGCGGTACGGGCCGGCGCTGAAAATGCCCGCGCCGGAGAAGGTTCCGGAGTAGGCGATGTGGAGTTGGTTGGCCATGTAGCCGCCGGACGATATGCCCGAGACGTAGATGGAATCGATGTCGTAGCCGTGCAGATCCTCCGGGATGGGAGCGGGGACCGCGGCGAATGCGCCGGGCACGGCCGCCGCCGATAACCCGGCGACGACGGCCGCGGCGGCCAGTAGTTCTCTGAATCTCATGGGGGTTCCTCATCATTGGGGATGGAGCCTCGCTCAGCCCTGTAGTGCACAGGTATTGGCGAGATCACCGCCGGCGGGACGCGGCAGCGTCGCGGTCGGCGGGGGCAATTGACCGGTCGCGGTCCAGGATTCGAGCGCCTCGAAGGCGCTGCGGAAGCACGGCAGCATGGGGCGCAACAGGTTCGGATGCCGGTCGTACAGGCCGTCGACGTGGTTGCCGCCGTCGATGCGGTAGTAGCGGTGCGCGGCCTCACGGCCCTGATCCCGGATGAGAACGGCGTACACATCGGAGTCGCGGCCGATGGGCAGCAGGGTGTCGAGGGTGCCGTGCAGCGTGATGAGCGGCCGCTCGATCCGGCCGGTGAGCGATACCCGCCGCATGGCGTCGTGGACGGCGGCCGGGCGGGCGGCGTAATCGTAGTCGGCGTCGGAGCCGGTGTAGGCGGGATCGAACTCCTGCCGGTACATCCGTTGCGTGAGTTCCCAATACGCGGTGTTGTGGTACTCCCACAGCGGTTCCGAGGCGGCGTCGAAACCGGCGTCCAGCACGGCATTGCGCGCGCCGGGATCGTGCGCGAGGTCCGCGTAGCCGCGCAGCGCCGGCGGCAGGAAGCTCAGCAGGTTCGCCCCGTCGGCCTGCCACAGGCTGCCCTCCCAGTCGACGCCGCCGTCGTAGAGCCACGGCGCGTTCTCCAACTGCCAGCGGACCAGATAGCCCGCATTGGAGATCCCGGCCATGAGGGTGTTGCCGGCGGGCCGCCCGTAGCGCTGCGCCACGGCGGTCTGGGCGGCAATGGTCAGCTGCGTGACCCGGGTATTCCACTCCGCCACCGCATCTCCGGGCGCGACTCCGTCGCGGTGGAACTCGGCGCCGGTATTGCCCTTGTCGGTGGCGGCGTACGCATAGCCGCGAGCCAGCACCCAGTCGGAGATGATGAAGTCATTGGCGTACTGCCGCCGGTTCCCGGGTGTGCCCGCCACCACCAGCCCGCCGTTCCAGTTGTCGGGCAGGCGAATCACGAACTGGCTGTCGTGATTCCAGCCGTGATGGGTATTGGTGGTGGAGCCGTCGGGGAAGTAGCCGTCGATCTGCATGCCGGGCACGCCCGACGGATTCCGGGCTCCACTCGGATGCAGCCCAGCCCAGTCGGCGGGCACGGTGTGCCCGGAGGCGACGGTCCCGGCCGTGGTGAGATCGCCGAGGCAGGCGGCGATCTGCGTCTGCGCACCCACCACCAGCGGCGCGGGGCATTGCGCGAGAAGCACATCCGGGGGCGCGGGCAGCGTGGCGTATCCGGCGATCACCGCCGTTCCCGCGAGCGCGGCGGTCAGGGCGGTCAGGCGGCGAAGCGGCGGCATCGAACTCCTCCTCGAGCGGAAATGCCGGAAATTCTGTTCACCGCGCGGACATGGAGCCAGGTGGTGGCGCGCCATATTGGGCGGGGGTGATGTGGTGGGGATCACCATTGGCTGGATCGGCTCTTACGGCAGGACGCGGTCACGCAGTATGTGGTTCCCGCGGATATTCGCGGCCGCAGATATGTGGGGTGACCACATCGCCGTATGCCGGTGAGCGGCCTAGGGTTCCGCAGTATCGGGTGATTGCGGGAGGCAGTGTGGGGCGTCCGGGAACGGCGGCGAGCTGGGAGATCTTCTTCGGACTGCTCGAACGCGAGGCATCGGCCGTGGAATTCGAGGCGCCGGTGCTGGAAGCCCGCGCCGCCGGTGTGTCACCCGCGCACTTGGCCGAATTGGAGTCCGCCAAACTCGCCGCGCTGCGGGTGCGGGCGCTGCTGGAACGCCGCGCGCGCCGGGAAGCCGAGCTGGCGGCGCTGTTCGATACGGCCAGCGATCTCGCGGGACTGCGGGACGTCGATGCCGTGCTGCAGGCCATCGTGCATCGCGCCCGGCGGCTGCTGCACGCCGACGTCGCCTATATGACCCTGCCCGATCGCGACCGCGGCGACACCTATATGCGCGTCACCGACGGCTCCGCCTCACAGCAATTCCGGATGACCCGGCTGCAATTGGGCGCGGGCCTGGGTGGGCTGGTCGCCCAGACCGGCATGCCCTATTGCAGCGCGGACTATTTCGCCGACGACCGCTTCCAGCACACCCCGGAGATCGACGCCGCGGTGAAAGACGAAGGGCTGGTTGCCATTCTGGGCGTGCCCATGCGGCTGGGCGACCAGGTGATCGGCGTGCTCTTCGCTTCCCATCGCAGTGTGCGGCCCTACGGGCCGGAGGAGATCGCGCTGCTCGGCAGCCTGGCCGCACACGCCACCATCGCCCTAGACTCCGCCCGCCTGCTCACCGAAACCCGTTCCGCCCTGGCCGAACTCAGTGCCGCCAATGCCGCCATGCGCGCCCACTACATCACCGTGGAACGCGCTGCCCAGGCTCACGATCGCATGACCAATCTGGTGGTGCGCGGCGGCGGGGTGAACGAGGTCGCGGCCG
Source organism: Nocardia sp. NPDC127526 (assembly GCF_042672265.1). Lineage (NCBI taxonomy): Bacteria > Bacillati > Actinomycetota > Actinomycetes > Mycobacteriales > Nocardiaceae > Nocardia > Nocardia sp. NPDC127526. Next base: position 54,994 of record NZ_JBHXVO010000023.1, on the reverse strand, counting down.
TGGCCGCGGACATTCTCGGCGGCCCGCTGGTGGTGCTCGATGCCGAGGGCCGCCGCCTGGCCGCCATCGACCCGCCCGGCGTGAGCGCCCGCGACCAGCTCGACGACGATCACCTGCTCGGCGAAATCATGGCCAAGGCGGGCAAACTCGGCCGCACCGCCCGGCTGCGCGACCTCTGGGCCGCGCCCGCCGGGGCGGGCAGCGAACCGCTGTGCACCATGGTGCTGCAGCAGAGTGAGGAGCTCTCCGGCTCCGATCAGCGCATTCTGGAACGCGCCACACTGGTCACCGCGCTGCTGCTGCTGTTCCGCCGCAGCATTGCCGAGGCCGAGGGCCGGGTCCGCGGTGAACTGCTCGACGACCTGCTCAATGGCCGCGTCCCCGATCGCGAAGCCCTGCACAGCCGCGCCACCCTGCTGGGCATCGACCTCACCCAGCCGCACGTCCTGGTGGTCGTGGACCACGGCCCGCAGCGCCGCCCCGCCGCCTGGACCACCGACCACGCCCTGTCCCGGCACGGGCTGGCCGCCACCCGCGGCGAGCACACCGTCGTCCTGCTGCCCGGCTCCGACCCGACCGCCGCCGCCCGCCAGCTCGCCCGCGAATTGACCAGCGCCCTGGGCTTTTCCGCCACCATCGCGGGCTCCGGCCCCGTGGATCTGCCCACCGGCGCCGCCTCCGCCTACCAGGAGGCCCGCCGCTGCATCCAGGCCCTCATCGCCCTCGGCAAGGAGGGCGCCACCGCCAGCGCCGACAGCCTGGGTTTCGTCGGGCTGCTGCTCAGCCGCGGCGCCGATGTCGGCACCTTCCTCGACAGCACGCTCGGTCCGGTCCTCGACTACGAGGACCGCCGCGGCACACCCCTGATCCAGACCCTGGAAACCTATTTCGCCAGTGGCTGCAACCTCACCGCCAGCGCCAAACGCCTGCACATCCACGTCAATACCGTCACCCAGCGCCTGGAACGCATTACCGCGCTGCTCGGCGCGGACTGGCAGCACCCGGATCGCGCCCTGGAAATCCAGCTCTCGCTGCGCCTGCACCGCCTGCGCGAATCGGCGGTCCTCACCGACAGAATCGAACCATTGCAATAGGCAATCAGCAATCCCTATATCCATCGATTGCGGCAGCGGCATTTCCAGTTGTTCGATGTGCTGCCGATAATCGGCACCGCCGTCGCCGTCGCCAAGGAACAGCGACTGCTGACCTGATCAGCACAGCCCGGCGAGCTTGTAGAGCACCAGCGATCCCGCCACCGCCACATTGAGGCTGCTGCCGGAGCCGACCATGGGTATCTCGACCGTCAGATCGAGCTGCTCGAGCCCCTCGGGCGGAATTCCGCTGCCCTCGTTGCCGAGCACCATGACGGTGCGGCGGTGCGCGGTGGGAAGGTCCGCGAGACGGATGGATTCATCGGTGAGCTCCACGCCGACGAGCGCGGAACCACCCTGCCGCTGGCGTTCCAGCCACCGCTCGGCCCGACCCTGGACCCAGTGCACGCAGGACCGCTGCCGCAGCGTATTGCCCTTGTCCAAAGCCTCTGGGACCCAAGGCAATCGAGGCACAGCCAAGCAAGCGCCGGTCGCATCGCAGGTGCGCAGCAGCGTGCCCAGGTTGACCCCGTGTTTGGGCCACAGGGGTGCGGCAATGAGGTGATTCCAGCACCCGTGGGCGCGGGGCCGGCGATCGCGGCGCAGTTCGGCGCGCGTGCGCAGCCGCGCGGCGGTCATCGGCGGGCGGGAAGACCCTTCCCTTGGGGGAGAACGAGATTCATGCGAACGATGCTTCGCGGCGCATCGGGGCCATCGTCGGAAACGATCGGTACCGACCATGATAGGCCAATCCCTCGTGGGTACGAAGTCGTCCCCTCCGGCGACTCCGTACCCACGGCTTCACTGTTGTGCCACCGAATAGAGCGGCACGACGGTGCACGGCGGGGTGACCGCGTGCACCGGGTCCAGGGCGTTGGCGATCAATGCCACCGCGGTGGGGGAATAGGGCTGGGCGAAATGCTGGGAGAAATCGGTGGGGCAGACGGCGTCGATGTACTGCGTGCTCGCATTGGGAACCCCGGCGGGAGCGTGCATGCCGCCGAGCAGCCCCATTTCGTCCGCGCTGTCGGTGATCTGGGTGTAGCGGACATCCGGTTGCAGCACTTGGGCTTTGGTGATCGACCACGGATCGAGCAGATTCAGGCCGCCGGGTTGGACGACGCCGTTGTAGAGGATCGCGTCGTAGAGATCGCGGGGAATGAGCCCGCTCGCCACTTCCATGACATCAATGGGCAGCCCGGTCATGGTGTAGGGCGAGGACAGCAGGACCATCTGGTCGATCTCGGCCGCGCCGCCCAGCTCATTGGCGTAGTAGCGCGCGACCACGCCGCCCTGGGAATGCGCCACGATGTCGACCTCCGCCGCTCCCGTCGCGGCGAGTACGCGGTCGACGAGCGCCCCGACTTCGGCCGCGGACAGGGGAATCGGGTCCATGCCATTCAATCCCGGTCCGACGGGATACATGGAGCGCCCGAAGTTGAGCGTGAACACGCAGAACCCGCGATTGTGCAGATACGGAGCGAGCGCGGTCCAGTTGACGGCCTCGGACAGGAAGGTCGAGCCAACCAGCACAACGGGTTTCGGCAGCTCGGCCGACGGGGTGCACCCGTAGTCATTGGCCCCGGCGACCGCGCCGTTCCAATCGGTGGCCGCGATCCGCAGCATCTCCCCATTGCCGTACGGCACCGGCAACTCGGCCGCCGCCGCACCGCTTCCCACCGTCGCCGCGACCGCGAGGGCGAGCAGCAGACCTGCGAACTTCATTCCGAACCTTACGAACGAGCCGATGAACACGGACACGCTAACATGAACATGATTCATGTTCATGTTTTTCGAGTAGGAATTCGTCGTGGAAGGATGACCAGCCGTGCCCACGGAAGGACTTCGCCGGCGCGCGCCCAGTCAGCAACGCAGCCGCGCGCGGGTCGATCGGATCCTGCAAGCGGCCCGGGAACTGCTGGAGGAGAGCGGGCCGGGGGCCGTGACGACGCGCGCGGTCGCCGAGCGAGCCGGGGTGCCGGTCGCTTCGATCTATCAGTACTTCGCCAATCGTGAAGCGGTGCTGCAGGAATTGACGCTGCGCAGCGTCGGTGGCATCGACGCGGACATGTCGGCGCGGGTGGCCGAGCTGCGGGTCGGTTCCATCGCCGACGCGGTGGATCAGATCGTGGCGCTGCACCACGCGCTCTACCGTTCGCACCCCGAAGTCGTCTCGATGTACTACGCGCGGCGGGAATCCGGGTTGTTCCCCGATCCGCGTGAACACCGCCGCCGGTTGGCGGGCATGGTGCACGGCCTGCTGCTCGACCGCGGGCTGCTACGCCCGGATACCGATCGCCTGGTCACCGAGGTCGCGGTGGAGCTGGGGGATCGCCTTCTCGAACTCGCGTATCACCGTGACCCAGTGGGTGATCCGGCCATCCTCGCCGAGGCGCGCCTGGCCATGACGCGCTACCTGGAGGCGTACGCCGCGGCCTAGGATTGCCCATGGAAACCGAAGGGGCGCAGATGAACAACACATGCACGGGCCGGGTGGCGCTCGTTACCGGCGGCGGGCGCGGCATCGGCCGCGCCACCGCGCTCGCCCTGGCGGGGAGCGGGGCGGCGGTCGCGATCACCTGGGCGCGGGACGAGCAGTCCGCCAAAGACACTGTCGCCCAGATCGAAGCCGCGGGCGGCGCCGCCCTCGCCGTGCACGCCCCGGTGCAGGATTACGCCGCCGTCGAGGCAATGGTCGAGCAGGTCGTCTCCGGACTCGGGCCGATCGGCATCCTCGTGCACAATGCGGGCATTGCCAGCCGCGGCAATACCGTGGCCGACACCCCTATTGCCGAAGTCGAGAAACTGCTCCAGGTCCATGCCTTCGGGCCGCACAATCTCACCCGCCTCGTGCTGCCGTCCATGCGGCAGTGCGAGCGCGGCGACATCATCATGATCAGCAGCGTGGCCGCGCACACGCTGGCCGCCAATGGCGCGCCGTACAACATGGCCAAGGCCGCGCTGGAAGCGCTGGCCCACACCCTGGCGAAAGAGGAGGCGGCCAATGGCATCCACGTCAATATCGTCGCCCCGGGCCTGGTGGCCACCGATATGGGCGACCGGCTCACCGTGGCGGTCACGGGCGGCGCCGCCCGCCGAGCCGCGGACCTCGATGCCGCCTCCGCCTTCGGTCACGTCTGCCGACCGGCCGAGGTCGCCGATGTCATCGACTTCCTGGTCTCCCCGGCCGCCGGTTACCTCACCGGCCAGCGCATTGTGGTGGACGGCGGCGCCAGCCCGCACCGGCCGTAACCGGCGGTACGGCTCTTAGCACGCGGCTCCCCGCCGCACCGCGCGCACGTCTGCCACGGCGGCGGGCCGACCCCGGATATCGTCGTACCCGTTGTCGTTCCACGAGCCGGTCAGAAAGCGGGGTCAAATGCACTGGGACCAGATGACCGCCACCCCCGACCACCTGCGCGTCAGCGTCGCCCGGCTGCGCGGCGGCACCGTGCAGCAGGACATTCTCGAGGCGCTGCTGGAGGCCACCGACGGACCCTGGGTGGGCATGCTCGACGCCGACGCCCGCTACACCGCCGAGCTGAAACTGCACCTGGTGGGCCGCTACCGGCTCACGGCCGCGGTGACCAGCGCCGGCAAGCTGTCCCTCGCCCAGCTGACCGACCTCACCTCCGGTAAGCCCAAGGACAAGGTCCTCTCCACCAAGGCCGCCCTCCGGCAGGGCTTCGACGACGAGAAGATGCCCAAGCCCCCCGCCTGGCTGGCCTACATCCAGGAGTGGATCCGGAATGCCAGCGCCGTCGTCGACCGCCGCGCGGTCATCGAATACCACCTGCGGGGCGCGGATCGACGCCTGGCCGCCATGGACGACACCATTGCCGGCATGCGCGCCAGCCTGGACGAACGCATCCACCTGCGCGACCAGCTCGCCGCCGAAATCGCCGACCTGCGAGCCGAACTCGACCCGAACGACACGGGGGCCGTGCCGCCGGCCATCGGCGATGCCGCGGGCGTGCCGCCGTTTGCCGCCGATGCCGCGGATCCGATGCCCGACATGGCCGATGCCGTCGATGCGATGCCCGACACGGCTGACGCCGCGGATGCGATGCCCGATATGGCCGACGCCGCCGACACGATGCCCGACGTGCCCGCCCCCGCGGTCGCGATGCCGGGTGCCGCTGGCTCAGCCGACGCGATGCCCGTCGTCACCATCACCGTGGACGCCGAGTTCGAGGTCGGCGACGCCGGGAGCGGCGGGGATGCGTTCCAGGACTCCGCCGGCGAAAACGTCGTAGAGGGGGAGGGTTTCGAGGTGGACGTAGCCGATGTGGCAGTCGCACACGGCGAGGGGGCAGGGGCGCCGGGCGAGGGCGCTCCGATAGGAGCCGTCGTAGAGGTTGCCCAGGATGTCGCGGACGAAATGGCAGCGGCGGACGGCGCCGTCGCCGTCGACGGAGACGACCGTGGAACCGGTGCGGCAAGCCCGGCCGGCGGAGGCGTGGGCGTGACGGCTGAAGGGGAAGAGCGGATCGAGAGCGGTCCAGACGGCGGCTTCGGGGTCGGTGTAGGTGTGGCCTTCGGCGGCGTTCACCCATAGATAGACGTGTTCGGGGAGGTCGGCGCGAAGGCGACGGGCATGCGATAGGTGCTCGGGGAGGCCGACTATGCCGACGCTGAAGCGGATGCCCGCGGCGGCCAGCTCTCGCGTTTTGGCGAGGAAGCGGTCGTAGGGCGTCTGGCCGGGGTGATACGTGCACCAGAGCGCGACGGTTTCCGGATCGGCTTCGGCGAGCCAGTTGGTGCGGCAGCTGAGGTTGGTCTGGATGGCGACGCGCTCGATATGCGGCTCATGGGACAGCTCGATCAGCGCGCGCCGATACCAGGAGCGGACGAGGCCCTCACCCCATGGCGTGAAGAGAATCGACAACCGGTCCCCGGTCTGCCGCCGGGCCCAGGCGGTGAAGCGGTCGAGGGCGTCGCGGTCGGCGCGCAGCTGGGCGGTCGAGTCGCGGCGCTTGGCGAACGGGCAGTACGGGCAGTCGTAGTCGCAGGAGGACAACGGGCCGCGATACAGGAGGGTCAGGTCCACGCGGGCTACCGGAGTTCGTAGGCCGACATGGCCGATCTGACTGCGGGAGAGAAGAATTCGGGACCGATCGCATCGGAGTAGGACAGTCCCGCCGGAGTCAGCCGCAGGTGCGCGGCGGCCGGATCGGCCAGCCAGCCGCGCTCGGCCAGCGTCCGCAGTTCGCCGGGGAAGTCCTGATGGGGATCGGCGCCGAAGCGCTCCCGGTAGTCGGCGGCCGCGAAACCAGCGGCCTGCAACAGGGATTGGAGCAGGAATCGGCGGCGCGCCTCGTCCTCGTCGATGGCATGGCCCACCGTGGCGCGGCTGAAATCCGTTGTGGCGGCGTAATCGTCGATGATCGCCCGGACCTCGCGCATGGAAACCGCGTAATCGAACGAGTAGTGCAGGCCCGAGGTATAGGAGCGGGCTCCGCAGCCGAGGCCGATCATGCCGTCGGTCTGGCAGGCGTAATCGTCCGGCCCCTGCGGCGGGGCGTCGAGGCGGCGGAACATGCGCATGGAGACCTGCTCGTACCCCCGGGCGAGCAGATGATCGCGGCCCTCGCCGTACAGCCGCAGTCGCTGAGCATCCCAATCCCGTTCGGACACCGCGGGATCGGCATGGCGATCCAGTCCGGTCAGCGGGCGCACATACAGCGGATAGAGGTAGATCTCCTCCGGCCGCCAGGCCAGCGCCGCATCCAGGGACTGCCGCCAGCTCGACGAACTCTGGCCGTCGATGCCGTAGATGAGATCGATATTGAGAATCGGGATCCCGGCCGCGCGGATGCGGCCCAGGGCGGCCTCGACATCGGCGCGGCGCTGTGGCCGCACGGCCGCGCGCGCCTCCTCGTCGATGAAGCTTTGCACGCCGAGGCTCACCCGCGTGGCACCGCGCTCGGCGAGCACGGCCAGCCGGTCCGCGGTCGCCGTCGCGGGCGAGGCCTCGACCGACAGCGGAATCGCTCGCAGGTCCGCGCCCATCACAAGTTCGGCTGTGTCGCAGAGCCTTTCCAGCTCTCCGGCTTCGAGAAAGGTCGGGGTGCCGCCGCCGAAGGCCGCATTCGCGAAGCGCACCGGCTCCTCGTCGCCGAGTGCTTCCCGCACGGCGACCGCCTGCCGGGTGAGCGCGTCGAGATACCGCCCGGTCAAACCGTCGGGCGCGCCCACCCGTGTGAAAAGGTTGCAGAACCCGCATCGCACCTCGCAGAACGGTATGTGCAGGTACAACGAGAGCGCCTGGCGCGGTTCGCCTTTCCAGAGCTCCGCCAGCGCGGGCCGCGGATGCAGCGGCCGGTACGCCGTCTTGTGCGGGTAGGCGTAGACATAGCTCTGATACGGCCTGGGCGGAACGAGGGTCGCGGTCATGCGGAACACTCCAGGGGGTCCAGGAAGAAGTGACCATAGGGAACGGTCCATACGGACTCGTGGCCGAGGCGGTGCCCGGTGAAACCGTCGTCCCCGTAGGCGGTGCCGTGATCGGAGCACACGATGGCGAAACACCGGCGGCGCGAACGCATCGCATCGAACAGCCGGCCCACATGACGGTCGATGTACTCCAGGGCGGCGGCATGCGTGGCCCGGCTGTCCCCGGCCGCGCGGGTCGCGCCCGGCAGATAGAACCAATTGGGCTGATGCAGCGCGGAAGCATTGAGGAACAAGAACACCCGCTGCCGCGCGGGCAGCTCGGACACCACCTTCTCCGCCCGCGCCACCTGCTCCTCGAAGGAGGTCGGGGAGGCCACCGAGAACCCCGATTCCCAATGACTCTCCGCGAACAGCCCGGGCAGCACATTCCCCAATGCGCCCTGCTTGTTGAAGAATCCGACGCCGCCGATACACACCGTGTGATAGCCCCGCGCCGCCAGCGCGGTCACCAGATCCGGTTCGTCGAAGACGAAGGTGCCGTCCGCGGTCGTCTCACTGCCGGCGAAACGGGCGGCGAACAGCCGGGGATGCGGACCGGGCGTGGCCGGCGTCGGCAGGAACCCGGCGAAGATGGCCTGGTGTGAGGCATAGGTGAAATTGCCCGGGGCGTGGCGCTTCTCCCAGCCGGAGGACGGCAGGTGCGCCATGAGATTGGGCAGTCGGCCCGCCTCCGCCAGCTCGACCGCGACGTCGTAGCGCAAGGTGTCGAGGGTGAGCAGCAGCATGTCGTCGCGGCCCACCACCTCGTTCATATCAGGCCGGTGCATGCGTGCGCTCCTGGGAAAGTCGTTGTGGTGTAGCGCCGTACAGACGCTGGGCCGCGCGGATCTGCGCCGTGTAGGTGTCCAGCCCGGCCGCCGGTCCCTCCGGCAGCCCGGTGAGCCGCGGCAGCAGATCGCCGAAGGCATTGACCTCGCCGACGGCGAACCGCCGCCAGCCGGTCGCGGGCAGCAGATCGACGCCCACGCACAGTGTTCCGGGAAAACACGCGGCGGCCTGTTCACAGATGGCCAGCGCCTCCGCCCAGCGCTCGCCCGCCACCGCGCGCACCGCCGCGAGATCGCCCCGCCGCCCGCCCAGATGCAGATTGGTCAGCGGCGCCCGGCTGGTCCGCACGACCGCGTGGGTGGCGCGGCCCGCCACGACGAGCACCCGCAGATCGGCCGCCCCGCCGCCGAGGGACGCCTTGGGCAGCCACCGCTCGATGTGCAGCCCATCGGGTGCGAGACGATCGACGATGGCCGCTACCCGCCGTTCCTCGGTGTACCGGCGGATCTTCAGCGAGTTGTGCAGGCCCCCAGCCGAATCCACTTCGACCGAGGTGGTGGCCCGCACCCGCCCGGCGCGGGTCGTCTCGATCGCCAGCACCCCCGAGGCCGAGGACCCGTGCGCGATCTTGACGAAGGCGCGGGGCATACCGCCCGCCCGCATCAGCGCACGCACATCGGACCAGCCGCGCACCGGTTCCCGCGCGCCCGAGGTGGGGGAGGGCGGCACCGGCACGCCCGCGTCCACCAGCCGCGCATGGCACAACCGCTTGTCGAACAGAATGCCCAGCTCGGTGGGATCGTCGAGCCGGATCCCGCCCCGCAGCGACCGCACCGCGTCCAGGAACCGCGCGTACCAGCGCGCCGAACCCTCCACGCGCGTGGGCTCGTTCACCCCGCGCAGCAGCTCGTCCACCTCGGGATTCTCCCCGGGCGAGTCCAAGCGCACGAGTTCGTCCGCCGCGAACCCGTGCCCGCCCGCACGCAGTACGTCACGCCACCGCACCACGCGCGGCGTCACCAGCCCGGCCGCCTCCGCCGCCGCGAGAAACATCCGCACCCGCCGGTTCTCGCCATTGCCGACGACGACCCACCGATACGGAAACCCGTCTGCCAACGCTCACTCACCGACCGCGACGAAGCGCCACACCTGGTCTTCGTCCTCGTCCTCCTCCGCGTCACCGGTGTCCAGATTCAGCGCCACGCCCGCGGGTTCGAGGGTTTCCCGCAGCCGGGTGCGCATGGCCTCGCTGAGGTAGTTGTGGTGCATATCAAGGGTTTTCAAATGCCCGAGCGGCTGCCCGGCGAGCAGTGCGGCCGCGCCGTCATCGGTCAGCACGCCCATCGACACATCGAGCGCCTCCAGCCGTGCCACCACCGGCGCGGCGGCCAGCTCGGCGCAGATCTCATCCTGGATCTCACTGTTGCGCAAGCCCAGATGCTTCAGCCTCGGCAGCCGTGTCCCAGCGAAAATCGGTGCCAACTCCGCGATTTCGGTATCCCCGCCGTATTCCGAGGTGCCCAGCCACAGGTCGAGATGGGTGAGCGCGGGCAGATCGCTGTCGGCGATCTCACGCGCCACCTCGCCGGGCAGGCCACCGGTCTGCACGGTCAGCTTGCGCAGTCGCGCGTGCTCGATGGCGTCGAACTCCAGATTCTGCCCGCCGCGCACGCCGAACTCCTCCAGCGCGGGAAAGGCTTCCAGCAGTGGAGTCACCGAACCCTGGTTGATCCAGGAGATCTCACACTCGTCGAAGGTGATGTCGCCGAGGAACAGCCCGCGCAGCGCGGGGAAGCGGTCCCGCGCCTCGGTGATCGCCTCGATGACGTCCGCCGGGCCGTTGTCGTGCACCTCGTTCCACATGCCCACGATGATCGCCCGCACCCGCGTCGAATCGACCGCCACCAGGAACCGGGCGAAGTCCTCCGACCACGGGTCCTCGGAGTCCCAGTCCGACAGGCGGATCCGCCACGCCACCGAGTCCGGCGCGGGCAAGGCGGACTTGCGTTTGCGCAAGTCATCCGCGTCCGGGAAGTCGAATACGGGCAACCCGTAGAACTCCTCCAGGTGGTTCCCGATGGTCATGTGCGCCCCGCCCCTTCTGGCCAGTGCCGGTGATCGATGGGTGCTTTCTACCAAGCCCGGCAGACAATCGCACGGGCGGCCGGACTTGTCGGTGCGCGGCGCTACCGTCCTTGGCACGGCACCGATTTCGTGCCACGAGGGGAGCAGAATCATGTACCGGCAAGGCGATGTCCTGATCGTTCCGCTGGCGGAGGCCGCCGTACCCGAGCGGGCCGCGAAAGCGCCGTCCGAACCGCGCGATGCCCGCGGCCGGCTGGTGCTCGCGCTCGGCGAGGTCACCGGCCACGCCCACGCCGTCCAGGGACCCGGGCGGCTGGTTCGCGAGACCGGGGCCTTCGGGCCCTTCCTACTCCACCTGCCCGAGGGCGGGCGCGTCGTGCACGAGGAGCACGCGGCCATCCCGCTGCCCAAGGGCTGGTACCGGGTGATCCGGCAGCGCGAGTACGTGCCCGGCTCGGTGCGGATCGTCGCCGACTGAACCCGGATCCCACACAGCGACAAGAGAATCGAGTGAGCAAGTGACAACGCAGGCGCAGTGGCGCGCGATCTCGGCGATGACCGGCCGCGGCGACCGGGCGGCGGCCGAGGCCGGGGTGCGCCTGGCCTATCGGCGGGCCGGACTGGCCGAACCGGAGCGGATCGTCTGGGCCGCATCGCCCTTGGAGGCCGTGCGCAAACTCTGGGCGGTCGAGCCGGAGGGCCGGCCCATCCTGCGCGGCACCGGCGGCAGCGTTCGCGAGGCGCTGCGCAGCCGTCCGTGGGCGGCCGAACGCGAACGCCTGCACGCCGCCCTGGGCCCCAAGGGTTTCAGCGATCACTGGCAGGCCACCGGCGCCGACCTGTGGGAGCTCACCCGCACCATCGTCGACCGGATCAGCGCGGGCGTCGTCGCCGCGGTGGCCCGGGATCGCAAGCAGGAGACCAGGGTCCGCCTGCTGCTGCTCGACGCCGTCCTGGGCCAGCACGACGCCGCCTGGCTCTCCGCCTTCGACACCACGCCCGGCAACCCGCTCGACGGACTGGCCGCGGTGGCCCGGGAAGCCGGCTGGTGGTGGCCCTACGAGAAGGTCGCCATCCTCACCGACCGCCCCACCGAACTCCACCGCGACGAGGCCGGTCGCCTGGACCGCGCCGACGGCCCCGCCCTGGCGTATGCCGACGGCTTCGTCCTGCACTCCTGGCGCGGTATGGCGGTGGCGGGGGAGTTCCTCGCCGGGTTGCGCACGCTGACCCCCGAGCGCATCCGGCGCGAGGAGAACGCCGAGCTGCGCCGCATCATGCTCGAGTACTACGGCTACGACCGCTACCTCTCCGAATCCGGGGCCCGCCCGCTGCACCGCGACGAAACCGGCGTGCTGTGGCGCATCGAGCTACCCGACGACGAGGACGTGGTGATGGTCGAGGTCATCAATTCGACCCCCGAACCGGACGGCACCAGCCGCACCTATTGGCTGCGCGTCCCGCCGGAGACCCGGACCGCCCGCGAGGGCGTCGCCTGGACCTTCGGCCTCAGCGCCGAGGTCTACGAGCCGCTGCGGCAAACCTAGTTCGCCGCGTCCGCACTGCTCGGCGGGGTGGTCGGGGCAATGCGGATCACACCGTCGTCGAGGTTCACTTCCAGGCGCGGACGGTGCGGTTGCCCGCTGGAATCCTCGCTGCCCTCATCGGTCAGCTTCTTGCCCGGGAACAGTTCGCCCATGATGCCCACGGCTTCCACGGTAGCTCGCGCGGGCGAGTGTTTCGCGCCCCGCCGAGGGGTGTACGGGGCTCGGCGGGGCGCGGGTCGGACCGTCGATCGGACCGATGAACCCGAGCTTGGTACATCAACCTTTGTTGAGGTCAAGTCGGCCGGATCCGGTCACGGGCGTTCGGCGTCCGGGGGCCAGAGGATGGTGACCGGGATGCCGCGGCGGCGGGCGGCCGCGACCACATCGGCGGTGCCCCCGTAGCCGCGGGCGGGCTTGCCGTCCCAGACCGCGAGCAGCTCGTCGGAACCGTCCAGCATGCGCAGGTTGCCCGCTTGGTGGGCCTCGGAATCGGACTCCTCGCGGTCGAGCTCGACCACCTCCGAGGCCGCGGCCAGCAGCCGGTCGTAGACCGGATGGTGCTCGGCGGGCAGGCTTTCGCGGTACTTGCGGGCGGGAACGACGGCGGTGAGCTGCCCGCCGTGCTCGAGAACGGCTTGGGCGAAGAGCGAATCCGGCCCGTCGGCAAGGCAACTCACGCCGTACAGGGGAGGTTCGGCCCGCTTGCCCACCGCGGCGTGCAGTGCGGCGGCGACCAGCTCGAGGGTGACGGGCGGCAGCCCACGATGCCCGGTAATGGCGACGCGGGTCATTGGTCTCGTCCGTAGAGGGTTGCCAGGGCCTCGTCGAGTGCCCTCGCCTCCACGGTACGGGCCGGCAGACCCGCACGGAATGTCCTGGCGGTCCGCGTGATTCGCTCGCTGTGATAGCTCAGGCCGACGGTCAGCGCCTCGGCGGCCAGCGCGCACCCGGCCTCGATATCGCCGCTGCGGGCGAGCACCTGCGCGTGCTCGACCTGCACCAGCGCCCGCGGTTTGGCCGCGGTCAGGGCGGAGCCGGCATGGACGAAGGCGAGATGGGCCCCGCGGTGATCACCCAGCCGGGCCAGCGCCGCGGCCTGATACCGCGCGGCCTTGGGCGCGTCGAAGACGAAAACCCACGGCCATTGCGGTTCGCCGCGTTGCCGATCCACCAGTTTGTCCGCCCGCCGCATGGCGGAATGCGCATTGGCGCGGTCGCCGGTCGCGGCATAGGCGACGGCCAGCAGTGAGGTGAGCCAGGCGGTGGCGCTGTCGGGGGCGTCGGGCCCGAGCTGGTTGGCCGCGGTGCGCAGCAGGGTCAGCCCGGCGCGCGCATCGCCCATTTCCACCGCGTAGTGCCCGAGGCTGGCGGTCATATAGGACACGAGCAGCGGATGGTGTGTGCGCTCGGCATGCCGGATGGCCTCCACATAGCGCCGCCGCGCCGCCGCGTCGTCACCGCGGTCGGCGGCCAGCCATGCTGCCAGACCGGCGATTTCGGACAGGGCGCGGAAGCCGCTGGAGGTGCGCAGCCGATCCCGGACTACTCCGGCGACCAGGTTCAGATGCGCGTCCACCACCGGCGCCAGCCGATCCGACGGCACCGAGGATTCCATCCGCCGGTAATTACCGGTCGGTCCCGCCATGGTGTCGATGAGCTCGCTCTCGGTGGGCGCGGCATTGGACAGCACCGCCCCCGTGGTCAGCACGAGCGCGCTCGACAGGAACTGCTTGCGGTTCACGCTCTCGTCATCCGCTGCCCGCGCCGGGGTGGCGAAGCCGAGCTCGGCATCGGTCGCCACGTTCAGCACCGCCCGCAGGGCGGCGCGGTAATGCTTTCTCGGCCACGTCGTTTCGCCTCGCTCCCACTTGCCGACGTGCCGTTCGTCGACGGCGCCCCGCTTGCTCGTAATCCGGAAGACGTGATCGTTGACGGCGTCCGCCAACTCCCGGCGAGTCATGGATTGACCTGGCGCACCGGGTGATTCCATACGCGAGCGAGCGGCGATGAGCAGCTCGTTCCGTCCGGTCACGGCATGCGGCCTCTCTGCTGGACCTATCCCGAGAATAGGTCTTCCACGGATTTGCCGTGCCGTCATGACCCAGGTTTGCCCAGTACTTTCCCCGCCGGAAGCCATCGATCAATCTCGTTCGACGTACGAACGTTGAAGTCGGCACTAGACACAGGCTGCGAGCACCTCAAAGGTTAGCCATGACAACCGAACCCAGCGCGATCGGATGGTTGCGGAGTGACGTTTCCGGCATTCGGCAGGAATCGGACGAGGCCGCTATTCGCGGCCTGGCCTATCGACTCGGCTACGACCTCCGCAAAACGGTGGTCTTCGGCCCGCTCACCGATCAGCCGCTGCGCCGGTTGCGCGTGCTGATCTCGCGGCTCGACCTCGATGCCGTCATCGTCCCGAGCGCGCGCCACTTCGACGGGGGCGCGGTGCCTCCGGAACTCGTCGCGGTCGCCGACATCATCACGGTGTCACCGGAGATGACCTATGTGCGTTCCTCGTAGTGAGCCGGATCACTCCAATTGATCTTGCAGATACCCCCTGGGGGTATTAGATTTCTCCCTATCGGAACACCGAAACGATCGAGGGAGACGCGGAAATGACCACTCACGCGCACGCTGCCAACCATGCCGACCACGCTGCTCATGCCGCGCACACCGACCACGCCGCCCATGGTGAACACGCCGGCCACGAAATTCATGCCGGGAACGGCGCGCACGGCGCCCACGCCGGACATGACGCGCACGCCGGGCGCGACGCCGGACTCCCCGGCGGCCTGCGGATCACCCAGGACGGCTACACCCTCGATCTCGCCGAAACCATCATCGGCGCAGGCGAAATCGACTTCCGCTTCCGCATCCTGGGTCCCGGCGGCCACCCCGTCACCGACTACACCCCCATCCACGACCGCGAGCTGCACCTCATCATCGTGCAGCGCGAGCTGACCGGCTTCTGGCACGTGCATCCCGAACTCGCCGCCGACGGCACCTGGGCGGTCAAGCTGAACCTGCCCGCCGCCGGCGCCTACCGCGCCTTCACCGATATCGCTCCGCAGGCCCTCGGCCGGACCATCACGCTCGGTGCCGATTTCGCCATCCCGGGCGACTACGCTCCGCAGCCCGCGCCCGAGCCGGTACGGACCGTCACGGTCGACGGCTACGAGGTGACCCTCGACGGTGATCTCGTACCCGGCGAAGGGCGTCTGCTCACCCTCACGGTCAACAAGGACGGCGCACCGGTCACCGACCTGCAGCCCTACCTGGCCGCCTTCGGTCACCTGGTCGTGCTGCGCGCCGGCGATCTCGCCTACGTCCACGTGCACCCGAACGGCGAACCGGGCGACGGCGTCACCGCCCCGGGCCCGGACATCACCTTTCACACCGTCGTCCCGGGTCCCGGAACCTACCGCCTGTTCCTGGATTTCAAGCACGGCGACGTCGTCCGCACCGCCGCCTTCACCCTCCCCACCGCCGTCAGGCGGTGACCAGCAATCCGGTCAGGTACATGATCAGGATGCCGCCGATGACCCCCGCAATGGCGGGGGCATCGGCGCGCTCGTGACCCTCGGCCCGCAGAGCGGGCAGGATCTGCACGATCACCTGGACGATGGCGCCCACGCCGATACCCAGCAGCAGCGCCGACACCTCGGCATTGTTGATCGACGCACCCACCACCGCGCCCACGATCGCGGGCGCTCCGGCGAGCAGGCCGAGCGCGAGCAGCAGCGGGAGCCGGATGCGTTCGCGCACCAGCGGCGCCACGATCGCCACGCCCTCGGTGGTGTTGTGAATGGCGAACCCGAGAATCAGGAACGCGCCCAGCGCCAATTCGCCCACCGCATAAGCGGATCCGATGGCCAGGCCCTCGCCGAGATTGTGCAGGCCGATACCGAAGGCGATCATGGCGGCCAGGCGCACGCCGGAGGCCCCGGTGCCCGCGGCCCGGGCGCGCCGGGCGCGCAGCCAGCGGTCGAGTGCGGTCAGGGCGAGGAAGGCCAGGCCCGCGCCGAGCAGCACCAATTCGCCGCCGCCGAACGCGCCGCCGGACTCCGCGCCCAGTTCGAGGCCCTCATTGGTGCCGTCGACGGCCAGGAACACCAGCAGGCCGACGGTGACGGCCAGCAGCACCCGCAGCGCATTCCCCCCGGCCCGGCGGGCCAGCGGCAGGAACAGCATGCCCAGCAGCACCGGAATCACGCCGACGTAGAGGCCGAGCAGCGCCATGAGCCCGAAGAACGACCCGTCGGGCTCGGGTGTGGGGACCGCGAGCGGGATCTCGTGTTCGATCACCAGCCCGCTGGAGGTGAGCATGGACACCAGATACGGCTGCCCCTCCCGCCACGGATAGTTCAATTCCAGTGTGGCCGCGCCCATCCGGCCGATCGCGTCCTCGCCCCCGGTGACGTCGACGAACGCGTCGTTGACGAACACCTGCGCGATGGTCACCGGATCCGGCCCGGTATTGCGCACCCGCAACTCGATGACATCATCGCGAAAGACGGTGCGCTCCACCGCGATCTCCTCCACCGGCGGCCCGAGCCGATCCGGCAGCGCGCGCCCGCCGATCAGCCCCAGTCCGGCCAGCACGGCCGCGATCAGCAGCACCAGTCCGGCCCAGCCCACCCAGACCGGTAATCGGGACTCCGCCGCCGGTGCACTTGCCGTGGGTTCGCTCATCACTCGCTCACCTCGAAGAATCCCATCCAGCCCAGTTCCGCGAATTCGGTCTTGTGGGCGTGGAACATGAACTTCCCGGCATGCGGGAACCGCAGCTCGCAGATGCCGCGCTGCCCCTGCGCCTGCACGATGGTGTCGGTGAATTCGGCAGGGGTGAGCCGGGTTCCGGTCGGGAAGTACTCGAAGAAGTTGCCGTGGATGTGGAAACTGTTGATGGGGTCGTACTCCAGCACATTGACCAGGTAGATCCGCACCAGCTCATTGCGTTTCACCCGCACCGGCTCGTGCATGTAGTGGAACGGAATGCCATTGACCGCGTAGAGCTGATTGCCCTCGCCGTCGAAGGTGGTGTTGAAGCCGTGCATGACCATCACCAGTTCGTCGGCCGCCGGGCGCGGTTGCGGCGGATCCACGATGAAGGTGCCGTACATGCCGCGCGCGATGTGCTCGGCCAGCGGGCTGACGTGACAGTGGTAGAGGTGCAGACCGAAAGGCGTGGCGTCGAATTCGTAGGTGAACGATTCACTGGGCCGGATGACGCCGCGGCCGATCCCGGGAATGCCGTCCATCTCCGCGGGGTGGATGCCGTGGAAATGCATGGTGTGCGGGTGCTCCGAGCCATTGGTGAAGGTCACCCGCAGCAGATCGCCCTCGGTGCAGCGCAGCGTCGGGCCCGGCAGGCGGGAGTTGAACGTCCAGGCCGGAAACGTCACTCCCGGAGCCACTTCCAGGTCCTGGTCGCGCGCCACGATATGCCACTCCCGCAGCGTGCGGCCGCCGGGCAGGGTGGAGACCGTGCCGCCGTCGAAGTCCCGCAGGATCTGCGTCGGATTGAACCCGTTGGCCGCGTGATCGACCTCTTCCCCCAGCCGGAAGGTGGGCCCTTCGACCCCGCCGCCGTGGCCGGAATGCCCGGACGAGGCCGCGGCCGGCGCATCGAACAATCGGGTGGACCCCAGGGCCAGGCCGGCCGACCCGGCCATCGCGCCACCGATCAGGAACCCCCGCCGTGATTGCTTCATCGGCATCTCCGTCGCACCGCTCGGACTATCAAGTTTGGCAGCCCTGAATATTGGATTCAATAGCCCGAAACAAAGGACGAGGTCTACCGATAACCTATCCCGGCGGCGGGGCGGGCGAAGAATAGTTAGAGTGGCCCTCGATAATCGCGGGCGGTCGTGAGGAGTCGGCCATGGCCGAGGTGCGGGCGCAGGTGGGGGTGCTGGGGCCGGTCCAGCTCACCATCGACGGGGTCGCCCAGCAGCTGGGCGGGCCCAAGCAGCGGGCGGTGCTGGCCTATCTGGTGATCAACAACAACCGGCCGGTATCGGTCGATGCGCTGGCGGCCGCCGTCTGGGAGGACAATCCGCCGCCGGATGTGCGGGTGAGCCTGCACGCCATCGTGTCCAACCTGCGGAAACCCCTGCGCGACGGCGGAATCGACGCCCGCGCCGTGCTCCAGCACATGGGGACCGGCTACCGGATCGTGGTCGACGACGCCGCCTGCGATGTATTCCGGTTCCGCGCGCGCCGCGAGAACGGGCTGCGGGCCTTGGCGGCGGGGCGATTCGGGGCAGCCGCGGTCTCGCTGTCGGAGGCGCTCGCGCAGTGGCGCGGGCCGGTGCTGTCGGATCTGCGCGGGCTCGGATTCGCCGACGCCTATGCGGTCGCCCTCGACGACGAACGGCTGGGCGTGATCGAGGCGCGGGCCGAGGCCGAGATCGCCCAGGGCCGCGGCGACAGCGTGATCGCGGAGCTGACCCTGCTGGTGCGCGAGCATCCGCTGCGGGAATCGCTGTGGGAGCAGTTGATCACCGCGCTCTACCTGGCCGGGCGGCAATCCGACGCGCTGGAGGCGGCGCGGCGATTGCGGGTTACCCTCGCCGAGGAACTCGGCATCGATCCGGGACACCGGATGCGCGAACTCGAACAGCGCATCCTGCGCCAGGATCCGCTCAGCGTGCGCACGGTGGGCAATGCCTCGGCCACCCGGGCCACCACCATTATCGATCGCAGCTGGCACGAACCCGAGGCGGTGCTGCGCGACCGCGAGGGCAATGTGTATCCCATCGTCGGCACCGTCACGCGCATCGGCCGGTTGTCCGACAATGACATTCCGCTGCACGACGGGCGGGTCAGCCGTCATCATGCGCTCATCGTGGACAACGGGATGACCTACGTGCTCAAGGATCTGCACTCCTCCAACGGCGTATACGTCAATGGCGCGCGGGTGGTGGACAGCGCGGTGCTGTCCGACGGGTCCACCATCCGGATCGGCGACACCTCGCTCGTTTTCGTGTTGATCCGCTCGAATACGGGCGAAACCCAGAGCTAGCGCCGCCGCAGCGCGATACAGCGGGAGAATTCTGAAACGTGTTCTAGACATATTCGAGCATTTGTCTTACCGTCGATTCATGAGCACAGTGGCGTCTCGTCCGGTCCGGTTCCAACTGCGATCGGGGGAAACCTGGCGCGACCCCTGGCCCATGTATTCCGCACTGCGCGAACAGGATCCGGTGCACCGCGTGATCCCCGAGGCGCATCCGGAGCACGACTTCTACGTCCTGTCCCGGCACGCGGACGTGTACGCGGCGGCACGGGATCCGGAAACCTTCTCCTCGGCCGCGGGGCTCACCGTCGACTATGTCGGGCTCGAGCGTGCGGGAGTCGGCACGCACCGGCCGTTCGTCTTCATGGATCCACCCGAGCACACCGACTTCCGGCGGCGGGTATCGCCGGGATTCACGCCCCGGCAGGTGAATTCGGTCGAACCCGCGGTGCGGGAGTTCGTCGTCGAGCGCATCGAGCGGCTGCGGGCGGCGGGGGAGGGCGATATCGTCGCCGAACTGTTCAAGCCGCTGCCGACCATGGTCGTCGCGCACTATCTCGGTGTGCCGCAACAGGACCACGGCAAGTTCGACCACTGGACCGAAGCCATTGTCGGCGGTGCTGTCGCCGGTGCGGGCATAGCGGCCGGCGGTCAGGACGCACTCACCGCCGTCGGCGAATTGGTCGGCTACTTCACGGAATTGATCGCCCGCCGCCGCGCCGAACCCGGCGACGACACCATCTCCCACCTACTCGCCTCCGGCCTGGGCGCCGACGGCGACAATGACGGACTGGTCGCCATGCTCGGCTTCGCCTTCACCATGATCACCGGCGGAAACGACACCACCACAGGCAATCTCGGCGGCGCGGTCCAACTGCTCACCACCCACCCCGGCCAGCGCCGCCTCCTGGCCGAGAACCCGGCGCTCATCCCCGACGCCGTCGAGGAATTCCTCCGCATGACCTCCCCCGTCCAAGGCTTGGCCCGCACCACAACCCGCGAGGTCACCCTGCACGACACCACCATCCCCGCCGGCCGCCGCGTCCTGCTCCTCTACGCCTCCGCCAACCGCGACGAACGCGAATTCGGCCCCACCGCCGCCGAACTCGACATCCGCCGCAACCCCAAACGCATCCTCACCTTCAGCCACGGCCACCACCACTGCCTCGGCGCGGCCGCCGCCCGCATGCAGGCCCGCGTAGCCCTCGAAGAACTCCTCGCCCGCTGCCCGAACTTCACCGTCGACCTCGACAACGTCCGCTGGTCCCAAGGCAACTACGTCCGCTGGCCGGTCGCGGTCCCGTTCCGGGCGGCAGGATGAGCAGTGCCGCTTCCTATCCCGGCGTGAGTGCTGTTCGTCCTCCCGGCGTGAGTGCTGTTCGTCCTCCCGGCATGAATGCCGTTTGTCATCCCGGCATGCTTTTGGCCGGGATCTCTGACACCGCGGTGGATTCCGGCCAAAAGCGCGCCGGAATGACGAGACGTGTCGGCGCCGGAATGACGAGACGTGTCGGCGCCGGAATGACGAGACGTGTCGGCGCCGGAGTGACGAGACGAGCTGGAGGGATCGCATGAGTCGCGATTGGCTGTCGGACGATCGTGCGGATTTGGCGGCCGAGCGCATCCTGGACGCGGCCGCCGCGCTGTTCGCCGAGCGTGGCGTGACGGCTGTGGGCATGGCCGATATCGCCAAGGCGGCGGGCTGCTCGCGGGCCACGCTGTACCGGTATTTCGAGAATCGGCAGGCGGTGCGCCTGGCCTTCGTGCACCGGGAGACTCGCCGCATTGCCGCGCGGGTCGCGCGGGAGGTGCGCGATATCGCGGATCCGGGCGGGCGGATCGTCACCGCCATGCTGGCCGCGGTGCGGGAAGTGCGCTCCGAGCCGATGCTCATTGCCTGGTTCCGGCCGGGCGAGGCGGGGCCGGCCGGGCGCATCAGCCAGGACTCCGAGGTCATCGAATCCATTGCGGGCGGGCTGTTCACGCCCGCCGGGCTCACCGATCCGGAGCGCAGCCGCCTGGCGCGCTGGTTGACCCGCATCATCGTGTCACTGCTGGCGGCACCCGGCCGTGACGCGGAGGACGAGCGCGCCATGCTCGACGAATTCGTCGCGCCGGTGATCACCCGCGTGTTCGCCTGAGCGGGCAGCCGATAGGGTCGGCACTCGTGTCTGCTCCACAATTGCCCGCCGCGTCCGCCCCGCAATCCCTCGATGAGGTCCGCACTCGCATCGACGCGCTCGACGGCGAATTGATCCGCCTCCTGGCGCAACGGCAGGATCTGGTCCACGCTGCCGCCGGATTCAAGACCGACGAGCAGGCCGTGCGCGCCCCGGACCGCGTGGAGCGGGTGGTGGCGCTGGCCAAGGAGCGCGCTGCCGCCGCCCGGCTGGAACCCGCTGTCGCGGAGGCCGTCTGGCGGGCAATGATCGGAGCCTTCATCGATCTCGAACTCGGCGAGCACGCCGCCCGACGCTGACTCTCGGGCAATTCGGCCCAGTCGAGGGTGGCTCAGGTTCACTGGCCGCCGATGGCTGTGACACCCCCATCGACTGTGAGATGGGTGCCGGTGATGAACGAGGCTTCGTCGCTGAGCAGGAAGCGCACCGCGCGCGCCACCTCCTCGGGCGCACCGAGCCTGCGAAAGATCGAGCGCGCGGCCTCCTGATCGATGACCTCCTGCGGCACATTGTTTCTCATCATCGGAGTGTCGATATAGCCCGGGCACACGGCGTTCACGCGCACGTCGCTGCTGCCCAATTGATGTGCGAGGGCCCGGGTCAGGCCGAGCAGGCCCGCCTTGGAGGAGCAGTAGGCCGGGATGAAGGCCTGGCCGATGAAGGCTTCGATGGAGGAGATCCCGACGATCGCCGACCCCGGATTGCTTTGCAGGTCACTGAGAATGGCCTGCGCGATCAGGGCCTGGGCGCGCAGGTTCACATCGAGCACCGCATCCCACTTGCCGGCATCCAGATAGCCGACCGGCTCCGCGCGCACCACGCCCGCGGCGTGCACCAGCCCGCCGATACTGCCCAGCACCTCGCGAGCCGGTCCGACCGCGGCCTCGATCTGCTCGGTATCGGTGACATCGATGCCGACGCCGAGCGCCGCCACCCCGTACTTGTCGGAAATGGTCGCCGCCGCGGCGCGCGCGGACTCGCCCTGCAGATCCCACAGCGCGACCGGCCGGCCCACCTCGGCCAGCGCCACCGCACAGGCCAGGCCGATACCGGACGCGCCGCCGGTGACTATGACCCCGGTGGCGGGGGAGTGTTCGGGTGCGGGCATGGGTCCTCCGAGGCTTCAAGGGTGACAACTGATTTCGCAAGGTCCGGGCAACTCGCCGGGGACGTCCGGAGTCGGTTCGGCTCCCCGCCGCCGCCACGCGTGCGCGACGGTGAACGGCTCTCGGCCGGGCGCTGAGGTCTCGGGGAGGCGGAGGAGCCAGAATGTGCGCATGTCATCGCACCTGCCGTCGGCCACGTTCACGACCGTGCACCCGCTGTCGGACAGCCAGCGGGAGCGGCGGCAGCGGCTTCTCGATGCGGCCCGGGAGCTTGCTGCGGCGGGTGGGTACGCGGCGGTGACCATGCATGCCGTGGCCGACCGAGCCCAGCTGGCGCGGGCCACCGTGTACCGGTATTTCGGCAGCAAGGATCAGTTGCTCACGGCGGTCGGCGCGGAGTGGGCGCGCGAGGTCACCGGCGAGTTCATGGCCGATGGCATCGGCGCGGACACCGCACCGGCCGACCGGGTGGCCGGAATGCTGGCCGCGATCATGGAGCACACCGCGGCGGAACTGCCGCTGTGCACGGCGGTGGTGTCGGCGGTCATCTCCGGCGACCGCACGGCGGAATTGGAACGGCAAGCGCTGTACGGGCTGTGGATGGAGCGGTTCGATGCCGTTCTCGGCGACACGCCGGCAGTCGAGGAACGCGGTGAGCTCACCTATCTGCTCGGCGAGTTGCTGCTGGCAGCTTTCACCAGCATGTGCATGCTCGCGCAGCCCCTCGACCGGGTCCGGGACATGCTCACCGGCGCCGCGCACCGGCTACTGCCCTGAGCGCTGGCCGGTGTGATGGCCGTAGATGCCCTCGGCCAAGGCGGCGGACATCTCCCGGATGGCTGCGCGCGCGGGCGCCATCGGCCAGGCGTGGAACACATGCCACAGCCCGCGATACTCGTGATGCCGCAGCGGCGCACCGGTTTTCGCGGCCAGCTCGGCGAAACGCCTGGCATCCCCGGCCAGCGGATCGTCACCGGCCGATTGCAGCACGATGGGTGGCAGGCCGGTGATATCGCGATACAGCGGTGACACCGCCCGGCGCCGATCCTGCGGCATGCCCGGCAGGTACGCGTCGGTGAATTCGCGAATGAGCTCGGGGGAGAGCAGCGGCTCGCGGCTCGGATCACACCGGAAGGCAAGCGAATCCGCCGACAGATCCAGGGCGGGGCAGATCAGCCCCAGCACTGCCGGAGCGGGCAGGCCCTCATCGCGTGCCCGCAACGCCAGATCCAGGGTGAGCGTACCTCCTGCCGAATCACCCGCAACCGCAATGCGTCCCGCTGGAATCCCGCGATCGAGCAGTGCGCGGTAGGCGGCCACGGCATCGTCGATGGCGGCCGGATACGGAAACTCGGGCGCCAGCCGGTAATCCAGCGTGTACACCGTCGTCCACATGGCGGCGGCAATGGCCCCCGCGGTCGGGCGCTCCATCGGCGGCGCGCCGACGGCGAACCCGCCACCGTGCAGGTACAGCACCGCCGCATCGGCGGCAGCCCCTGGCGGAGTGAGTATTTCGGCGGGCACCCCGCCGAGCGAGCCCGCCTCGACGCGCACCCCGCGCGGCGGGCGAGCGTAGCGGGTCCCCGCGTTCATCCGCTTCCGCGCTCGCCGCCAGTCGGGTATCGGACCGAAACTCCACCAGCCGACGACCCGGGTCGCCCAGCGCATCAACGGAATCGGAAACAGCACGGCAGCCTCACTTCCCGGCCGGTTCCAGGCGGTAGTCCACCGGATCCGGTTCGCTGCGAATGAGTTTCTCGTACCGGCCCGGACTCCACGGCCACAATTCCGGAAGCCCGTCCTTGCCCAGATACCAACTGCTACAGCCGGTGGTCCACACCGTGCTCGGCGCGGCGGCGCGCAACCGGGCGTTGTAGCGGTCGGTGGCCGCCGCGGTCGGCGCGACCGTCGCGAATTCCCCGGCCCGCCAGCGCCGCAACCACCCGACGATCCGCGCCGACTGCGCCTCCGCCACCGCCGTCAGCGGGTGGTTGGCGAACGGGCTGTGCGGCCCGATGAGCATGAACAGATTCGGGAAGTCCGGCATCATGACGCCCTCGAAGGCGCGCGGCCCCGCCGCCCACGCCTGGTCGAGGGTGCGGCCGCCGACACCGGTGACCGCCATCGGCCGCATGAAGGCGTGTGAATCGAATCCCGTTGCCAGCACCAGGATGTCGAGCTCGTGCAACTCCCCGTCCACGGTGACCACGCCACCCGGCTTCACCTGGTCGATCCCGCTGGTGACCAGGTCGACATCCGGCCGCTGCACGGCCGCGTAGAAGCGGTCCGACACCACCAGCCGCTTGCACATGGCCTGATAGTCCGGCGTGAGCTTGCGCCGCAGTTCCGGATCCCGGACCGAGCGCAGATTCCGCGCCACCACCCACTGAATGAACGACCGCGTCCGCCCCGGATGCACCAGCCCCTGCGAGAACGCCGCGAAGATCGCCTGATGCACCCGATAGACAAGCGAACTCAGCACCGGCAGCCGCCGGTACACGGCCTTGGCCACCGGTGAATACGGCCGGTTGACCGTCGGCAGAATCCACTGCGCGGTGCGCTGGAACAACACCACCCGCGGCACCTGCCCGGCCAGCGCGCTCACCAGCTGGGTGCCGGTCGACCCGGTCCCGATCACGCCGATGCGCTTGCCTGCCAGCTCCACCGTGTGATCCCACCGCGCCGAATGCATGACCGTCCCCGCGAAGTCCGCCAGCCCGGGAATGTCGGGCGTATTCGGGTGATGCAGGAATCCCGTTGCGCACATGACGAAGTCGAAGCGCTCTACCTCACCGGTGGACAGCGTGACCCGCCAGCCGTCGCCCTCGAATTCGGCTTCGGCCACCTCCGTGCCGAAGCGGGTGCGCGCGGGCAGCCCGTGCCTGCGCGCCACCCCGACCAGGTAGTCCTTGATCTCCGGCCCGGTCGAATACAGCTGCGACCATTCGGGATTCATGGCGAACCGGAACTGGTAGTACCGCGACGGCACATCGCACACCAGCCCGGGATAGGTGTTGTCCCGCCAGGTGCCGCCGTAGTCGGCCGCCTTCTCGTAGATCGTGAAGTCGGTGAATCCGGCCCGCTGCAAGGCGACGGCCATGGCGATGCCGGAAATCCCGGCCCCGGCAATGGCGATCCGCGGTTGTCCATTGGGCCGGCGGCCCGATCCTGCGGCACTCATGGGACGGCAGCCTAGACTCGAGTCTCATTTTCGGGAGCGTTTCCGGGAACATCGTTAGACATTCCGTCATTCGCTAGACGCAGTGTATAGCGAGTGTTACGTTGTGCGCCAGATCACAAGCTCTCAGTCGAGGAAGCACCATGCGCGCACTCCAGTGGACAGGCCCGGAAACCGTGGCGGTCAACGACATCCCGGTTCCCGAGATAGGACCCAATGACCTGCTGCTGCGAGTCGGCGCCGCGGGCGTCTGCCATTCGGACCTGACCCTGGTCAACTTCCCGGTCCGGCTGCGCGAGGATCCGCTGACCCTCGGGCACGAGATCGCCGGGACCATCGAGGCGGTCGGCTCCGATGTGCACGGGCGCGAGATCGGCGAGCGCGGGCTGGTGTACCTGTTCTGGACCTGCGGCGTGTGCCGCGAATGCGTGAGCGGCAATGAGAACGTCTGTCTCGCAGCCGGTCGCGTGGCCATGCCGCCCTGCCCGGGGCTCACCATCGAGGGCGGAATGGCGGAATACGTGCGGATTCCGGCGAATGCCTTCGTGCCCATCGGCGACCTGGACTTCCTGCAGGCCGCGCCGGTGGCCGATGCGGCGCTCACCGCTTATCACGCCATTCGCGGCGCGCGGGAGGTGCTGCGGCCCGGCGGCACCGCGGTCGCCATCGGCATCGGCGGGCTCGGGCATGTGGCGGTGCAGATTCTGCGGGCCGTCACCGGCGTGCGGGTCATCGCGGTGGACGTGGCGAAGGAGAAACTGGAGCTGGCCGCCGAGTGCGGTGCGGACCTGGGCATCCTGTCCGATGACAGCACCGCGCGGCAGATCCTCGAGCTGACCGATGGCCGCGGCGCGGAGGCCGTATTCGACTTCGTCGGCGTGGACGCCACCGCCAAGCTGGCCGTGGAGACCGTCGCGCCCAATGGCGCCTATCGCATGGTCGGAATCGGCGGCGGCGCACCGGAGATCACCGCCGGGCCCGCCGGCGGGCCGGGCTGGCCGTGGGGCGCGACGGTGCGGAAATCGCTGGGCGGCGCCAGAAGCGATCTGCACGCCTGCGTGGCCCTCGCGCAGGCGGGCAAGCTGCACATGGAGGTCGAACGCTTCGATCTCGCCGACGGCCCGGAAGCCCTGCGGCGCTTGGACGAAGGCCAGATTCGCGGCCGCGCCGTCCTGGTGCCCTGATCAGCTCGCGTCTGCCAGGAACTTCCGCATCCGATCCGCGATCTCCTGCGGGAACTCGCCATTGATGGCGTGCGAGGCCTCCGGCCACACCTCGAGCTGTGCGGCCGGCAGCGCCTTGCGCGCCTTGGCGACGATCCGGCGCGAATCGTGCACGATGCTGCGCCCGGCGTAGATCCCGAGCACCGGCGCGGTGATGGCGGAAAGCTGTTGCTTCGTAGGCTGTTTCGTCATCGGCAGATAGGCGGCGAAGTCACGCATGCCGGAGGCGATGAGCTTGCCCTCCGGCGCGTCCTCGGGAGCCGTCACCCCGCCGGAGATCCAGGACAGCAGCTTGTTGCGCCAGCGCTCCGGCATGCCCGGCAGCACCGAGCCCAGCGAGACGGCGATCATCTTCCAGCTGAAGCCGCCGAACACCGACGGAGCATCCAGGATTGCCAGGGACGCGACCCGATCCGGATGGTGCACAGCCAGATTCACCGCCGCCCAGCCGCCGATCGATACACCCAGCAGGTGCACCGGACCCGGTTGCAGACCCCGCAGCGCCTCGGCCAGCCACGCGGCCTGATCCAGACCGTCGGTGAACGGTTCGGATTGCACGCTCAATCCCGGCTCACCCAGCAGGTCCAGGGTGATGACCGGCCGCACCTCGAGCAGGCCCGCCAGATTCGCCGCCCACATGGGCGTCGCGGCCTGCCGCCCCGGCAGCAGCACCAGCGGCGTGCCGCCGCCCTCGCCGAACCGGTAGGCCCGCACCGTGCCGAACCGGGTGGGCACGTCCACCGCCTCCCGCGGGGCCGGGAGCTGGTCGAATCCGGCCTGGTAGGCGCTCTTGTACCGGGTGTATCCGGCGGCCTCGCGGAAGTACCCGATCCGCTTGCCCTTGCACGAGGGGCCCACATTGTGTTCGGGGAAGTCGACCGTCGTCATGGGACCAGCATCCCCCGTGCTCATTTCAAGCGTGCGATGCGGTGCGCCAGCCAGCGGCGGTCCTCGTCGTCGTGGGCGTGCTCGACGATCTTGCGGCGGGTGGCGGGCGAGAGCGCCGACAACAGCCGGTCGACCCGATTGCGGGTGTCCCACCGTCGCAGATAGCGGGCCGCGCCGGCGGCCGCCCGCCCGTGCGCCTGCTCGGCGGCGCGCACGAAATCGGTCTCGGCCTCCCCGTCCATCAGGACGGCCGGAACATCCTCGTGCGCAGGGTAACCCGAGTATTTGCCGGAACCGCTGGCGAACCAGGCCAGCAGGACGGTGAGGCGGTCGACCGGATCCGGGTACGCGGCCAGCAGCCGCCGCCGCACCGCGCTCATGGTGGCCGCGTCGGGCAGCCGTCCGATGGCCGAGATGGTCAGGAAGTCGTGGCGGAAATCGATCAGCACCGGCGGGATCTGCGCCGCCCACAGGCGCGTCTGCTGCTCGGACTGCTCCCGGCGGCGTTCGGCCGCCCGGTATTCGGCGAGCGGTCCGGTCACCCCGCGCACGGCCAGCCATTCCAGGGAGCGCACCCCGTCGGCGAGGACGGCGTCCTCGGCCCAGCCGTTCCAGCGCAGCGAATACCCGTGGTGCAGGGTCACGGTGGCGAGCCGCGTGCCCGCCGCGTCGTAGAAGTCCAGCGCCACATCGCCCCAGCACAGGCAGATGAATCCGGGGAGATCGGCAATGCGCAGCGCCTCGCGCAGCGCTCGCACGGCAACCGGGTCGCGCTCCTCGAGCAGCGGCGTGGAATCACCGCCCAGTTCCCGTACACCGACCGCGTGGGCGGTCGCCAGCACCCGGTCCAGGGCGTCGAGATCCCCGCTGGCGGACTCACCCCCGAACGGCATACTCAAACAGTATCGGGACCGGCCGGTCGTGCGCCGGGCCTCTGACCGGGCGCAATAGGGTGAATGTTGTCCGACAGGTTGCTGAACTGGTTCGTACCAGTGGGTGATAACGTTCGGTGTGACGCCGACAACTCAGGTCCCACCCCGGGCCGAGAGCTTGAAACGGGGCAGGACCAGCTGATCTGTCTGCCGGCCGCATGCGAAGGCGAAAAACCTGACACCGGTCTGTCGCCCGTCCACAAGACATAGCGACCAACCGGTGCTGAACTGCATTGTTGCCGAGAAGCCAGACATAGGAGAGACAGTGGCGATTTCGGACCCCACGCCGAATGCGGCCGGACCGAAGCCGGGGCGCAGCAGCGGACTGTTCCGCACCAAATCCGTCGAGCAGTCCATTCGCGATACCGACGAACCCGATGCCAAACTCCGCAAGGACCTGACCTCCTGGGACCTCACCGTCTTCGGTGTCGCGGTCGTGGTCGGCGCGGGCATCTTCACCCTCACCGCGCGCACCGCCGGCAACCTCGCCGGGCCCTCGGTCTCGCTGGCCTTCGTCTTCGCCGCCGTCGCCTGCGGCCTGGCCGCGCTCTGCTACGCCGAGTTCGCCTCCACCGTGCCGGTCGCGGGCAGCGCCTACACCTTCTCCTACGCCACCTTCGGTGAGCTCGCGGCGTGGATCATCGGCTGGGACCTCTTCCTGGAGTTCGCCCTCGCCGTCTCCGTGGTCGCCAAGGGCTGGTCGCAGTACCTGGGCGTGGTGCTCGGCGGTAAGGCCACCACCATCGAGATCGGCTCGCTCACCTTCGACTGGGGCGCGGTGCTCATCATCGCGGTGCTCGGCGTGCTGCTGGCGCGCGGCACCAAGCTGTCCTCGCGGGTGTCGGCGGTCGCGGTCGCCATCAAGCTGGCGGTCATCGCGCTGGTGATCGTGGTGGGCCTGAAGTACTTCAAGGTCGACAACCTGTCGCCGTACGTGCCGGAGTCCAAGCCGTCCGAGACCGGCGCGAGCGGTCTGCATCAGACCCTGTTCTCCGCGGTCACCGGCGGCGGCCACAGCACCTTCGGCTGGTACGGCCTGCTGGCCGCGGCCTCCATCGTGTTCTTCGCCTTCATCGGCTTCGACGTGGTCGCCACCGCGGCCGAGGAGACCAAGAACCCGCAGCGCAATGTGCCGCGCGGCATTCTGGGCTCGCTGGCCATCGTGACCGTGCTGTACGTGGCGGTCTCGCTGGTGCTGACCGGCATGGTGCCCTACACCGAGCTGGAAGGTAATTCGACCCTCGCCACCGCCTTCGCGGCGCACGGTGTCGACTGGGCCAAGAACCTGATCTCCATCGGCGCGCTGGCCGGTCTGACCACCGTCGTCATGGTCATGTACCTGGGCCAGACCCGCGTGCTGTTCGCCATGTCCCGCGACGGCCTGCTGCCGCGCAAGCTCGCGCACACCGGGCACAACGGGACGCCGGTGCGGCTCACCGTCATCGTCGGCGTGGTCTGCGCGCTGCTGGCCGGTTTCGTGGACTTCGGCACCCTCGAAGAGATGGTCAATATCGGCACGCTGTTCGCGTTCGTGATGGTGTCGGTCGGCGTGATCGTGCTGCGCCGGACCCGTCCGGATCTGCAGCGCGGCTTCCGGGTTCCGCTGGTGCCGCTCATTCCGATCCTGTCGGTGCTGGCCTGCCTGTGGCTCATGTTCAACCTGTCGGTGGAGACCTGGCTGCGGTTCATCGTCTGGATGGTGCTCGGCATGGCCGTGTACTTCGCCTACGGCCGGCGGCATTCGCTGCTGGGCAAGGCCGGCGCCGCGCTGGGGAAATCCGGTAGCTGATCGGCTGCTCTTGTTGGCCGCGGTTGGTGTGTCGTCGCGTACCGACCTGGCGGGATGATGTGTAATTGCTCTTACTAGTAAGAGTTGTGAACAGAGTCCCGCCACGTCAGCACCATCTCAGCAGCCGAGAGGAACCGATCGTGAGCATGCTTCTCGCCGTGCACGAGACGTACACCCACGTCGTCGCGCAGATCGGCAATCCGACACCGGAGACGCCTCCGGTCGCGGACAAGCTGATGAAACTGGTCCGGTATTTCACCTGGTTCGTCATGTTGTCGGGCGTCACCGCCATTACCTACGGCGGCGGCAAGTTCGCCTGGGAGAAGTGGAGCGGCGGCGCGCTGGATTCGCCGAAGATGGTGGCGGGGGCCATGATCGGCGGCGCCACCGCCACCAGTGCCGGCACCATTATGAATACGGTCATCGGCTGACGGTTGCAGCCGGGCAACGGGTACGCCGGAATGGCGTACCCGTTGTCATTTCACTGATGCGGGCGATTAGCTCTGGCGCAGCATGGTCTTCATCTGATCGATCTCGGTCTGCTGGCCGGTAATAATGGCCTTGGCCATGGCCTTCGCATCCGGATTGACGCCATCGGTGAGCTCGGCATTGGCCATATCGACCGCGCCGGTGTGGTGGTCGATCATCATCTGCAGCCACTGCTTGTCGAATTCGGCGCCCGACAGTGTCGCCAGCGTCTTCATCTGATCGTCGGTCATCATGCCGGTCATGCCGCCGTGACCGCCCTCGTGCCCGGTGGTGGTCGGGCTGGGCGCGCCCTTGCCGAAAGCCGTGAGCAGGGTGGTGATCTGCTGCATCTCCGGGCCCTGGGCCTGCTCGATATTCTGCGCGAGGGTGAGCAGTTCCTGGTTCTGCGAGCGGCTCGGCACCATCTTGGCCATCTCGATCGCCTGCGCGTGATGCGGGTACATCATCTGCAGGAACATGACGTCGTCCTCGTCGAAATCGGTGCGGGTGGCGGCCTGCGCCGAGGTGGTCGCGGTGGCGGACGTGCTGCTGTGATCCATGCCGGACATGGACGAATCGTCGTTGTCGCTACAGCCCGCGGCGATCAGGGCGACGGCGGCGGTGCTGGTGATGACGGCGAGCTTGATCCGGGTGGGGGTGAACATGGTTGTACTCCTTGGCAATTGCCGATGAACCTGAAAAGGGCATGCGAAAACCCGCGTCCGCGTGCGTGATACGCGGCAGCGGCGGCCCATCAGATCCGCAGAATCGCCAATTCGGCCAAGGTGAGCACCGTCCACGGCGGTGGCCGGGCCCGGTGCGTGCGCGGTTGCCGGACTTTCGTCGCGGCGGTCTCGCGGTTCCGGAGACCGACCCAGCCCAGCAGGGCCAGGCCCAGCGCGAGCAGGAGCGCGGCCAGCACGAAGACGCAGCCGTGCGTGCCGGAATGGCCATCGCCGCAGTCGCAGTCCGGAGCGACCACGGCGGAGAGTCCGCCCGGCATGGCGGCCGGCACGAGAGTCGCGGCGGGAGGGGCGGCGGGCGGAGCGTCGTGCCTTGCCGCGTCGTGCCCGGCCGTATCGTGCGCATGCTGGTCGGCGGCGACCGCCACCGGCATCGGGTGGCCGCTCATCGCCTCGCGCGAGCCGTGGCCCATGCCGAAGACGGCGATGTGCATGGCGATGATCCCGCCGAGCAGGACGAACAGCGCGAACGCCCGGATGTACCGGGTGAGAGGCGCAGGCTGTTCGACCACGAGGCCAGTCTAGTCGCGGCGATTTCCGGCCCCCCGATACCCCTGCCTGGTATGACTCGGGACGCGCCCGGCTCGGCGGCGCGGCCCACAGCAGACCGGGCGGTACCCTGAGCGCCGTGTCACAGCGCGAACTGGTCATCCTCGGAACGGCCAGCCAAGTACCGACCAAGCAGCGCAATCACAATGGCTACCTGCTGCGCTGGGATGGCGAAGGGGTGCTTTTCGACCCGGGGGAGGGCACGCAGCGACAGATGATCCACGCCGGAGTATCGGCCACCGATCTCACCCGCATCGGTATCACCCACTTCCACGGCGACCACAGCCTCGGGCTGGCCGGGGTCGTGCAGCGCATCAGCCTCGACAAGGTGCCGCAGCCGGTCGACGTGTACTACCCGGCCTCGGGGCAGCAGTACTACGAGCGGCTGTGCTACTCGACTTCCTACTATCAGAACGCCGAACTCCGCCCGCATCCCATTGCCGAGGCGGGTGAACTGCCCGTGCCCGCAGCGCCTTTCGCCATGCGCGCGGTACGGCTGTCGCATCCGGTGGAGACCTTCGGCTACCGGATCGACGAACCCGGCGGCCGCCGCATCCTGCCGGAACGACTGGCCGAACTCGGACTCTCCGGCCCGCTCGTCGGCCGCTTGCAGCGGGACGGCGAGGTCGAAATCGACGGCCGCACCGTCACCCTCGACGAGGTGAGCGAGCCCAAGCCCGGCCAGAGCTTCGCCTTCGTCATGGACACCCGCCTCTGCAATGGCGTGTACGAACTCGCCGCGGGCGTGGACATGCTCGTCATCGAGGCCACCTTCATCGACGGCGACGCCCACCTGGCCGCCGAATTCGGCCACCTCACCGCGGGCGAGGCCGCCGCCGTCGCCGCCCGCGCCGGTGTCCGCACCCTGGTCCTCACCCACTTCTCCCAGCGCTACCGCACCCTCGATCAGCATCTCGCCGAGGCGCGTTCCCGGTTCTCGGGCGACATCGTCGTCGCGGCGGACCTGATGCGCATTCCGCTGCCACCGCGCCGCTGACCGCCGCGTAAATGCGGGGCGGAGGGAGGTCAAACAGAGCATGATGGGATGTATGGATGGCCATGAGGAATTGATCGCTCTTGCCGACCGCTACTGGGACGCCGTGCTGGAGTCCGCGCCCAGTGAGGCAACCCTGTTGGGGGACAGGCGATTCGACGACCGGATCGAAGACCTCTCGGAGGCCGCCGAGCAGCGGCTGCTGGAGACCTGGCGGGGACTGCTGACCGAGGTCGACGCCCTCGATCCCGAACGTCTGAATGCCGAGGACCGCACCACCCGCAGTCTGCTGCGGGCCGAATTGGCTTCGGCCGTATCGCATCTGGAGTGGCGACCCGCGGAACTGGCCTCCGATCAGATGACGGGCGTGCACGCGGCCATGCTCACCCTGGCGCCGCAGCTCAATGCGCCGGAGCCGGAGAACGCCGCGAAGCTGGTGGTGCGCTTCCGCCAGTTCGGCACGCTGATGTCGCAGGCCACCGACCGTTTCCGCGCCGGGCTCGCGGCCGGTCGCCGCCCCGCGCGCATTGCCATCGAACGCTCCATCAACCAGCTCGACGGCTACCTGGCCTCCGATATCGCCACCGATCCGTTCGCCACCTTCCCCGGCCCGGCGGACTGGGACGGCGAAAAGGCTTGGCGCGCAGAACTCACCGAGGTGGCGCGCGATGTCATCCGCCCGGCCTTCCGCGCCTACCGCGATGTGCTGGCCAATGAGCTGCTGCCGCAAGCCCGTTCCGATGAACAGCCCGGTCTGAGCTGGCTCGGCGAGGACGGCGCGAATATCTACACCCGGCTGCTGCGTCAGCACACCACCCTGCCCGATCTGGGCGCGGAGGAGATCCACCAGCTCGGCCTGGACGAACTCGAGAAGCTGCGCGGCGAATACGCCGAGATCGGCTCACGCCTGTTCGGCCTGACCGATCAGGCCGAGATCTTCGCCCGCCTGCGCGAGGATCCGTCGCTGCGCTACACCGAGGGCGAGGAGATCATGGCCGATGCCCGGCGCTGCCTGGCCGCGGCCAATGCCGAGATGGGCGACTGGTTCGGCCGCCTGCCCCGGCAGTCCTGCGATATCCTCCCCGTCCCGGATTTCCTGGCCGCCGACGCGCCCGCCGCCTACTATTTCCCGCCCGCCGCCGACGGCTCCCGTCCCGGCGCGTACTACGTGAACCTGCACGATGCCAAGGGCCGCAATCGCTTCGAGACCGCGTCCGTGGCCTACCACGAGGCCATTCCCGGCCACCATCTGCAGCTGACCATCGCCAACGAACTCGACCATCTGCCGCGGTTCCAGCGAATGTCGTTCTCCAACACCGCCTTCGTCGAAGGCTGGGCGCTCTACACCGAACGCCTCGCCGACGAGATGGGTCTGTACCCCGACGATCTCAACCGCATCGGCATGCTGGCCGCCGACTCCTGGCGCTCCTGCCGCCTGGTGGTGGACACCGGCCTGCACGCCAAGGGCTGGACCCGTCAGCAGGCCGTCGACTTCATGGTCGCCAATGCCCCCGTCGGTCTCGAGGAGATCCGCATCGAGGTGGACCGCTATATCGCCATGCCGGGCCAGGCCGTGGCGTACAAGGTCGGCCAGCTCGAGATCCGCCGCCAGCGCGCCGCCGTCGAACAGCGGCTCGGAACCGCCTTCGATATCAAGGCCTTCCACGACAAGGTGCTCGGCTCCGGTTCGGTCAGCCTGCCCGTGCTGCGGGAGCTCGCCGCCGAGCTGTGACTATCCGGTCCGGTCCGGCTCTCGCCCGGCCCGCGCCCAGGCGAGGCCGAACGCGAGCGCGAAGGCCAGGTGGACGAGGAGGAACACCCGGGCGAGGTCGCGCGCCTCGCCGCTGAGGACGCCCCACACGTCGTTTCCGGCGACGACGGCGAAGCCGACGAAATTGGCCAGGACAACGGTATTGCGGATGCTCGCCGGTGAGCTGTTGCGGGACATCCAGTTCAGCACCGCGATACCGAGGAACGGTCCGCCGAGTAGTCGGAGCAGTGCGAGCAGTTCGGGTTCGGCGTCCTCGGGCACGGCGCCCACCCCGAATCGCGCGGGCACCACCAGCAGTGCGAGGCCGATGGCCGCGAGGTAGAGCGCCGCGGTGACGAGAAGTGGTTTGAGCATGTGAAAAAGCCTGCATCGGATGGCGCCGGTGCGGTGCGGAATCCGGCTCGCCGGAATACCGGGACCGGGGCGGTGTTCGCTTTGTTGATGAGGATGGCTAAGGGAAGGGGTTGCCGGTGACGGCCACCGATGCGAGAACGTCCGTCGGCCTGCGGTCCGAGCGGGGGCCGGTGCTGGTTGCGATCATGCTGGCTACCAGTCTGGTGGCCCTGGATTCGACCATCATCGCCACCGCGGTGCTCAGCATCACCGATCAACTCGGCGGCTTCGCCCAATTCCCTTGGCTGTTCTCGATCTACCTGCTGGCGCAGGCGGTGACCGTGCCCATCTACGGCAAGCTCGCCGACACCGTCGGCCGCAAGCCGATCATGCTGTTCGGCATCGCGGTGTTCGCACTCGGGTCGCTGCTGTGCGGGCTCGCCACGAGCATGGTGGCGCTCATCGTGTTCCGCGCGATCCAGGGCATCGGGGCCGGGGCGGTGGGGCCCATGTCCATCACCATCGCGGGCGATAT
Organism: Nocardia sp. NPDC127526; assembly: GCF_042672265.1. Lineage (NCBI taxonomy): Bacteria > Bacillati > Actinomycetota > Actinomycetes > Mycobacteriales > Nocardiaceae > Nocardia > Nocardia sp. NPDC127526. The sequence goes on along the minus strand of NZ_JBHXVO010000023.1, from coordinate 19,334 downwards.
CTACACCCTGGAGGAGCGGGCCAAGGTGCAGGCGTACCTGGCGGGTGTGTGGGCGGCCTCCTCGGTGCTGGGGCCGCTGCTGGGCGGAGTGTTCTCCGAGTACGTCAGCTGGCGGTGGATCTTCCTGATCAACCTGCCGCTGTCGGCCGTGGCCGCCTGGATGATCTTCCGGCAGTTCACCGAGAACACACCGCGCCAACGGCATCGGATCGACTACCTCGGCGCCGGGCTGCTCACCGCCGGCGCGGGGGCGCTCATCCTGGCCCTGCTCGAAGGCGGGCACGCCTGGGCGTGGACCTCCCCGGCCAGCCTCGCCCTCTTCGGCGGCGGCGCGCTCATGCTGGTGGTGTTCGGCGTCGTCGAGCGACGCGCGGCGAATCCCATTCTGCCGCTGTGGGTGCTGACCCGGCGGGTGCTGGTGGCCAGCAGCCTGGTGTCGCTGCTGGTGGGTGCGATCCTGCTCGGGTTGACCTCGTATGTGCCGACCTTCGCGCAGGGTGTGCTCGGGACCAGCGCGCTCGTCGCCGGACTCACCGTCGGCGCGCTCACCCTCGGCTGGCCGCTGACCGCCTCCCAGGCCGGAAAGGTGTACCTGCGCATCGGTTTCCGGGCCACCTCGCTCATCGGCAGCGCGCTCGGCGCCATCGGGGCGCTCTCCTTGCTGCTGGTGGACGGGGACTCCACGCTGTTGCAGGTCGCGATCGGATGTTTCATCGTCGGCGCGGGCATGGGCATGGTCGCCAGCCCCACACTGATCGCCGCTCAGTCCAGCGTCGACTGGTCCGAACGCGGCGTGGTCACCTCCACCAATATGTTCGCCCGCTCCATCGGCAGCGCGGTCGGCGTCGCGATCTTCGGCGCGCTGGTGAATTCCCGCGTGGGCGGCGTGGACCATCCCGCGCCGGAGGATCTCGCGCCCGCCGTGCACCTGGTCTTCCTCGGCGTGGCCGCGGCCGCGGTGGTCATGGTGGTGGCCGCGGCCATGATGCCGCGCGCGAAATCCTGACCAGCGGCTTCCCCGACTGGGAGTCTTCGGCAACGATCTAGCACACTAGGGGGCGTGGTCGAGGTCGAAGACGTGCTGAGCCGGTTGCGGCGGTATCCGGATGTGGAGGCGGTGAACCTCTACGCGGTGGACGCTGCCGATCGTTTGCTGCTCGATGAGGCGGCCGCCGCGCTGGCCGCGGCGGGGGACGGGCGGGTCGCGGTCATCGACGACGGCTACGGCGCCCTGACCCTGGGCGCCATCGCCGCGCACGATCTGCACGGGGTGCGGGTGCACCAGGACCTGCTCACCGGAGAACTGGCGCTGGCCAACAATGCTCGCGCGGTCGGGCTCGCGGACCGGTACACCGCACACGAACTCGGGCGGGCGCTGCTCAGCGAGGCGGCCGTGGTGCTGTGGCGGCTGCCCCGCGCGCTGTCCGGGCTGGCCGAAACCGCCGACGCCATCGCCCGATTCGCCGCACCGGGGGTGCAGGTCTTCGCGGGCGGCCGCGACAAGTACCTGACCCCGGCCATGAACGAGGTGCTGGCCGAATCCTTCGCCGAGGTGCGCGCCAGCCGCGGCCGGCAGAAATCGCGCCTGCTGCTCGCCGCCGGACCGAAAGTCGTTGGCGAACCGGTCTTCCCGGTGCGCAACCGGCTCGACGATCGCGACCTCGAGGTGGTCGCGCACGGCGCCGCCTTCTCCGGTTCGAAGCTGGATATCGGCACCCGCTTCCTGCTGGACTACATCAAGCGCATGAAGCCCGACGCCCGCGACGCCATCGATCTGGGTTGCGGCACCGGCATTCTCGCGGTCGCGCTGGCCAAGGCCCGGCCCGGCATCGTGGTCACCGCCACCGACCAGTCGGCCGCGGCCATCGCCTCCACCCGCGCCACCGCCGAACTCAACGAGGTCGCCGAGCGCATTCGGGTGCTGCGCGACGACGCCATGTCCACCGTGCCGGACAACAGCGCCGATCTGGTGCTGTGCAATCCGCCCTTCCATGTCGGCGCGGCCGTGCACACCGGGTCGGCCATCAAGATGTTCCAGCAGGCCGGGCGGGTGCTGCGGCCCGGCGGCGAACTCTGGACCGTCTACAACACCCACCTCAACTACCGCGGCGTCATGGAGCGGCTGGTCGGCAAGACCGATGTGATGGGCCGCAATCGGAAGTTCACCGTCACCCGCTCGGTGCGCGGCCTGCACACCGAACGCTGAGCGATCCTGGCCGCTTCCGGGGGACCGATCGTGAGCCGGGCGAACGACCGGAACACAATGGACCCATGGCCCGAATCGATCTTCGTATCTTCACCGAGCCCCAGCAGGGCGCGAGCTACGACACCCTCCGCACCGTCGCGAAGGCCACCGAGGACCTCGGCTACGACGCCTTCTTCCGCTCCGACCACTACCTCGCCATGGGCGACGCCGACGGCCTGCCCGGCCCCACCGACGCCTGGATCACCCTGGCCGGCCTGGCCCGCGAGACCAGCCGCATCCGGCTGGGCACCCTGGTCACCGCCGCCACCTTCCGCCATCCCGGCGTCACCGCCATCCAGGTCGCCCAGGTCGACGCCATGTCCGGCGGCCGCGTCGAATTCGGCTTCGGCGCAGGCTGGTTCGAGGCCGAGCACGCGGCGTACGGCATTCCCTTCCCGGCCGACAAGTTCCCCCGCTACGAGGAGCAGCTGGCCGTCATCACCGGCCTCTGGTCAACCCCGCTGGGCGAGAAATTCTCCTACGCCGGCGAGCACTACACCCTCACCGACTCCCCGGCGCTGCCCAAGCCCGCCCAGCCCAAGATCCCCGTCCTCATCGGCGGCACCGGCGCCAAGCGCACCCCGCGCCTCGCGGCCCGCTACGCCGACGAGTTCAACGCCCCCTTCCAATCGCCCGAGGCCAGCGCCGACCTCTTCGATCGAGTCCGCAAGGCCGCCAAGGAAGCCGGCCGCGACCCGAACGAACTCACCTACTCCAATGCCCTGGTCGCCTGCGTCGGCGCCTCCGACGCGGAGGTCGCCCGCCGCGCCGCCGCCATCGGCCGCGAGGTCGACGAGCTGAAGACCAACGGCCTGGCGGGCAGCCCCGACGAGGTCGTCGAGAAGATCGGCCGCTACGCCGAAACCGCCGGAACCACCCGCATCTACCTGCAAATCCTCGATCTCGGCGACCTCGACCACCTCGAACTCATCGCCGACAAGGTCATGAGCCGGTTGCGCTGATAGGAGGGCGTGGGGCTTTGCCCCACCGCGCTGAGCGCTGATAAGGGGGTGTGGGGGCTTTGCCCCCACCCCTCCTTCTCTTCGCGCCGAAGGCGCGTGATGCAGGGCGCGATCCCGGTAAAGCTCGGGTAAAGTCCCACACGTCCGATCCGTGCCCATCTGGGAACTTCCCCAGGGCGCGGATCGTTGGCACGGTAGTAACGAGGCCACGATCGCCGTGCGCCACGACTCCAGAAAGGGACGCGCCTTGCGCACCACAAGCAACCCGGTCTTCAAGAACCTGACGCCCCAGCAGGGCGGCGGCTACGCGGGGTTCGGCTCGGCGGCCGCTGGAGCCGGACAGTTCACGAATCAGTACGGCCAGCAGCCCCCGCAGGGCCCGTACGGGTACCAGCAGGGCTATCAGCCGGCGGTGCCGACCACCCGGCCCATCACCATCGACGACGTGGTCACCAAGACCGGCATCACGCTCGGCGTGGTGACCCTGACGGCGATCATCTCCTACGCGCTCACCGCGGCCAACAACTCGCTGGCCCCGTTGTTCGTGATCGTCGGCGGTCTGGTCGGCTTCGTGCTCGTCATGATCGCGACCTTCGGCCGCAAGCAGGACAACCCGGCCATCGTGCTGAGCTACGCGGCCTTCGAGGGTCTGTTCCTCGGCGCGCTGTCGTTCATGTTCACCAATATCTCCTTCGGCGGCGCGGGCGGCTCCGGGCTGATCGCACAGGCGGTGCTGGGCACCTTCGGCGTGTTCTTCGGCATGCTGGTCGTCTACAAGACCGGCGCCATCCGCGTCACGCCGCGCTTCACTCGCATGCTGGTCGGCGCCATGATCGGCATCCTGGTGCTCATGCTGGGCAACCTGATCGCCTCCTTCTTCATGGACGGCGGTTTCGGCCTGCGCGACGGCGGCCCCATCGCCATCGTCTTCAGCCTGGTCTGCATCGCCATCGCCGCCTTCAGCTTCCTGATGGACTTCGACGCCGCCGACCAGCTCATCCGCGCCCAGGCCCCGGAAAAGGCCGCCTGGGGCGTGGCCCTGGGCCTGACCGTCACCCTGGTCTGGCTGTACGTCGAGATCCTCCGCCTGCTGTCGTACTTCAACAACGACTAGAACCAACTCTCGGAACTCTCAGGGGCAAGCCCCTGAAACCCCGGATGGGATGAGGTGCTCAGGGGCAAGCCCTTGAACCTCGGATGGGTGGGTAGGTCAGGGTAAGTCGCTGAATCCCGAGTGCGGGTTGGGCTTTGATCGTGTGAATGGGCGGGCATCGGGTATCCGGTGCCCGCCCATTGACTTTCACTAGTGGGGTTTCAGGGGCTTGCCCCTGAGAACCCGCAGAGTTGGACCACTCATACCTCGAGGTCTTCCTCGATTCCCTTGAGCCGGTGGCGCGCCAGGGCGAGGTTGGCCCGGTTGCGGTCGAGGGCCAGGTAGAGGAACAGGCCCTTGGCTTTGCGCCCGGTCATGGGGCGGATGACGTGGTATTGGCCGGAGAGGGTGATGAGGATGTCCTCGATCTCCTCCTTGAGGGCGAGCTGCTCGATGGTGCGCATCTTGGCGCGCACCACTTCGGTATTGCCCGCGGCCGCGACCTGTAGGTCGAGAGTCTTGGAGCTGCCGAGCATGCCTAGGGCCATACCGCTGCTGTAGTCCACGACGGCGGCGCCGATCGCGCCGTCGATCACCATCATGTCCTTCAGGGCTATGTCCATATTGGACATGTCATTCCTTTCACTAATCGGCCGCCAAATGGTCGGCGATCGCCCGAGCCACCGGTCGCGACTCGAGGTGCAGGCGGCCGACATTCGCCTCCGCGTCGGCCAGAACGGTCAGGGAGGTCCACCCGGCGGCGTAGATCACCACGTGCCCGCCGACGCCGCGCACGACGACCTCGTGGAATCCGCCGTCGAAGGCGGCGGCGGCCAGCCGGTGCGACAGCGCCAGATGGGCGGCGGCCATGGCGGCCATGGTGCTGGGCTCGACGCCCGGCGGCAGATCGTGCGCCACCAGCAGACCGTCATTGGAAGCCACCAGCGTGCCGGTCAACTGCGGCACCCGGGCGCGCAGCGCGTGCAGTTGCGCCATGACCATCGCATTCGGTTCGGGTCCGGACATCCCCACCTTGGTCAACCTTCCCATCAGTTCGCCGAGCCTTGTTCTGCGCGCGGTCACGCGAGTTCCTCCAGCGCTGCCCGCAAGCGGATGAGGACATCCCGATCGACCGGCTCCCAGGGCTCGGGGGTGGGCTCCGGCGCGGCCCGGCGCGTGCGGCGCGCCAGCGGCCGCGGCCCGGTGACCGCGGTGCCGGCCGAAACCGGTTCGGTCACCATGGATTCGGCCATCACCATCGGAATGCGCACCGCGCCGGGCGGTTCGATCAATCCGGCCGCGGTCAGATCGCGCACCGCCACTAGGCAGCCGTAGGCGGTGCGGCCGAGATCGTGGGCGATGGCGGCGACGCTGCGCCGGGCATCGGCGGCGGCCAGCACCTCGGCCTGTCCGCCGGTGAGCAGCACCCGGCGGCGCCGGGCTCGGCGCACCGGGACCACCGGCGCGCGGTCCACCAGTTCCGCGAGCCATGGCCCGCTCTCCTGGTCGCCGCGGCGGCCGCATTCGTGCACCAGCGCGCGGGGCGTGACATGGCAGGCCGCGGCGAGCCAATGCGGTGGCGCGGGCTCGAATTCGGGACCGGCGACCGGTTCCGCGGCGGCCGGGGTGGCCAGCAGGAAGTAGGCGGCATCGAAAACGGCGAGCAGGGCGAGGGTTTCCAGCCGGGGCCGCTCCAGGACGCGGCCGGGCTCGCCGGATTCGGCGCGCTCCCAATCGGCGGCGCTCGCCACGCCCGCCTCCACCACCAGCCGGTCGAGGCCGGTGGTGCGGCGGCAGTCGGCGGCGGCGATGGCGCCGTGGGCGAGATGGAAGGCGCCGTCGCTCGCGCGCAGGACGCCGGTGCGCCGCTCGTCCTGCAGTCGCCGCAATTCCGAAGCCAGTTCACTGCGCATGGCCGTCCTCGGTCCCATGTCCGTATTCGGCTCCCACGAATTCGGACAAAACCGAACGCAGCCGGAATCGCGCCAAGCCGAGATTGCCGGACTCGTCATCGAATCGGACATGAACGAACAACCGTCCGTCGAAATCGCCGTTCACCAGATTCAGCAGGTGATATCCGCGCGTACCGCCGACAATGATCTCGGTGATGTCGTCACCGCCGCCGCCGGATGTCAGTGCCGGGCAACCGATTACGGCGCGAACCGCCTCGGTGCTGGCCGCCGCGTCTTCGTGCTGGTCGGCGAGGTCGTGCTGCCCGGCCGCGGCGATGGCCAGCCCGCTCGCGCTGTCCACCAGTGTCACGCACCGCGCACCGGGAATGCTCATGATGCGCTGTAAACAGCCGTCTATTCCGATCACGCCACACCGTCTGTAATGCAATGGATTTCGATGAACCCGACGCTACACACGGATAGCCGATGATGTGCGGAGAATGCCGAGAATCATTCCGGTAAAAGCATTTACATTGGAATGAGAAACAAAGACACCTTTCGGTTTCCCGAAGAATGTGACTTTATACCCTTGTTCTTCCTTGTGTCGCTACACCTTTCGGCACAACCAACGAGCGGAGATCGAGGGGCGGAGGCGGTCACCGGCCGCGAATATAGGGCAGATGCCCGATAGCCGTGGCGCCCCGGCCGCTGTCTAATGGCTGGTAGGGGCCGAAGGCCCTTAACCCCCCGAAAAGCAAGAGCCGCCCGACCGGAAGGTCGGGCGGCTCGAGCTTATTGGGGACCGAACGTCAGCTCAGCCGCTCGATGATCATGGCCATGCCCTGGCCGCCGCCGACGCACATGGTCTCCAGACCGAACTGCTTGTCGTGGGTCTGGAGGTTGTTGATGAGGGTGGCGGTGATGCGGGCGCCGGTCATGCCGAACGGGTGGCCCAGGGCGATGGCGCCGCCGGAGACGTTCAGCTTGTCCATGTCCATGTTCAGCGCGCGGGCCGAGCCCAGCACCTGCACCGCGAAGGCCTCGTTGATCTCGTAGAGGTCGAGATCGCCGATGCCCATGTTCGCGTTGCCGAGCGCCTTCTTGACGGCCTCGATCGGGCCCAGGCCCATGATCTCCGGCGACAGGCCGGAGACGCCGGTGGACACGATGCGCGCCAGCGGGGTCAGGCCCAGCTCCTTGGCCTTGGTGTCGCTCATGACGACCAGCGCGGCCGCGCCGTCGTTGAGCGGACAGGCATTGCCGGCGGTGATCACGCCGTCCGGGCGGAAGACCGGCTTGAGCTGCGACACCTTCTCGTAGGTGGTGCCCGCGCGCGGGCCGTCGTCGGTGGCGACGACGGTGCCGTCGGGCAGGGTCACCGGGGTGATCTCCCGCTCGAAGAAGCCGGCCTTGATGGCCTCCTCGGCGCGGTTCTGCGAGCGCACGCCCCAGTGGTCCTGGTCCTCGCGCGAGATGCCGGTGTAGGTGGCGACATTCTCGGCGGTCTGGCCCATGGCGATGTAGACGTCCGGCAGGATGCCCGCCTCACGCGGATCGGTCCAGGTGGCATTGGTTTCCGCGGTCTGCTTGGTGCGGGCCTCGGCCTCGGCGAACAGCTCGTTGTGGGTGTCGGGCCAGCCGTCGGCGGTGCCCTTCGGGAAGCGGGAGACGGTCTCGACGCCGGCGGAGATGAACACGTCGCCCTCGCCGGCCTTGATGGCGTGGAAGGCCATCCGGGTGGTCTGCAGCGAGGAGGAGCAGTAGCGGTTGAGGGTGACGCCCGGCAGGGTGTCGTAGCCGAGCTGCACGGCCACCGAGCGGGCCATATTGAAGCCGCCCTCACCGGCGGGCTGGCCGCAGCCCAGGAGCAGGTCGTCGATCTGGTTGGGGTCGAGGGACGGCACCTTGTCCAGGGCGGCCCGCACCATCTGGGCGGTCAGATCGTCCGGTCGCATGCTCACCAGAGATCCCTTGCCGGCGCGGCCGATCGGCGAGCGGGCGTACGAAACGATGACGGCCTCAGCCATGAGGACTCCTTACTTGCAGGGGTGAACCAGCTTCGAATGTACGACGGCTGTGGTGCGCACCAAACATCCGGTAGGTCCGTATCTCAGTGATTGAACTGTGGAATATCCCTCACTCGCCGGGTTGCGGACTCGGATCCGGTGGCGCCGCGGGCACATCGAACCAACCGCGCTGTGTCGCATTGGCCATGTCCGTATAGATGGTGACCACGACGTGTCCCGGTCCGGTGTCCTGGAATTCGGCGTACTGCATGCTGCCGTAGATCCCCGCCTCCACGTACACCCGGTATTCGCCCACCCGTCCGGTGTTCATGTTCCGCCAGGCGACCGTCACCACCGACTCGCACACGGGCGCGAAACTGTGTGGCTCCGGGCCGTATCCGGTGACCGGCAGGGCCTGCACGCTGAGGATCGCGCGGCCCGGCCATTGCGTGCTGGTGTCCGCCCAGCTGCGGATGGCGCTGCCGCACAGTCCGGGCCGGAAAAAGGTGGGGACCTGGGGAAATTCGACGGTCTGCGCCGCCGCCGGCGGGCCGGGAACGATCATGGTCGCGGCCGTGAGGGATCCGAACAACAGGGCGGCGCGCACACGGGTCGGCGTCCTCATGCGGGCGATGCTAGTAATCCGCGACGGCGATATCTCCGACGTGCGCGAAGGCCCGGATCACCTTTCTGCAACGATGAGGGGTATGCGCATCGCTAACCATGTCGTCGATCTGATCGGAAACACCCCGCTCGTTCGGTTGAACTCCGTGGTGGGACCGAACTCGGGACTGGTGGCGGCGAAGGTCGAGTACCTGAATCCGGGCGGCAGCTCGAAGGACCGCATCGCCGTCAAGATGATCGACGCCGCCGAAGAAGCCGGGCTGCTGAAGCCCGGCGGCACGATTGTCGAACCGACCTCCGGCAATACCGGTGTCGGCCTCGCGCTGGTCGCCCAGCAGCGCGGCTACAAATGCGTCTTCGTCTGCCCGGACAAGGTCAGCGAGGACAAGCGAAATGTGCTGCGCGCCTATGGCGCCGAGGTCGTGGTGTGCCCGACCGCGGTTGCGCCGGAGGATCCGCAGAGCTACTACAACGTCTCCGACCGCCTGGTGCGCGAGATTCCGGGCGCCTGGAAGCCGGACCAGTACTCCAACCCGGGCGGTCCGGAATCGCACTACGAGACCACCGGTCCCGAGATCTGGCGCGATACCGACGGCAAGATCACGCATTTCGTCGCGGGCGTCGGCACCGGCGGCACCATCTCCGGCACCGGCCGCTACCTCAAGGAGGTGTCCGGCGGCAAGGTGAAGATCATCGGCGCGGATCCGGAGGGCTCGGTGTACTCCGGCGGCACCGGCCGCCCCTACCTGGTCGAGGGCGTCGGCGAGGACTTCTGGCCCTCCGCCTACGACCCGGCCATCCCGGACGAGATCATCGCCGTCTCCGATGCCGACTCCTTCGAGATGACCCGCCGTCTGGCCCGCGAGGAGGGCCTGCTGGTGGGCGGCTCCTGCGGAATGGCCGCGGTGGCGGCGCTCAAGGTCGCCGAGCGCGATCCCGACGCCGTGGTGGTCGTGCTGCTCCCGGACGGCGGTCGCGGCTACCTGTCCAAGATCTTCAACGACCAGTGGATGAGCTCCTACGGCTTCCTGCGCTCGCGGCTGGACGGCAAGACCCAGGCCGAACCGCATGTCGGCGAGGTGCTGCGCGGCAAGTCCGGCGAGCTGCCGGATCTGGTGCACACCCACCCGCAGGAGACGCTGCGCGACGCCATCGAGATCCTGCGCGAGTACGGCGTCTCGCAGATGCCGGTCGTCGGGGCGGAACCGCCGGTCATGGCCGGCGAGGTGGCGGGCAGCGTGACCGAGCGGGATCTGCTCTCGGCCGTGTTCGAGGGCCGCGCCAAGCTCACCGATTCGGTGAAACAGCATATGAGCCCGGCCTTCCCGCTCATCGGCTCCGGTGAGCCGGTGTCCGCGGCAACCAAGCTGCTGGAGTCCACCGACGCCCTCATGGTGGTCGAGGACGGCAAGCCGGTCGGCGTCATCACCCGCCACGATCTGCTGGGCTTCCTGAGCACCGGGGCGCTCGTGTAGTTCCGGCCATGCATTTGCCGCCCGTCGAAGCCGCTTCCGGCTTCGGCGGGCGGTTATGTTTCACCCGTGTGATTTATGGCCCGTGACAATGCAATACGGTTCTGCATCGCAGATCACAAACGCCGGAAACCTGGGATAACTACGGCGTTACTGTCTGTTCATGCTCGGCGAGCAGCATCGTCGTGCATGAACCGAAGAGACGTGGTGACCTGGGCGGCGCTGTCGGCAGGCGTGCTGGCCTGTGCGGCGCTGCTCGACCGCGTCGGATTCCCGGCGCCGCAGATGATCCTGGCCATTCTGGTCGGCGCGGCGCTCGCCATGACCGGACGATTGCCGAATCCGCTGCCGCGCCAAGTCAATACCGGTGTGCAGGCCATGCTGGGCGTGCTGATGGGCAGCTATCTGCAGGTGTCGCTGCTCACCTCGATCGGCATGGATCTGCTGCCGGTGCTCGCCGTCACCGCCGCCACCGTGGTGGTGAGTGTGGCGGTGGCGCTGGTGTTCGCGCGGACCGCGAAGGTGGATGTGCCGACCGCGACGCTCGGCATGCTGGCCGGCGGGTCGGCCGCGGTGGTGTCGGCCGCCGCCGAGCTCGACGCCGATCCGCGGCGGGTGGCCTTCATGCAGTATCTGCGGGTCGCGGTGGTGGCGCTGAGCGCGCCCGCGGTGGCGGCCTTCCTCGACGATGACGAGGCGCTGGGCCACGCGTCCGCCACGCTCGGCGGCGCGGTCACCAATCCCGATCTGCCCTATTGGATGATCGTGGGCCGCGGCGATCAGGTCGCCGGACTCTCCACGGCGATCATGCTGTGCGTCATCGGCATCTGGGTCGGCCGCCGGATCGGTCTGCCCAATCCGGCGCTGCTGGGGCCGATGCTGATCACCGGCGCGTTGACGGCGGCGGGCATCAGCCACGGGTACGCGCCGACGCATCTGTTCAAGGATCTGCTGTTCGTGCTCATCGGATTCGAGGTCGGCACCCGGTTCACCCGGGAGGTGGTGCGGGAGATGGCGCGCATGATTCCGGGCATGACGGCGGCGGTGGTGGTACTGGCCGGTGGGGTGGCCGCGCTGGCGTTCGGGCTGTCCACCGTCACCGATCTGCACCTGTCGGATCTGTATCTGGCGACCACGCCGGGCGGAATCAATGCCGTGCTCGCGACCGCGGACAAGATGAGCGCCGATCTGCCGCTCATCACCAGCGTGCAGACCATCCGACTGCTGGTCATGATGCTGCTGCTGCCGCTGCTCATGCGGGCGCTGCGCAGATTCGATGCGCCACAGCCGATTCCGGCCGGCGTAGTGCCCGCGACCGTCTGAATCCACGCGAACCGAGCGTGCCGAACGGCCCGGCTGGGACAGCAGCCGGGCCGCCATTCGAGGCTCGAGTCGAGAGCGTTCAGTCGAATGGCATCACCTCCCGCCGTACGCGGCGATATGTTTGGCGGTATCGCCGTAATGGCGGAATCGGTTCACCTTGCCGTCGGCGTCGAAACCCCACAGGTGCAGTTCCTGATCGACGATGCGGCCCCCATTGGGCAGCTCGGCATCGACCTGCACCTCGGCCACCACCTGCCCGCCGGAGCCGACGATATCCACGACGGTGAAGTCCTGAAACTTCCAATCGGCAAGCAGCGCAAAGAATTCGGCGACCTCGGCCGGTCCGCGCCGGGCCCGCATATGCGCCACTCCCGCGCGCTGGGCGGAATTGTCGGCCCAATCCGCGTCCCAGGACACATCATCGGCGAGCTGATCGAGTATGAAGGCGATATCCCCGCCTCCGAAAGCGGTGTAGAGGGCGCCGACCAGGTCGGCATGGGACGGCTCGGGTGCGGCAGGCATGATGAGTCCTTCGACGAGCGGGATCCGAAACCGCCTGGCGGAGAACGGCCTTCGGTCCCCGAACGAGAACCACGACGTTCTCCGGCGGATGCGTCCATCGTCCGCCCCGCCCCCACCCGCCCACATCGGTCGATCGACCTATCCGGATGTGTTCAGCCGGGTAGCAGGCCGTGTTCCATGGCGAAGACGGCCGCGCCCGCGCGGGTGCGTCTCCCCGTCTTGTCGTAGATGTGGGCGAGGTGATGGCCGACCGTTCGCTCGGAAAGGACCAACTCGGCGGCTATTTGGCGGTTGGACAGGCCCCGGGCCGCGAGCCGGAGCACATCCACTTCGCGCTCGGTGAGGCCGCAGGGATATTCGGCGCGGGCCGGGCGCAGCCCCGCGGCTTCCACCACGGCCGCGCAGGCATCACGATCGAGTCGCCCCGCGGCGGCTTCGGCGGACAGGTGGGCGGCGGCCTCGCTGGGCTTGTGCGCGGGCCGGTGCGGGCGGGGCTCGGTCATGGCCGCGAAGACGTCGGCCGCGGCGAGCAGGCGGGCGCCGGGGGACAGGTCGTGCACGCGGACGCCGCGGTGATAGCCGGAGCCGTCGAGCCGTTCGTGATGGCCCGAGGCCACCTCGGCCAGATCGGCCAGGCTGGGGCAGCGGCGCAGCACGCGGTCGGTCCAATAGGAGTGCAGGCGAACGCGTTCCCAGTCGCCGGGGCCGAGCGGCCCGGGCCGGTCCCAGACGGAGCTGGAGACGGCCGCGCGGCCGATGTCGTGCAGCAGGGCGGCGGCGCGCAGGGCGGCGCGATCGGTGCGGTTCATGCCGGACAGTCCGGCCGCCGCATCCGCGAGCTGGGCCACGTGGCCCGAATGCCCGAGCAGGAAGCGGCCTTTCAGGTCGACCACCACCGCCATGGCCATGCACAGGTGGTCGCGATCCTCCGGCCGGATGATCGTCGGCAGGCCCGGTTCGGCGTCCACCACCGCGGTCAGCAGATCCGGGCGGTCGAGCACGTCCCACACCACGTCCGGATCGGTGGTGAAGACGCCCACCAGATCCGGATCCAGATGCCCGCCCGCGCGCCGGCGCAGTTCCCCGAGGGCGGCGGCGCGGTCCCGGGTGCGGAAGGCGAGCACGGCCTGCTCGGCCAGGTGCAGGATGCGGCCCGGGAGGGAGACGGCGTCGCCGCACAGGCGATCGGGTGCGCCGAGCCCGTCCCAGCGCTCCTTGACCTCGGTGAGGGCGAGCACGGCGGCCTCGGGCAGCCCCAGGCGCGGTCCCAGCGCCCGGCTCACCTCGCAGACCGAGCGGACCGCGATGGGCGCGCCCTTGGGCGCCTGGGTGATGAAGCGGTCGCGCATGGCGGCCTGTGTTTCGGGCGCCCACTGCCCGAAGTGGGTCATCTGATCGCGGAAAACCTCTGGATCGCCGGGGTCCAGGGTGTGATACGCCTGCTGGAAGGCGATGTCGTCGGCGTAGGCCTCGGCGTTCTCCGAGGCCCGGCTGGTGCAGCCGACCGCGCCCAGCAGGGCGGCGTGGAAGACGATGCGCCGATCGGATTCGTCCAAGCCGACCTGTTCGGCGACCGCATTGGCGACGAGGCAGACTGCCAGGCCTTTTTCGAAGGGCATCCCGGTGGCGAGGTCGGTGGTGAGTGAGAGCGCTGCGAGCACCTCGGTGACCCGAATCGATGCCATATCTCGACAGTAATGGCCGCCGACCGGGGGCGCAGGGTGATCGGCGCTGTTGCTGAACGATCGCTCCAGCGCAGCGACACGCCGACAAATCAGTCAATCCTGCTATATCGCTCCAAGTCACATAAATTGTTCTGTGATCTGAAACACTTTATGTTTTGAATTGAATTAGCAGGTCAGCACTTGTATTAATGCAGGTATTCGCGTTGCTTGGAGTGCCGGTTCACTTTCTGTTCACTTTTGGTTCAGGCTGTGTTAACTAAGCGCAATCAAGCTGTGACCTTGTCGGAAACAGACCCCAAGTCTGGTTGATGCAAGGAGATGTCGACTCACATGTGGAACGTGATCACGACAGCGGTGAGATGAGGCGCCACGGCCCGTTGCGGCCGGCACTGTCACCCATGACCTCCTGGAGCGTCTAATTCCCTGACCCACAACGGGTCTCACAACAGCAACGCACAACAGCCCTCAGCGCGCAGGTGAGCGCCGTTACGGCGCCGCGTCTTCAGCGCTGCCTTTTTCAGGCCCGCGAGCCCGAAACCGAACAGGAATCCAATTCGCCATGCCCACGAAAACCATGACTGCACTGCGTGATCCCGCTAGACGTAGCAAGGTGGTTGCCGCCGCTCGCACGGCCGGCACCGCCGCCCTCGCCCTGGGCGTCTTCGGCTCCATCATCACCGCCGCCGGCAATGCCGCCGACGATGTGCAGCCCGCCGCGCTGAAGGAGACCCTCGCGGCGGCCGCCCCCGCCGTCGCTCCGGCCGATGCGCGGCCCGCCGTGGTTCCGGCCCCCGCCCCCATGCCGCAGCCCGAGCCCATCCCGGCCCCGGCGGCCCCGGTCTACCCGAACAACCTGGACGGCTGGATCCGTCAGGCCCTCGACATCATGCACGCGAAGGGCATCCCGGGTAGCTACGACGGCATCTACCGCAACATCATCCGCGAATCCAGCGGCAACCCGCAGGCGATCAACCTGTACGACTCCAATGCCGCCATGGGCATCCCGTCCAAGGGCCTGCTCCAGGTCATCGACCCCACCTTCGCCGCCTACCACGTCGAGGGCACCGTGTTCGACGTGTGGGATCCGGTCGCGAACATTGTCGCCGCCTGCAACTACGCGGCCCACCGCTACGGCTCCATGGACAACGTCTTCAGCGCGTACTGAGCCGTCCGGCCCCAGCGATGAACTGCGAGCAAATCGCAGGCACCCGATTCGGCAACGATTCCGCAAACCGCCGGAGCGGGTGTTCGTATAGGGGTATAACTCCCCCTTGGAGCAGTTCCGGCAAATAGCCGGAGCGATAGCGAAAGGGACGGGGTTTCATGCACACCTCGAGTTTGGCTATCGATATCCAGCAGGGCCTGTCGGCCGCGTGGTCCTCCATCGCCACGTTCGTCCCGAAGTTCGCCGGTTTCCTGGCGATCCTGCTCATCGGCTGGTTCGTGGCCAAGCTCGTGGCCAAGCTGGTGACC
Source organism: Nocardia sp. NPDC127526 (assembly GCF_042672265.1). Lineage (NCBI taxonomy): Bacteria > Bacillati > Actinomycetota > Actinomycetes > Mycobacteriales > Nocardiaceae > Nocardia > Nocardia sp. NPDC127526. Next base: position 4,037 of record NZ_JBHXVO010000023.1, on the reverse strand, counting down.
CGCATCCTGCACCAGGTCGGCTTCGATCGGCTGGTCGAGCGCGGCGGCATCAAGGACATGCTGGCCCGCAGCCGCTACGACGCCACCGGCATCATCGCCAAGCTGGCCTACTACGCGGTCCTGCTGCTCACCCTGCAGCTCGGCTTCGGCGTCTTCGGCCCCAACCCGATCAGCACCATGCTGAACGGCATCGTGGCCTGGCTGCCGCGGCTGGCGGTCGCCATCGTCATCGTCTGCATTGCCGGCGCCATCGCGCGCGTGGTGATGGACATGATCTCGAATATGCTCAGCGGCCTGTCCTACGGTCGCATGATGGGCCGCATTGCCGCCGTATTCATCTGGGGCGTAGGCATTATCGCCGCCCTCAATCAGATCGGCGTCGGCACCTCGGTCACCATGCCCATCCTCATCACGGTGCTCGCCACCATCGCCGGCGTGCTCATAGTCGGCGTCGGCGGCGGCCTCATCCGGCCCATGCAGCAGCGCTGGGAAGGCTGGCTGGACACCATCGAGAGCGAGATGCCCGAAGTGAAGGGCCACGCCGAGGCCTACCAGCGCGGCCGCGAAGACGCCGCCCGCCAGCGCGAAGCCGCCCAACACCAGGCCATGATGGCGCAACAGCAGGCCATGATGGCCCAACAGGGAATGCCCCAGCGCCCCTTGGGAAGCCAGATGCCCCCGGGCAAATGGGGCGACCAAGCCGGCGGCTCCCAGCCGAACTACGGCCGCCCCGACTACAGCCAGCGGCGCGGCTACGGCGAACAGGGCTACGGCGAACAGGGCGGATACGGCGATCGGGGTGGTTACGGCGAACCCCCGCGGTAATCCCGGGGCTTCAGGGGCTTGCCCCTGAGAGTTCCGAGAGTCGGTTACTCCGAGAGTTGATCATCCCTCGCGGGCGAGCAGGCACAGCGACGCCAGGCGCAGATGCACCCAGTCGGCGTCCTGCCAGTCCGGAAGTGATTCCGGGGCCGGTGTCTCGGTCTCGTCGGCGTCCTCGAGCAGGCCGCGGGCGTAGCCGGCCAGCAGCACGCTCGGGGGGAGGGCAGCCGAGTTCTCGACGCCCATATCGAGGATGTCGCGGACGGCGGCGGCGTGCTGGTCGAGCTCGGCGGACACCGCCGGGAATTCACGCGCCGCCGCCTGCGCCGGAACTCCGTGCGTCTGCTGCAGACGGTTCAAGGTCTTGCGCGCCGAGACGATGAGCAACGCGGAGCCGGACGAAAACACGGGGTCATGCTAGCAATCGGCCGGCATCCGCGACGGTCGCTGTGAGATATCGCCCAGTTTCCCGAAATCGCTGGAATGCCCGTCAGCGGAACGCTTTGGCGCCCGTCAGCGCCTCGCCCAGCACCAACTGATGCACCTCCGCGGTGCCCTCGTAGGTGAGCACCGACTCCAGGTTGTTGGCGTGCCGCAGCACCGGATAGTCCAGCGTGATCCCGTTCGCGCCGAGAATCGTGCGGCATTCCCGGGCGATGGCGATGGCCTCGCGGGTGGAGTTGAGCTTGCCCGCGCTGATCTGCTCCGGCCGGATCTCGCCGCGATCCTTGAGCCGGCCCAGGTGCAGCGCCAGCAGCTGTCCCTTGCCGAGCTCCACCGCCATATCGGCCAGCTTGGCCTGGGTCAGCTGATAGGCGGCCAGGGGCTTGTCGAAGACCTCCCGGGTGCGGGCGTAATCGATTGCGGCGGAGAGACAGTCCCGCGCGGCGCCGAGCGCGCCGAAGATAATGCCGAAGCGGGCCTCCGACAGGCAGCCCAGGGGCGCGGCCAGCCCGCGCGCCTCCGGCAGCATGGCGTCGGCGGGCAGGCGCACGCCGTCCAGCGACAGCTCCGCGGTGATCGACGCGCGCAGCGACAGCTTGCGATGCATCTCGCGGGCGCTGAAACCCGGTGTGTCCGTGGGGACCACGAACCCGCGAATGGTGTCGCGCTCACCCTCGCGCGACTGCGCCCAGATGATCGCCACATCGGCGACCGAGCCATTGGTGATCCACATCTTGGACCCGTCCAGGATCCAGTCGTCCCCATCCCGGCGCGCCCGGGTGCGCATACCGCCCGGATTGGAGCCGTAATCCGGTTCGGTCAGCCCGAAGCAGCCGATCAGCCGCCCCGCCGCCATATCCGGCAGCCACCGCTGCTTCTGCTCCTCCGAGCCGTACTTGTGAATGGCGGTCATGGCCAGCGAGCCCTGCACCGAAACCATGCTGCGCACACCGGAATCCACCGCTTCCAGCTCCAGGCAGGCCAGCCCGTACGCGGTGGCCGAGGTGCCCGCGCAGCCGTAGCCCTCCAGATGCATGCCGAGCAGCCCCAGCTTGCCCAGCTCCGGCGCGATCTCGCGGGCCGGGAAGGTGCCCGCCTCGAACCAGTCCGCGATATTTGGCCGCAGCCGCTCCGCCGCGAAAGCGCGCACGGTGTCGCGAATCTCGCGCTCCTCGCCGGAGAGCAGGGAATCGATGGCGAACAGCTCGTCTACGGTGACCATGCCGCCCACACTAGGTCCGCGCCCGGCCCGCCCACAACGGCCGCGCCGGGGTCCCCGTGGCAATCCGGCGCGGGCATTGGCCCGATCGTTGCGCCGCCTGGCCCAGGGCTGGATATCGCCGCGAATTCCGCCGACCTAGGCTGTTCCCATGAGTGATCAGCTTGGTTTCTCCACACGGGCAGTGCACGCCGGGTTCGATCCCGATCCGCAGACCGGCGCGGTGAACGTGCCGATCTACGCGAGTTCCACCTTCGCCCAGGACGGTGTGGGCGGCATGCGCGGCGGCTACGAGTACGCCCGCACCGGCAACCCGACCCGCACCGCGCTGGAAGCCAACCTCGCGGCGCTCGAATCCGGGACCTACGGCCGCGCCTTCGCCTCGGGCATGGCGGCCACCGACTGCGCCATTCGCGCCAACCTGCGCCCCGGCGACCACATGGTGATCCCCAATGACGCCTACGGCGGCACCTTCCGGCTCATCGACAAGGTCTTCACCCAGTGGGGCATCGAATACTCGGTCGCCCCCGTCTCCGATCCCGAGGCCGTCGCCGCGGCCATGCGCCCCAACACCAAGCTGATCTGGATCGAGACCCCCACCAACCCGCTGCTCAATATCGGCGACATCTCCGCCCTCGCCGCGATCGCCCACAATGGCGGCGCGAAGCTGGTGGTGGACAACACCTTCGCCTCCCCGTACCTGCAGCAGCCCCTGCTGCTCGGCGCGGACATCGTCATCCACTCCACCACCAAGTACCTCGGCGGCCACTCCGACGTCGTCGGCGGCGCCCTGATCACCAACGATCAGGAGATGGACGCCAAGTTCGCCTTCCTGCAGAACGGCGCCGGCGCCGTCCCCGGCCCCATGGACGCCTTCCTCACCATGCGCGGCATCAAAACCCTCGCCCTGCGCATGGACAAGCACTGCGACAACGCCGAGACCATCGCCGAATACCTGTCCAACCACCCGAAGATCGCCCAGGTCATCTACCCGGGCCTCCCGGAGCACCCCGGCCACACCGTGGCCCAGAAGCAGATGCGCCGCTTCGGCGGCATGATCTCCGTCCGCGTCCACGGCGGCAAAGAGGCAGCCCTCGACTTCTGCGCCCGCACCAAACTCTTCACCCTCGCCGAATCCCTCGGCGGCGTGGAATCCCTCATCGAGCACCCCGGAGCGATGACCCACGCCTCCACCGCGGGCTCCGCCCTCGAGGTCCCCGCCGACCTGGTCCGCCTCTCGGTCGGCATCGAAGACATCAGCGACCTCCTCGCGGACATCGAGCAAGCCCTCAGCTGAGGGAAGAAGGAAGGTTTGGGGGCGGGCCCCCAAACCCCGGGTAAGAGAAATTGTGGGGGCAAGCCCCCACACCCTCACAGACAGCTGTCCGCGGGCTGCACCGCTGGCGAGGGGTGTGGGGCTCCGCCCCACTGAGTGGGGGTTTGGGGGCTCCCGCCCCCCATTTCCCCTCCCTCTGGGGGTCTGGGGGCGAAGCCCCCAGGTACAGGGTAGCGCCCGACCGGGTTCAGGTGCGGCGCGTCGGGTTTTAGTTGT